>CANJQH010000024.1 GCA_947476335.1 Anaerolineae bacterium | reverse complement strand
GCGCAATGTGGGCGCAATGTGAGCGCAATGTGGGTTGTAGGCAAGGTTCGCACAGGGCAGACGCGCACAAGTTTTGCCTGGACGGACTACTAAGTGATTCGCCAAAAGTTCTGGCGGCAGATTCGCCTCCCCGGCTTTGCGGGGGAGGCGAATCTGCCGGACAAAACTTATGGACAGGAACTTAGGCCTGAAATAGATGTGAATCAGATCAGTGCAAGTGCGACGACTCCACGTGCTGTTCTCCATTGGCCGGCACATCTTTTGGCGCCACCGCAGCATCTTCAGCATGCAGCTGATACGGCACATCCGTCACCACGACGCGATCCAGTTTCTGCAGCTCTTGCATGATGCCAAGCGAGTTGTTCGAATGCAGCACCTTGGCCCACGGCGTGTCCATCACCAGCTGCCCCATGACCACGTGCATGAACAAGTCCGGATCCTGATCAAGCTCACTCTGGATGTAGTCCTTGATCGGATCGATGAGCTTGCGGAATGGTGAACACAAAATTACCAGTTCACCTTCACCGACGCGTTCCTTCCACTTGCGTTCGACAACGCTGGTCTTGCGGTCGTTGTAATCGACATGCAGCGCCGTCCACTCGCGGCCGAGCGACTTGGCGAACTCCACAATACGCACGGTGCCGATGTGCACATCGTCGACGAGCACAATCGTCTTCATGCGATGCGGAATCGGGCGCACGCGGCGCTTGCTCAGGCTCAGAATGCGCGCCACATCTGTGTAATGCCGATGCACACGCAGAAACAGCGCAACCAGCACCGGAATCAGAATCACTGTGATCCACGCGCCCGAAGTAAATTTCGTCGCAGCAAACACAAGCATCACCACTGCTGAAATCGTGCCACCGATTCCATTGATGATCATCTTGCTGCGCCAGTTCGCGTCATAGTGCAATTCACTGTGTGTCGTGGCGCGCGTCTCGCCGGGCTTCAAACTCGATGTGCGCCGCCAGTGCACAACCATGCCCCACTGCGACAACGTAAAGCTCAAAAACACGCCGATTGCATACAACGGAATCAGACCAGTCGTGCGCGCATTGAACACGATCACCAATGCGCTAGAAGCAACGGCCAGCACAATGATGCCGGTGGAGAAGACCAGGCGCTGCCCGCGGAAAGTCAACTGGCGCGGCAGAAACCCGTCCGCCGCCTGCAGCGCGGCCAGTCGTGGGAAATCTGCATACGCGGTGTTTGCCGCAAGAATCAGAATCAGCGTCGTTGCAACAATGAGCACACCGACGAACGGGCCCAGCACCACGTCGCCGATCTGAAAAATCACCGTCTGTGATTCAGACGGCACCGCACTGACCTGATGTGCAAGCAGTGAAATGCCGATGAACATGACGCCCAACAGGCCCGCCATCACCAGCAGCGTCTGCGCCGCATTCTTGCTCTTCGGCTCCTTGAATGCCTGAATGCCGTTCGAGACCGCCTCAACGCCGGTGACTGCCGCACAACCACTGCTGAAGGCGCGCAGAACCAGAAACAAGCCGAGCTGCTCAGGCACGTGATGCAGCACATCGACCCCATGCACGGTTCCGAGCGTGCCGGTCAGCCATTGCACCAGGCCCACGCCAAGCGTGATGAGCGTAGTGACGACGAAAAAATATGTCGGTACCGCAAAGAATGCGCCGGACTCCTTGACACCGCGCAAGTTCATCACTGTGATGAAGACGATGGCACCCAATGCCATTAATACGCGATACGGCTGCAGCGCCGGCACAAGAGAAGCCACCTGCTCCATACCGGACGAAATGCTCACAGCGACAGTCAGGATGTAATCCGTCAATAACGCAGCGCCAGCGACTTGCGCCGGAATTTCGCCCAGATTGTCGCGTGCAACAACATAGGCGCCGCCACCACTCGGATACGCGTGAATTGTCTGGCGATAGCTGGCGGCCAGGATCAGCAGAAGAACGACGATGGCGATCGAAATCGGCACAGCCAGACCGAACACGTCACGCCGCGCCACTTCCGTCGCAGCATACGCTGCAGCGCCCGCCAGCACAATCAGCACTTCCTGTGTCGCATACGCCACAGACGACAAACAGTCGGATGCAAATACTGCAAGGCCGACTTTCTTGGAAATGGCCTGATGTGCCATGTCCTCCGTGCGCAGCGGTGCGCCAATCAATACGTCACGAAACGATTCAGTGAGGCTTTTTGCCATGATGAAAAATCAATCTTCGGAAAAAATGCGCGCAATGAGGCAGAGAATCAAGTGGAAGCAGGAGAGATAAATTTCACAGCTGTCCAGCCGACAATGGATTTAAGTCGGCCTCTCATAGTATTGTGCGACATTACTTTTGCAGTTGCTCAATCTTTTCTTTTTCTTTTGCCTGAAAATTCCTTGAATGACTGTTCTTCATCCCCAATGGGGCGAAAGCAAAAGTTCACGACAAAGGTTCACAGCAAATTTCACAGGGACTAAGCAATTGCAGACTTTTATAGTGCGTTAGCGGCGAAATCATACACCCAGAGAAAAAATCGTCGGCTGACATTCGTCAGACAATCAACAGTTCGTTGCACATGACTTGCCACTTTGCGCTGTGATTCCCCCGAGTCACCCCGAGCCCTGCTGGTTATCTATTGCTGCGTAACTACTCGGGCGAGTCTATTTCCCATCGCGAAATACGCACATGTTTCGCGGGAAATATCGACGTAGGCCTGAGTAGTTACATTTCTGCAATCAGCGCAGCGATCAGTGCATCAATGGGCGCCAACATCAGCCCACGGCCAGTATCCTGCGGCTCGACAACGCGCACACCCCAGCTGCGCAGCGTTTCGATTGAGCGACGCACGATCGGATGTGCAAACAATGGCTCGTTCACCGACAGGCCGACGACGACGCGCTGTCCGAAGCCGATCATCTCGGCCGTGATCGCCAGCGCCAGATTTTCGGCGCTGCCCGCGGCAAGCTGGTTCAGCGAATTGAAACTGCACGGCGCAAACAGAACCGGCCCCGGCGTCGGCCGCGGCAGGATCTGCGGATCAAAGTAACCGCTCACCACAGCATTGCCACGCACGCGTGCAAGCTCCAGCGGGCTCACCACACGCATCGAATTCGGTGTCTGCACAGTAAGTACACGCTCGTAACGCGTACACAGCGCAGCAACAATTTCAGGAACGCGAAACGCGCTGATTGCGCCGCTGACCATTAGATATACGGTGCCGCTCATAGTGCGGCATCATACGCCCTACTCCGAATACAAAAGGCGTCCGCAGTTCGAACATAGTGCCGTGCCATTGCCAGTATGCGCCTGCTGCGCCGCACTCGACGATACGCTCTCACCGCACCCGGCGCACGCACCGTTGCGAATCTCGGCTACGGCCACGCCGTTTTGCTTCTTCGTGCGAATCGACTGATACAAATCGAGCGCCGTCTTTGGCAAACCAGATACAAGCGCAGTGCGCTGCTCCGCCTGCCCAGTCAGCTTCGCAATGAGCTGCTTGCGCTCGGCACGGCCGGCAGCCACGTCGCTCACAAAATTCACTTCTCCCTGCTGCAGCGATGCGCGACAACGCACCACGTCGTTGCGTGCGTCTTCTACTCTTTCCAATGCCGCCATCTGCACGTCGTCCATACCCACACGTCGCCGACGCAATTCCTGAACTTCCGTCTGAACTTCCACCAGCTCCTTCGGATCTCGAATCGTGCCGGCATACAAACGCTTGTCTTCAGCCTCGATCTTCGCGTCGATGGTGCGCTCTTCGGTTTCAATCGAATCCAGCGCCACCTGCGCCGCCGTCAGCTCCGCCTCAGCACGCGCCGCTTCCTCACGCGTATGCGCCAGTGCAGGTGTACCTTTCGCGTGCTGATCGATTTCGAACACGCGGCGGCGAATGACATCGATCGCGGTATCCAACAATTGCAGTCGGTGTAGAGTTTCGGCTGTCGACATGGGGGAAGTATAGAGGTCATATGCATCTCGCTCATCTCAGGGAGTGACTAAACTCAAGGATATTCCGTGATTCGCGGGTTCATGTAGTCGAGTTTAGCCACTCCCTGCTGACTGAGTAAGTGATTGCGCCATATAATTCTGCACATGAGACCTCGCAGCGGAGAAAACGAGCGCGGCAGCGTAATCGACTTCGCACTCATCCTGGTTCTGTTTTCAATCGTCCTGGTCGTGATCGTGGTTCTGCTTGGCCCGCGCATCACGGAATTTCTTGGCAGCCTGGTTGGACGCTGACAAAAACTGATCATCTACAACGGCTCTTTCCAGTTTATTTCTCACCAATAAGTACGAGCTTCTTCCTTCCTATGCCCTAACCTATGCCCTAACCTATGCCCTAACCTATGCCCTAAAAGCCAGCAACTCAAGGGCTCGCTTAAGGTGAAAAAGGAAGAAGCCGTACGTTTAGCGGGAGATGTTGTCCTGGAACTGAGTCGTTGCGAAAATTTCATGACAAACTTATCGTCGCGCCTGTGGGGGCTGGCGCAACGAAGTACAGCCACCCTTCTCGAACTGATCTATCCAGGCGCCTGTGCAGGCTGTGGCAATCACGGCAGCGGCGTCTGGTGCACAGATTGTCACGCTGCCGTGCAATGGCTGCACGGGGCGGACGCAGTGCAGCCGCTCGTCTTCGCCGACGGCACACAGTCGCGCGTCATTTCCTGCGGCGTTTTTGCAGACGCACTGCGCAACGGCATTCATGCATTGAAATTCGAAGGACGCCCGCAGATCGCTCGTTCGCTGGCTGTTCCGCTGGTAACAGCATGGCATGAACAACGCATCGTCGCACAATGCATCGTCGCCATTCCGCTTCATCCATCACGCGAGCGCGAACGCGGCTATAACCAGAGCACATTGCTCGCACAGGCGCTGTCTGCACACGTCGGCATCCCCTTCGAAAAACGCGCGCTGAAACGCACGCGCGTCACCCAGCAACAGGCCCTGCTCTCTCAGACGGAACGAGCAGCCAATGTTAGAGGGGCATTTTTGGCCGATCGGCCATTACTTGAAGGCAGACATGTGATCATCATTGACGATGTATTCACCACCGGCGCCACCCTCACCGCAGCCGCAGAAGCATGCAGAGAGGCGGGCGCAGCCGAGGTGACCGCGATGACGATCGCACGCGCAGAATAATGCGGAGGCAGACAACACTATGCAGATCAAACTTCAAGGTCACGGAATGATCGTTAGCAAGCGACTGACTGACCACGTCAACGAACAGGTGAAGAACCTCGAACGCTTTCTTCCGGGCATCGAAGAGCTGCGTGTCGAATTCAAACGCAACAGCATCAAGACGATGCCACCGCGCACGGTTCAGATCACGGCCCGACGCAAGCACACACTGCTGCGCGCCGAGGAGCAGGATCCCGATCCGCTCAAAGCATTCGATATTGCACTTGAATCGCTCCATCGACGCATTGAACGCTACAAGGGACGCGAGATCTTAAACAAGCACAACGGTGTAGATGAAACACTACTGACTGCTGAAGTTTTTCCCTTCGAGGCAGAAGCGGAAGAAGAAGAAGCCATCAATGAAGTGCTTCGCATCAAAACCTTCAGCGTCGTACCGATGAGTTCCGAGGAAGCCATCGAGCAGATGGAGATGCTCGGCCATACGTTCTTCGCATTCATGAGTGACGAGGACAACTGTGTCAAGATAATTTATCGGCGCAGAACCGGCGGCTACGGACTGCTGCAGCCGGAAAAGTAACGACGTATATCGTTCGTCGTATTTTTTACATCCCTCTTATCTGCATGGCTTCCGCCACACGAGTGATGGCCAGGCACAATGCCGCCGTGCGCAGATCCAAATTCCTGCGCACGGCGTTTTCATGTACGTCCCAAAAGCTGCGAATCATGATGCGCTCAAGGCGCTGGGCGACATCTGCCTCGTCCCAGTACATCCGCTGCAGGCCCTGCACCCACTCGAAGTACGACACCACGACACCACCGGCGTTGCACAGGATATCGGGAATCACCGTGATGTTCTTCTCCGCCAGGATCGCATCAGCATCGGGCGTCGTCGGCCCATTCGCGCCCTCTGCGACAAGGCGCGCCTGCACCGACGGCGCAGTCTCGTGCGTGAGCTGATTTTCAAGTGCACACGGTGCCAGCACATCACAAGGCAGCGCAAGCAGTTCGTAATTTGTCACCCCATCAGCGCCATCGAAGCCGGGCAGCGTCCCATGTTCGCGCACATGCACAAGCAGGCGCGGAATATCGAGGCCACGCGAGTTGTAAATTCCGCCCTTGCTGTTGCTCACCGCGACGACGCGACAGCCCATCTCATGCGCAGCAAGCGCAGTGAACGTGCCCGCATTGCCGAATCCCTGCACCGCCACAACAACATCGTCGAAGCGCCAGCCGAACACGCGATACGCCTCGCGCACGGTGAACATCACACCGCGGCCAGTCGCCTCATTGCGGCCGGCCGAACCGCCGATGTTCAGCGGCTTGCCCGTCACGACAGCCGGAGCTGCATACCCATGCCGTACGGAATACGCATCCATAATCCACGCCATCACCTGCGCAGTAGTGCCCACATCGGGCGCCGGGATGTCAACTTCCGGACCGGTGATGGGTGCGATCTCGTTCGCGTAACGACGCGTCACCATCTCAAGTTCACGCACCGAAAGCTGCTTCGGATCACAGATCACCCCACCCTTCGCGCCGCCGTACGGAATATTCACCACGGCACATTTCCATGTCATCCACATTGCCAGTGCGCGCACTTCATCAAGCGACACATACGGCGCAAAGCGGATCCCGCCTTTGTTCGGCCCGCGCGATGCATTGTGCTGAACGCGATAACCCGTAAAACGCCGCACTGCTCCATCGTCCATCTTCACAGGAAAATTAACCGTCAGCTCACGCTGAGCTGATTTCAATAGATCCGCCAACCCCACATCAAGATTCAAAATCTGCACAGCACGATCAAATTGTGCATGTGCTGTTTCGAGCGCGCCGCCCTGAATATTTGCTTGCGAGTTCGTCATATTGCCTTGCCCCTGCGCGATTTCCATAATTCAACAACGACTCAAACCAGTCAATTTCCCATCGCAAAACACGTAATCTCTCACGTCATCGAAAAAGAAAAGCTCACATGTTTTTCGAAAAAACTGATCCGGTAATGGAGCAGCTGCGCGATTCATAAACAAAACACAGCTGTGGTCAGCCCTGGCATGCGCAGCATGCCACTCTCCGCGTCAAACGCAGCTGTCTGCACAATCGAATCAATCGACCGGCGCAGAATCGGATGCAGCGTAAACGGCGATCCCATAGCCATAGGCACATACACGTACCGCTCACATGCAGCGGCATTCCATGCGACCAGCACACGCTGATATGCGCCGGCATCATGCATTGCTGATCCGTCAATTCCCATTACGATCAGACCCGGCGTCTGCCCCGGCCCACAATTGCAAAAATGCAGCATCGTATTCACATCAGCCGCACTGCGCATTCGAAACAGGCTGCACTCACGGCGAATGCGCAACAGCTCGCAAAACGAATCGCGCACGAACACGGCGTGCTCGCGGCTCGGCCGCAACGCGGCATCGCGCAACAAATGCCGTGCCTCGTCCCAATGCTGCGGAATACTCGGCGGAAGGCCACGCCCCCAGCCATTGCTTTCCAGCGTCCAGTCGATTGCGTTAAACCAATCGGAAGAGTTAAAGCTGTTCGCATCCAATGACTTCGAACGCAGCAGTTCATCACCCGCATGAAAAAACGGCACGCCCTGCGCAAACACGACAAACGACAGCGCCAGCAGATTCATACGCGCACGCTGCATGACATCGGCTTCATCCGGCGCCGCCCATTGAATTTTGTCGAACAGCGTCTCGTTGTCGTGTGCACTGACGTAATTGATCGACTCACGCGGCTCCTCTGCATAGCCAGCCGGCTCGCCTGCATACATGATCTCATCGCCCCGGCGCACCCCATTAATCGTTTCCATTGCGTAGTTGCGCAGATTACCAGCCAGGCCAAGCCGCAGCCAGTCTCCCGTCTCGAGCTGGCTACGCTGCATGCTCGCTGATTCCACCTGCACACCCGAGTGATAGAACATGCCGCTGGCGAAGCCGACCGTGCGTGGATCGCTGAATGGCGTACCACCGCGCACGGCATCGCGCAATCGATCGTTGAACGAACCAATGCCACTGCCGCCGAGATTGTGCTGTGATGCGTTTCGCCCGCGCGCATTACCGCGCATTTCACCAAAATCCCATCCCTCCCCGTATAACAACAACTGCTTCCCATCAACACCGTCGCGCGCAATCGTCAGTTCGTCGAGCATCGCGCGCACCGCCCGCATGTTCGACAACAAGTGATGTCCCATCAGATCGAAGCGAAAGCCATCGACTTTGTACTGCGTCGCCCACAGTCGCACACTGTCGAGGATGAGCCGCTCCATCATCGCGTGTTCGCCAGCGGTGTTTTCACAACACGTGCTGTGCTCAATCGCACCATCTGCATCACGACGGTGATAGTAGCCCGGCACAATTTTGTCGAGCACACTCTTATCGCTCGAACCGCTGGCATAGGTGTGATTAAAAACCACATCAACGACGACGCTCAGACCACAATTTGCCAGCGCATGCACCAGTTCTCGAAATTCACGGATGCGCTGCGGCCCTTCCGGATCGCTGGCGTAACTGCCTTCAGGAACACAATAGTGAAACGGGTCGTATCCCCAGTTGTAACCGTCGGTCGTAATCAAGGTACGAACCATATTCGTCTGTGCTTCGCTGTCCGGCGGCAGCAGCGCCAGCGCCGCCGGATCGAGTTCGGTGCGATGCGCAGCATCTTCCTCCACCGTGGCGAAATCGAAGATGGGCAACAATTGCACGTGCGTAATACCAGCCTCAGCGAGCCGACGCAAATGGCGCATGCCGTGCGAGTCCGCATACGTGAAAGCGCGAAAGCGTCCGCGATCGGCTGCAGGCACACTCTCGTCATAGATGCTGAAATCACGCACATGCAGTTCGTAAATCGCCGTATCGACGGGCGACTCAGACCCGATCTTGCGCAGAGCATCCCATCCAAGCGGCTTCAACGCCGCGTCCTGCACATCGACGATCTGACTAAAACGGCTGTTTGTGCTCAAGCTGATCGAATACGGATCAGTGACTTCGTTGCACACGATCGCATGCACAGAATCCATGTACACGCGCACTTCGTAGCGATAAAAATCGCCGCGCCATTCAGCCTCACCGTCGATGTTCCAGACTCCGGTGCGTTCATCATGAGACATCGCACAGCGCAACGGCGGCTGCGAAGTGCCGTTTCCATAGTGCAACAGTACAACTTCAAGCGCCGTCGGCGCCCAGAGCGAAAGCATCGGCCGGCCACCGCGCCAGTCCACACCAAGCGGCACAGTGCGCGCCGCAGACGCATACATTGCGTCGATGACGCCGGCCGTCTGCACACCGCTGACCACAACAAGCTCACCGTCCGCATCACGGCCCTGCACAGCCAGCGCACTGCACAATATGCGCGGCACACCAGGCAAAATACCCGCTGGAAGCAGCCAGAGCGTATAGCCCGACAAATACGGAAACCGGCGGATCATTTCTGCATCCATCTCGCCATCGACGCACTCACGCAACATGACTCGCACACCGCCCTGCACACCGCCTGCACTCAAATCCAGCACGCCCTCCGGCGACCATATCAGCTCACATATCTCGACATCCGCATCCCAGGCCAGCACGCCGACATCGATCCAATGCGCACGTGCGCGATCCAGTGAACCCAGACCCAGACCCACTCGCAGCGTCTCCGCTTCTTTCTCCGTGCTTCGCATGCATAAAAATTACCACATTCGGCCATTACACAGGCTTACGGGAGTGGCTAAACTCGACTACATGAAGCCGCGAATCACGGCATCGCAGCAGATGTATTCACATCAGCCGATTGGTAACTACTCAGGCCCAAATCAGTATTTCCCGCGAAACACACTATTCTCTCCCCCGAAGGGGGAGAGAATAGTGTGTTTCGCGTTGGAAAAATGGCTAAGTGAGTCGCCAAAAGTTCTGGCGGCAGATTCGCCTCCCTCGCAAAGCGGGGGAGGCGAATCTGCCGGACCAAACTTATGGACAGGAACTTAGCCTGAGTAGTTACGCCGATTGACATATCGATATATATCGATATGATAGCCATTGCTATTTTCACCCACTCAACCTTAGATCAGTATTTTCGCAACTACTCAGGCCATCCAATTTTCCAATGCGTAACACGCCACCCTCTTTATTTCAAGAAAAAATGTGACGGAAATTCGGCTGGGCTGAACACCTGTATTTTCTTCAATATGAAATCAAACTCTACGCACAACGCAATCGATGCAATCCACGGAATCGACGGAATCGACGGAATCGACGCATTCGACACAGTCGAATTTGGAAAAGCGCTGGCCGACGAAACACGCCAGCACATCATGAAATTGTGCTGTTGCACGCGGCTCACCGTAAGCGAAATTACGACGCGCAGCGGCGTATCGCAGTCAACTGCCTCACATCACCTCTCCATCCTGCGCAACGCCGGCCTCGTGCATGCCGAAGTCGAGGGGCGTGAGACGTACTACAGCCTCAACCAAGCGCATTTCACCGTGTGTTGCGGACGGCTCATGCAACAGTTTGCGCCGCAGGAAAAGCTCACGCAATCCATCACAAAAAAACTTGCCCTGCGCTGATCGAACCATGTCCAACGAACTGCATTTCCCTGAAACGCTCACGCCCACCACCATCGATTCATTTCCCATCGCCATCGTCGGCGCGGGCCCGATCGGTCTCGCTGCTGCTGCGCACCTTGCACAACGCGGGCTGCGCTTCGTCATCATCGAAGCAGGAGCAGAAGCCGGCCACAGCGTCACACAATGGCAGCATGTGCAGCTCTTTTCTCCATGGCGCTACTGCATCGATTCCACAGTGGCTGCGCTGTTATCCGAGTCAAAGTCAGGATGGACCGCGCCCGATGCAGATCATTTCCCAACTGGTGCAGAGCTGATCACAGAGTATCTGCGCCCGCTTGCCGCGCACCCGAGCATTCACCCACATCTGCGAACGCACACCTGCGTGCGCACCATCACACGCGCCGGCCGCGACAAACTCGCCGGCTACGATCGCGAACATACACCGTTCGTGCTGCATCTTGCACACGCAGACGGCAGCGAATCGCGCATGCTCGCCCGCGCCATCATCGACGCTTCGGGAACGTGGAGCAGCCCAAATCCGCTCGGCGCCGATGGCACACCAGCGATGGGAGAACGCGCGGCGAGCGCAAACATTCACTACGGCATTCCCGACATGCTGCATTCCGAACGCAGCACATACGCCGGTGCGCGCGTACTCGTGGTCGGCAGCGGTCATTCCGCATTCCAGGCGGTGCTCGATCTTGAGCAGCTCATGCATGAAGCGCCGGGCACGCGCGCAGAGTGGGCCGTGCGTCGAACTGATTTCGGCCGCATGTTCGGCGGCGGCATCGCAGACCAGCTCCCGGGCCGTGGTGAGCTGGGTACACGCGCCGATCAGCTGCTGCGTCGAGGCGCAGTGCCGCTGCATCGCAGAGCGCACATCATCTCGATCACACAAAATAAAAAGGGTGCGCTGCATGTTCACACCGAGGACGAACGCGAACTCGGTCCGTTCGATCGAATCATTGCTGCGACTGGCTTTCGTCCAAATCTCGACATGCTGCGCGAACTGCGCCTCGATCTCGATGATCGCTGCGAAGCGCCACGAGCGCTCGCCCCGCTGATCGATCCGAACCTGCACAGCTGCGGCTCCGTTCCACCCCACGGTGCAGACGAACTACAACACACTGCAGAGCCGGGATTTTTCACGGTCGGCATGAAAAGCTACGGCCGTGCCCCGACATTTCTCATGCTCACCGGATACGAACAAGTGCGCTCAGTCGCTGCGGCACTGGCAGGCGACTGGCAGGCGGCACGCGACGTGCGGCTGGTGCTGCCAGAAACTGGCGTGTGTTGCGCACCCGACGACTCCCAAGCCTGCTGCGCACCCACCGGGCTCGTATCATTCGGTGACATTCCGATCACAACAGAAACAACGACTCAGGCCAGTTAATTTCCCATCGCGAAACAGGCGCATGTTTCGCGGGAAATATCGCATCGGGTACGAATAGTTACCAACAGCGTAACTACTCAGGCCCAAATCAGTATTTCCCGCGAAACACATTATTCTCTCCCCCGAAGGGGGAGAGAATAATGTGTTTCGCGTTGGAAAAATGGCTGGCCTGAGTAGTTACCCAACAGCATGATTGCATCGAACACGCGGCGCTCGCCATACTACGGATGGATACAGGTGAGCGCACTTTCCATCACACAACTCGTCGGCTGGGGCGTGCTGTATTACGCATTCAGCGTCGTACTCGCACAAATGCAGTCGGAACTCGGCTGGACGACGGCACAAGCCACCGGAGCGTACTCATTCGGGCTATTCGTGAACGGACTCACCGTGCCCATCGCCGGCCGCTGGCTGGACCAGCGCGGGCCGCGGCTGCTCATGTCGATTGGATCGCTCCTCGCGGCAGTGTTCGTGTACGCATGGTCACAGGTGACTTCGCTGACCGCCTTGTACATCGTGTGGTGCGCAATCGGCTTCATCATGTCGATGGTGTTGTACGAATCAGCATTCTGGATTGCGGCGCAATGGTTCCGCCGCGGCCGTGGCAAAGCGCTCACGCTGATCACATTCGGCGGCGGACTAGCCAGCACGGTGTTCATTCCGCTGACGAGCGCGCTGACGATCTACCTCGGATGGCGTGCGGCGCTGCAATGGCTGGCGCTGATCCTCGCAGTGCTCACAATTCCGCTGCATGCATTACTGCTGCGCAGACAGCCACAGGATCACGGCCTGCACCCGGATGGGGATTCTCACCTTCATGAAACCGCACACAGCGAGCACGGCGATCCTCCGTCACAAACGCTTGCCGAAGTTCTGCGCACCACCGACTTCTGGGTGCTGTCACTCGCGTTTACCTTATCGACGCTGGCATGGAACGGCATCAGCGTACATTTCATTTCGTACGAACATGCGCGAGGCCTCAATCCAGCCGCCATCGCTGCCGCCGCAGGATTGATCGGCGTAACGCAGGTGGTGGGCCGGATATTGTTGACGCCACTGGCCGATCGCTTTTCGCGCCGCAAAATCGCGTATGGTCTTTTTCTGTTGCAGGCGGCGGCATTTGCTGCACTGCTCACGCTGCCCGATTATCCGGCTCTCGTGACATACGTCATCTGCTTCGGCATCGGCTTCGGTGTACTCACGCCGATCCGTGCAGCACTCGTAGCAGATGTGTATGGCGTGCGCAACTACGGCGCCATCAACGGTGCGATGTCCCTCAGCGGGAGCCTGACACGTGCAGCCGCACCCGTCATTGCCGGTGCCGTCATCGGCGCATGGGGGTACGAACCTGTGCTCTGGTCATGCATGCTCGCAAGCCTGTGCGGGCTGATCGCGCTTCGGCTCGTGCGCAGTAAAAATCTATGACCGCTACAGCATGTCCTTGATTGCCTGTGCGACTTTGTGCGGCACCACTTCGGCCAGTGCCTCAATACTCGCGGTGCGTATGCCTTCAAGCGAACCAAAGCGCTTCAGAAGCTGGCGCCGCCGCGTCGGGCCCACGCCGTCGAATGAATCGAGCTGCGACGCCATGCCAATTTTGTTGCGCTGTCGACGATGACTGGTGATGCCATAGCGATGGGCTTCGTCACGAACGCGCTGCACGAGAAAGAATGATTGCGACCCACGCGGCAGCAGAATCGACCGTTCGCGTCCTGGCATGAAGATTTCCTCTTCACGTTTTGCCAGCGACGCAAGCGGTACCACATGCGCCAGATCGAACGATGCAAGCACTTCACGCGCCACCGACAGCTGGCCCTTGCCGCCGTCGATCAACATAAGATCAGGCAGCAGCACCCATGAGGCTTCGTCTTTTTTACGACCCGGTGCAGATGATCCGCGGCTTTTTTTCTGCGTTCCCTTATCAGAATCCGAGACAGATTGTGCGTCATCACTGGTCGTCGCATCCTTCCATCGCTGCAGGCGACGCGTAAGCATCTGCCGCATACTTTCAAAATCATTCGGCCCATCAAGACCGGTGATATTGAATCGCCGGTAATCGCTCTTCTTCGACACGCCGTGCACGAAGACGGCCATGGCGCCGACGATGGCGGTACCATGAAAATTACTGACGTCGTAGCATTCAATACGCGTGGGAAGACGCGGCAGTTCAAGTGCGTCCTGCAATTCCTTCAACACGTTTTCCTGGCGCAGTGAATCTTCCTGCCACTGCGCCTTGAGCGACGACAGCGTTTCGCGCGCATTCTGGCGCGCCAGTGAGACCAGCTCATCATCGTGCGAATGTGCGCGCGGCACACGCAGCTGCACATTGCCGCCGCGTTTGCGGCCGAGCCAGTTTTCGAGAATGTGCGCTTCGTCGATCATGTGCGGCAGCACCACTTCCGGTGGCACGTACGCTGCCTCTTCGTAAAAGCGTTCGACGAACGCATTCAGCACCACCTGATCATCTTCACCGTCGGCGCCATCGAGCACAAAATATTCCTGGCCGAGCAATTTCCCGCTGCGGATAAACAACACTTCGACGCAGGTCTCACCCTCATCACGCGCGAATGCGATCACATCCTGATCAGTAGTAATTCCACTGACGATGCGCTGCTTCTGCACGATGGTCTCGAGCGCACGCAACTGATCACGCAGCTCGGCCGCACGTTCAAACTGCAGATTCTCCGCAGCGCGTTCCATGCGCGAGCGCATGTCCTCGATCACCTGTTCGCTTTTGCCCTCCAGAAAATCGCACAGGCGCTGAATATTCGCCCGATACTCAGCACGCTGAATCGCGCCGATGCACGGGCCGTTGCAGAGCTTGATGTCAAAGTACATGCACGCGCGCGCATCGTTGCCGGTGATCGTGCGATCGCAGTTCAGAAAAGGGAAAATTTTGCGCAGTACATCGCGCGTGGCATATACGGATTTCGCACTGGAGTATGGCCCGTAGTAGCGCGCACCATCTTTTTCAAAACGGCGCGTCACCATCACCGTGGGAAAAGAATCCTGCCACGTGATCTTCAAGTACGGATAACGCTTGTCATCCTTGAGCAAAATGTTGAAGCGCGGGCGGTACTTCTTGATGAGCTCCGCTTCCTGGATCAGCGCTTCGAGCTCACTCCCACGCACCATGAATTCAATCTGCGCAATTTCGCGCACAAGCCGACGCGTCTTGCCATCAACGGTGCTGTCGTTGAAATATGAGCGCACACGATTCCGAAGATTCACCGCCTTGCCGACATAAATCACTTCGCCTTTTTTGTCGTGGTACAGATAACAGCCAGGCAATGCCGGAAGATTGCGCACAGCCGATTCAAGATGCTCAGGAATGGACACGGGAAGGATTTTAGTATTTCAAATTTTCGATTTAACGATTTAAATTCGAAATCTGAAATATAAAATTCAGCCATGTTCGTCAAAATCTGCGGCATCACCAACCTTGAAGACGCACTGTGCGCAGCAGACGCGGGCGCCGACATGCTCGGATTTATTTTTTATCCACCCAGCCCGCGCAGCATCAGCGTAGACGCAGCGCGCGCAATTTCGCGCGTGCTGCGCGCGCGCAGCGTCAGGCCGCAGGTCATTGGCGTATTCGTCGATGAAAGCGCTGCACACATGCAGCGAGTACTTGAAGAAGCAGAGCTGGACCTGGCCCAGCTCAGCGGCAACGAATCAGCACAGACGCTGCACGACATGCACGGCCGCGCGTACAAAGTAGTGCGCAAAGCTGAACATGCCGCCGAGTTCGCAGCGCAGCAGTCGAATGAAGCAGCGCCCCAGCTGCTGCTCGAAGCTGATCATCCAACGCTCTACGGCGGCACCGGGCAGCGGGCCAACGATGCGCTCGCAGCACAACTATCACGACGCTTCCGCATTCTGCTCGCCGGCGGGCTTACGCCCGACAACGTCGCCGCCGCCGTGCGCGCCGCACAGCCGTGGGGTGTCGACGTTGCCAGTGGCGTCGAAGCAACCAAAGGCCACAAAGATCACGCCAAGGTTCGCATTTTCGTGCAAACGGCAAAAACAGCCGCTACATAACAGCCAATACACAACAGCATTACAAGGACGAAAAACAGCAGCTTGTTGAATTAACAAGTACTACGCTGTGTGGTTGCAATAAAACCAGCAGATTACGCATACGGTATTTTCATTTCATCAATTTTTGCGGAATCAGCCAATTTCGCACATCCGAGCAGATTTTCGTTTGACAGGAAAGAGGACATGAGCCAAATTACCGCCTACGTACGACCGCCTACGTACGAATGAAAGTGGATTTACGCTGAGCATGGTCGATACACTGAGCAACAAGTTTTTATTGCGCGCACGACGGCTTCTCAATCAGCCAACAGCCAACAGCCAACAGCCAACAGCCAACAGCCAACAGCCGAACGCGAGCGCAGTAAAAGCGAATATGCCGCCCTAAGTTCCTGTCCATAAGTTTTGTCCGGCAGATTCGCCTCCCCCGCAAAGCGGGGGAGGCGAATCTGCCGCCAGAACTTTTGGCGACTCACTTAGTAACTCAACCACAACACCACAGCTCGCAAGGAGGCGAACGACTACAAGGCACACATACTCCCTAGTCAGGAACAATTGTTATTTGCAGGGCAGTCTTATCCCTTCGATACGGCTCCCATCGGCTTAACCAACCGATTCATGTTTTTTGTACGTATTTCCCAGGAGGAAGATCCATGTTCGATCGATCTATAAAGCATTGGGTGCTCGCCGGCGCCACACTTGCATTGACGCTGTCTGCATGCGGCGCCCCCGCTGCAGCACCGGCCGCCAAAAGCAGCGAAGCAGCCGCTGCACCCGCTGCGGAGCAGACCGGTGAAATCACGGTTTACTCCGTACCCGGCTCCCCACAAAAAGTGCTCGAACGCATGCAGAAGGACTTCAATGCGAAGTATCCGAAGGTGAACGTGAAGATCAACGTGCACGGTTCGGGCGACTTTGCGGAAGCGATGTATGCGAAGGGCGCAGCCAACAACCTCGAAGACATCGTCTTCAACGCAGATCTGTTCGTGCCGCCCTTCGTCGACGCAGATCTGCTCGTCGACATGGAGCAGCTGGCCAAGGCGGACAAGTCGTTCGACATGGGCGACATCTACGAAAGCATCCTCGGCCTCGGCAAGGTCGGCACCAAGCCCGGCGTGTACATGATCCCGTCCGGCCTCGACACGGTGCAGATGTACTACAACAAGAGCGCTTTCGAAGCCGCAGGTGCGCCGCTGCCGACGGCGGATTGGAAGTGGGACGATCTCATCGCCGCGTGCAAGACGCTGATGGCGAAGAATCCGGACACGTACTGCTTCGACTACAGCGACTGGTGGGCGTACTTCGTGCCGTGGATCGAAGGTCAGGGCGGCCGCGTGCTGAGCGAGGACGGCAAGAAGTCGCTGTTCAGCTCGCCCGAGGCACGCGCCGGCCTACAGGCTTACGCCGACCTGTGGCAGAAGCACAAGGTCACACCGCTCCCCGGTGCGAGCGTGCAGGACTGCTTCATCGCACAGAAGTGCTTCGTGTTCTTCCACATCCCGGCATTCATCAGCACCTTCCGCGAGAAGATCGGTGACAAGTTCCAGTGGGACGTGGAGTTCACGCCTTCGCAGCCGAAGAAGCATGTGACGGGCATGGGCACGTACGGCTTCTCGATCACCAAGAACGCGAAGAATCCGCAGCTCGCATGGGAATTCCTGAAGCTGCTCGCGTCGCCCGCAACGCAGAAGGCGCTCTACGCCGAACGCGCCACGGCGCCGCTGCTCAAGTCGCTGGCGAATGATCCCGACATCGCCAAGGACGACGGCAAGCCGCCGAAGAACATGAAGGCCTTCCTCAACGGCGGTTCGATCGGCATCTTCCCGCAGACCTATCCGGTGAAGTGCGGCGGCCTCTATAGTGGTCAGGTCAACTCCGTGATCAAGGCCATGCTCGAGTCGCTCATGCGCGGCACGCAGTCGGTCGAAGCAGCCACTACAGCTGCGGACGCTGAGATTCAGGCCTGCCTCGACAAGAACTAACCACACCGAAAAATGCAACGACTCAGCTTCAGATCGCGATTTCCTGTAGTGGGAAATGGGTTGATTTGAGTTGTTGCAGAGAAATGAGAGCAGCCAATTCCCGCATTACATGGATTGTGCAATGCAGGAATTGGCTGGGCGCTCACTTCGCCGGGTTTGCCTCTCGCACCTGCATCTTTGCGCGCGCAAGATTCAGATTCGTCGGATCGGCGGCTTCTTTCAGCGGAAGCCGCCGGCTTTCACTTTATGGCCAGCACCACAGGAAAGATCTCGAAACCCGCACGTTCGCGCAGTTTCTGGCGCGACACACGCGACGGTTATCTCTTCATCGCCCCCGTCGTCCTAGGCCTACTGATCTGGACGACTTTTCCAATGATCGCGTCGCTGATCCTCAGCTTCACCGACTATCCGATCCTCAAGTCACCCAAGTGGGTCGGCGTTCAAAATTACGTCGACATGTTCTCAATTCCGACGCTGCGCGTAATGCAAAGCCTCGGCGTGACGCTGACTTTCGCGCTGACTTCGGTTCCACTTACGCTCATCGCCGCGCTCGGCGCTGCGCTGCTGTTGAACCAGAAACTGCGCGGCATGAACTTTTTTCGCACGACGTTCTATCTGCCCACGATCGTGCCCGCGCTTGCGAGTGCGTTCGTCTGGGGCTGGCTGCTCAACCCGCAGTTCGGCCTGGTCAATTCCATTCTCACCAAATTCGGCCTGCCAAAGGGTGAGTTTTTCACCGGCACCAGTTCGGCATTGCCGACGTTGATCTTCCTCAGCCTGTGGGGAATCGGACCAACCATGGTCGTCTTTCTCGCCGGTTTGCAGTCAATTCCCGAAAGCCTTTATGAGGCTGGAAAAATCGACGGTGCCAATGGCGCCCAGCTTTTCTGGAACATCACACTGCCGCAGCTTTCGCCCACGATTTTTTACAACCTGCTGACCGGCATCATCGGCGCGTTTCAGTATTTCCTTTCCGCGTTCGTGCTCACCAACGGCGGTCCCGTCTTTGCTACGTTCTTCTACAACCTGAATCTATACGAGAAGGCGT
Source organism: Anaerolineae bacterium (assembly GCA_947476335.1). Lineage (GTDB taxonomy): Bacteria > Chloroflexota > Anaerolineae > J036 > Brachytrichaceae > CANJQH01. The sequence goes on along the minus strand of CANJQH010000024.1, from coordinate 21,809 downwards.
TCAAGTGGCAACAAATGGGCCTCGCGTCTGCGATGGCATGGGTGATGTTCGCCATCATTCTCGTGCTCACGCTGATCCTGTTTAAATTCAGCGACGCACTGGTCTACTACGAGGTCAAGAAATGAGTCAGGCGCCTACCCTTTCCGCGCACAACGCTGCAAACTCGGCCCGTCATCGCAACACACGTATTCGCACAATCATCTTGTATGCGGTGCTGATCCTATTCGCCGGCGTTTTTCTGCTGCCATTGATCTGGATGGTCGGCACTTCGTTCAAGACGAATGATGAAGCGTACATGTGGCCGCCGGTCATCATTCCATCGATACTGCGCTGGCAGAATTATCCTGAAGCGTGGACGTACCAGAACACGATGTTCGCGAAGTGGACGCTGAACACGTTGACCATCACGTTCTGGGTGGTGCTTGGAATTCTGTTGAGTTCAACACTCGTCGCGTATGGCTTCGCGCGCATCAAATTTCCCGGCCGGAATTTCTGGTTCATCTTCACCATCGCGACGATCATGCTGCCGCCGCAGGTGACGATGATTCCGCTGTACATTTTTTACTTCCGCATCAACTGGCTCGACACATTCAATCCGCTGACGATTCCGCCGTGGTTTGGCGGCGGCGCATTGAATATTTTCCTGCTGCGTCAGTTTTTCATGAGCATCCCGACCGAGCTCGAAGACGCCGCATACATCGACGGAGCCACACGCTTCCAGATTCTGTGGCGCATCTTCATGCCGCTGTCGCTGCCTGCAGTGCTCACAGTGGCGATCTTCAGCTTCCAGAGCGTGTGGAACGATTTCTACGGACCACTGATTTATCTGCGCAGCATTGAAAACTTTACGCTCGCCCTCGGCATCAATCAGTTCAAGGGCTTATACGGAGATACACAGATTCAATACATGATGGCCGTCTCTTTTCTAATGACCATTCCCATGATCATCGTGTTCTTCATCGCACAGCGCTTTTTCATTCGCGGCATCACACTGACCGGTGTGAACCGCTAAACAGCCCTATCAGGGTGTGACCCGCACGCGTGCGATCACCACATGATCAACACCGTCGACAAGCACACGTCGCCCGTCGCTGCGCGAATACAGGCCGGTGATTACGTTGTAATCACCGGCCTGTGCATTCAGCGGCACAAGCAGACCACGCAAGTCATCAACGCGTGTGCCCGGCGCCCAGGCATGCGTAGGTGCCAGCCCATTCACCGCATCGCCATCACTCTGTGCAACCAGCGCGCCATCGGGGCCCAGCAGCTGCACAAAGATCGCAACATCGTCAATGAGTGGCTGTGCCGTTGACCAGCCGAGGCGCAGCACAATGTCATCACCCGGCTGCACATTTGCAGGCAGCGGTGCGAATTGCAGATGCACGCCATTGTCGAAGCGCACAGATTTTTCGACAGTTGCCGGCGGCGGTGATGCGAACAACAACACCTGCAGAGAGCCGCCGTCGATGCGATGCACGAGCGCAGTATTGGCACGCAGCCAATATGTTGACGAAGATGCAACATCGAGCGGATCACGTCGAAAGTTGAACGACCACAGTCGTCGCTGTGCGGCCGCCATCCGAGGCATGCCATCCGTGACAGTGTCCGGTCCGAACTGATCGACGTGCCAGTGAATTCGACCGCCCATTTCCGGCGCATAACTCTCGACGATGCCTTCTATCCAGATATACGTCGAAAGCGCTCCGTCTCCATCGCGCGCGAGCGCACGCAGCTGGCGCACGAGCGGCCGATAGTCATCCTGCACATCGATCGGCGCCGTGTAGAACATCGACCAGCCGGCCCCTCCACACAACAGCGCTGCGACGAGCAGCGGCCATCGCAGCGCACCACGCCACAAGCCAGCAAGCAGCACACACAGCGACGGCAGCGCGTACAGCAAAAAACGCGGGAAGAAAAACGGAACGAAGCGAGACAACATCAACGATGCAAATACTGGCACAGCCAGTGCGACACCGAACGCCAGCGCTGCGCGATTACGACGCAGCAGAAAACCACCGACGATCGCCGCGCACAGCAAAGTGCCGGCGCCGACAACCAACGCCGACTCAGGTGCAAAGCGACTCAGCGCAAATTCGCCGAAGATACGCAGCAGCACACGCCATGCGGATGCCGATACAACGCTCGCTGAAGAAACGTGCGAGCCACGCAGCACACTGTCGAACGTCGCCGCCGCCCACAACGCAGTAGGAACAACGGCAGCAACCTGCAGACCAACGCGGCTCGCCGTACGTTTCACATTGCGAATTTCACTGCGATGCGCCAGCCACAGCCAGAGCCACTGCATAGGCAGCAGCGCCAGTGTATAAAAGTGCGTGCTCACCGCGATCGCAGTACAAATCACATACGCCGCTGCAGCGCGGCGCGATCCACCGCTGCGCCAGCCGCGCAGCCAGAACAGCCACGACAGCGCCGCCGCCGCCGCACCGAGCGCATAGCCTTTTGCCTGCTGCGTGTTGTCAATTGAATACGCCGCCACCGCGAACACTGCAGCGGAAAATATAGCCGCCCCGACAGAAAGCTGCAGTGCACGTCCGATGCGAAAAAGAGCCGCAGTCGCGATCACACCAGCGCAGACCGAAAACAGCCGAATCGAAAACGGTGTCGGCCCGCCGCCGAGCATCCAGTAGCCGAGCGCGAAACGATGGCCGGGCGGATCAGTGTCGGTCGTAGCGATGCTGTCGCGCAACACATCGTTCCATGTCTGCCGGCCAAAGTAGACATTGTTGCCTTCATCAAAATGCAGCGGCAAACGCTCGAGCGCAATCAGGCGCAGCACAAACGCCAGCAGCACGACACATGCGGCGAGCAGCAATTCACGTGAAAAATTTCGGCTGCGATGCATATTCAAAATCGCTCCACGTTCTCACTCTCCCTGCCCTGAGAAATCCGTCAGCCGCAGTTTCTGCCGACCCTGCGCATCGAAATTTTCTGCAGCCAGCCAGCGCACATACGACGCACGCAGCGCCGGCCACGCATGATCAAGAATCGCAAACCATGCCGTGTCACGGTTGCGCCCCTTCACAACCATATGCTGTCGAAAAACGCCTTCGAATTGAAACCCGAAGCGCGCCGCAGCCGCACGCGACGGTACATTCAGCGCATCGCATTTCCATTCGACGCGCCGATAGCCGAGCACAAACGCGCGATCGAGCAGCAAGAAAATCGCCTCGGTCGCCACCGGTGTGCGGCGCATTTCCAGCGACCAGTGAATATGTCCGATCTCGATCGCACCGTGCGCAGGCTCGATGCGCAGATACGCAACGAGTCCCAGCGCGCGGCCAGATGCGCGTTCGACCACCGCAAAAAACTGCGGATCAGCGCCGAGTGCATTCGCACGCATCCATGCTGCGTATGCCTCAGCATCGGCGAACGGTCCGTATGAAAGATATGTCCAACCCGCACCACTCTCGTCACGTGCGAAGGCATCGTGCAGTTCGACGGCGTGCCGCTGCGGATCGAGCGGCATGAGCGTGCACCAGCAGCCGACGAGCGATTCGCGCAGCGGCCGCGGGCGCAGCGACCAGTCAATCATGACGCTGCCGGAAGATAAGTTCATGCTGCTCATGCGTTATGAATTCCTCGCACTTCCTCGATTGCGGCCAATTCATCCTGCAGCGTATGCATACGCTCGTCCACTTCAGCAGCCAGATGCCGATAATCCGCGGTCTGATTCGTGCCGAGATTAGCAAGCGCCTGCGTGTAAATCGCACCGAGCGACGCGAGTGTGGCCTCCAGCTGCGCCTCCGCATGACGTGACGTCGCCTCAAATTTTTCAAGCGCCTGTATCTGCGCATGCAGCGCCGCAGCCGTCTGCTCAAGCGAGCGATGCACGTTTGGATCGCTTTCACGTTCGAGCCTTTCCTGAATCGCACGCAGCGATTCGGGCACGGCACGCAAATCCTGCTTCACGAGCGCATCAGCCTTCAACATACGAACGCGCTGTGCCATCGCATCGACGTCATTCGCCCAAGCATTGAATTGCTGAGCCAGCGCGCTAAGGCGCTCAGCACGCAGCGAGTTGCCGGCCGATGCAGCCAGGCGCGCCAATTCACGCTGATATTCACGCACACGCGCACCAGAAATTTCTTCGCTTTGCTCACGATTCTCTGAACGACTGGGCGACGCAGCAGATGAAACTACATCCTCGGAAAATAGCGCCTGACCGATCGTAATCAGCTCCGGAATCGCCATACCGAGAATCGGATAAATCGCCCAGAACGTCGTAGCACCGCTCGTCACATTGATCACCAGATTTAATGCCGCCAGAAAAATCTGCACACTAAACAAAGAAATACAGCTTCGCAATGCGCGGCGCAGTCGATCAGACATAGTGCTGGAATTTTAGTCGGTACAATCGCGTCCGCGATGAACCACAATGTGCCCGACCTCCATGGAAAGTTTGGCCAGTACGGCGGCCGCTACGTTCCCGAGACGCTGATGCCCGCATTCGAAGAGCTTGACGATGCCTACGCGGAGTTTCGCAACGATGCGGCTTTTCGCGCCGAGTATGAGCATCTCTTGAAGACATACGTCGGCAGGCCATCACCGCTGACGCATGCGCGGCGGCTCAGCGAACACCTCGGCGGCGCGCAAATTTATCTAAAGCGCGAAGATCTGCTGCATACCGGCGCGCACAAAATCAATAACGCCCTCGGGCAGGCGCTGCTGGCGAAGCGCATGGGCAAGACGCGCATCATCGCTGAAACAGGCGCCGGCCAGCACGGCGTTGCCACAGCGACTGCATGTGCGCTGCTCGGCCTCGACTGCATCGTGTACATGGGTACGGTCGACATGGCTCGCCAGCAGCCGAACGTTTTTCGCATGCAGCTGCTCGGCGCCGAAGTGCGCGGTGTCGAAAGTGGCACGAAGACGCTGAAAGATGCGGTCAATGAAGCGATGCGCGACTGGCTGACCAACGTTGGCCACACGTATTACATCATCGGCAGCGCGCTCGGCCCGCACCCGTATCCACTGATGTGCCGCGATTTTCAGCGCATCATCGGCATCGAAGCGCGCGAACAGATGCTGGCACAGGTTGGCCGCCTGCCGGACGAGATCATCGCCTGCGTCGGTGGGGGCAGCAACGCCATCGGCATATTCCACCCATTTCTGGACGACGAGCAGATTCGCCTGACTGGTGTCGAAGCCGGCGGCGACAGCGTCGCCAGCGGCCGCCACGCTGCTCGCTTCATGCTGGACGCCGGCTCTGATGCGCCAGTGCACACGACAGCCAATGCCGGAACCGACGGCCGCGTCGGTGTCTTTCAGGGAATGCGCACCGTAGTGCTGCAAAATGAGGACGGGCAGATCGCCGAAACGCACTCGATTTCGGCCGGCCTCGATTACGCCGGCATCGGCCCGGAACATGCCTGGCTGCACGACGCCGGGCGCGTGCGCTACACCTCGGCCACAGACAAAGCCGCGCTCGCTGCATTCCACGCGCTCGCACGCTACGAGGGCATTCTGCCCGCGCTCGAGTCTTCGCACGCCGTCGCCGAAGCAATTCGGCTGGCGCCGACGCTCGACAAATCAGACGCACTGCTCATCAATCTCAGCGGCCGCGGCGACAAGGATCTCAACACAATCATGCAGAACAACGATGCAGATGAAGCTGCTCGCGCGTAATTTACCGCTTACGCCGTCCCGCAAAAATCAAGCGCACCATATTCGCGCACAACGCCGCCGGGCAGCGTCAGACGCATGTGGATTCGGTAGCCACCACGCATAAATTTGTGGCGCTCGATCGTGAACGAGTTAATCGCCGGCGGCACAGAGCCATGCCAGGCCGACGCACCCGGGCTGCACTGCGAACCCTCCGGTTTGACATAAATCTCGGCCTTCTCGACGCCGCTCACGGTCCAGCGCATCGTGATCACGTCGCCATCGACGCTGCCGACGAATGCAAACGGCACCACAATGCAAAACGCATCCGCAGCGTCGCCAGTCGACTTCGCCGCCCACAGCGAACTGTTCTCATCACATGATGTCATTGCAGGGACCGATATCACCTCACGTGTGGCAGAGACGGTCGGCCGTGCAGTCGGGGACACAGTCGGCCGTGCAGTCGGGGACACAGTCGGCCGTGCAGTCGGGGACACAGTCGGCAGCGCAGTCGGGGACGCAGTCGGCAGCGCAGTCGGGGACACAGTCGGCAGCGCAGTCGGGGACACAGTCGGCAGCGCAGTCGGGGACACAGTCGGCGGCACAGGCAACACACGCACAGTGACAAGGTCCGACCGCAGGAGGACGACGCCATCCACATCGAGCGCCTCAAGATGCACCACATGCGTGCCGACGCCATTCAGCAGCCAGGTCAGTGCAACCGGGGTAAAGATTTCCTCGACGGGTATTTTCGCCACAGCAACGCCATCCACCATCACCTGCACATTACGCACACCGGCACCGCCCACAGATCCGATGATGGCGATTGAGGTGCCCGAAGCGTATGCAGCACCATCCACAGGCGCGGTGATGCGCGCGACGGCCGCCGGACCAAACGGGTTGACGCCACACGCACTGAGAAACAGCAGCGACAGGCTCAGATATAGAAGCGGAATTCGAAGTAAACGTAACATGGAAAATACGCAGCGCGGCGAGGATTAGCAGGCAACGGGCTGAGAAGTGACAAGATTCTACACAGTAGAAGACGGCGTGAGAAAATGCGCCCACATGATTCAAGATCAGGATCTCGCCTATGTCATCGACCTGCGTGAAAAAGCTCACATCATCAAAATCGAAGCGGGTCGAAAATTCGAAACTCATCACGGTTTCATTTTGTTCGACGCCGTCATCGGCAAGCCGTGGGGCAGCATCCTGCATTCGTCCCTTGGGCATCCGTATTTGTTCGTGCAACCAGGCACAGCCGACCTGATTCGACACATCAAACGCAGCTCACAGGTGATCTTTCCAAAAGACAGCGCCTACATCCTGATGCGGCTGAACCTCCGACCGGGCAGCCGTGTGCTGGAAAGCGGCTGTGGCAGCGGTGGGCTCACACTTGCGCTGGCCACCGCCGTCGGACGCGAAGGACGCGTTTATTCCCAGGAGATTCGCGAAGATTTCATCGCGCTCACCAAACGCAACATGCAGCGCATCGGCCTTGCTGAACAATGCACCTTCATCCACGGCGACGGCACGCAGGGATTCCAGGTTCCTGAAAAAGTCGATGCCGTATTTCTCGACATGCCAGAGCCGCAAACCTGCGTCAAGCAGGCGCGCGCAGTGCTGAACGACGGGGGCTTCTTCGGCTCGCTCGTCCCCACCACCAACCAGGTGCAGGAACTGCTGCGCGCGCTGCACGAAGCCGACTTCGGCCTGATCGACGTCGAGGAAATCATCACGCGCAACTACAAAACCGTAGCCGACCGACTGCGTCCGCGCGACCGCATGATCGCCCACACCGGTTATCTCATCTTCGCGCGCGCCGTTATCAAACCAGAAATGCCGATCGAGCCGGCAGTCGGCGAGGTGATTGCCGATATCGAAGAAAAAAGCAGCGAGCTGGAGGCGGAGTCAGGATCAGAGTTGGAGTGAACGCATTTCGAAACGCCCTGTCCCTGCGCATCGGCGGGTGCGTCGCATTCGTCGGCGCAGGAGGCAAGACTACGCTCAGCTATCAGCTCATGCATGAGATTGCCGCCGACGGCGCGCGCGCGGTATTCACCACGACGACAAACGTCTGGGAGCCGCAGCCTACATCCATCGATCGGCTGATCGTGGCCGAAGGCTCGGACGCAGCGACCATTGCGCGGGCGCTGCAAGGCGATGACTGGCACAGCGCCGTGATCGTCACCGACGTCGTCGGATCACCGAACGCCGAGCCGGTGCCCGGCGCGTTCTGGCCGACGATTCAGACCAAACGCCGTGGACTTGAGCCAGCGCACATCGATGCACTGCGCAACGCGAATGCCACCGAGATCACCTGGATCGTCGAAGCCGACGGCGCGCGCGGGTTGCGCATCAAGGCGCCGGGCCCGACCGAGCCGGCAATTCCACCCTGCGCCGATGTCGTCGCCGTCGTCGCCTGCCTCGACGCGCTCGGTCGCCCGCTCGACGACCGCACCGCTCATCGCGCCGACCGCATCGCTGCGCTCACCGGCTGCATGCCCGGCGCCGTCATCACGCCGCCAACGCTGATCGCGCTGCTGGCGCATCCTGCGGGCGGGCATAAATCAATTCCGCCCGGCGCACATGTCATCGCCGTGCTCACACAACACAGCGACGCCGCCCTGCATCCAGACGCGCTCACCATCGCCACAGAACTCCGCACCAGTGGATTTTCACGCGTAATCATCGCCGCCCCACGCGCCGATTCGCCGCTGCTCGCCATCGTCTGACCCGTTCATTACCGGTTTAATTCGGGTTCAGTTCCCTCCACCGCTTCAGAACGCCGCCTCAAAATTAGGGTTTCTCTCATAATTCCAACCAACTGGTTGGGGGCCTTCTACAATTCATCCCTATAAATTTTGTTCATTGTTTGAACAGACATTGCCGAATCCTCAGATGGCTACTAACCGCTTCCCCACTCCCCGTTCGTCGACCACGAATACATTTCAGCATGTCTCCGGCGCAAACTCAGCCCTGTGGCTTGGGGTTCTCTTTTGCGCTGTGCTGACTGGTCTGATCTGGCTGCTCGGCGATCGCCTGGCAGCTTTCCCGAAGCTGCCCGACCAGGGCACGCTCTGGTACTACTGGAAGCTGTCGAATCCGACGTGGGTGACTCGGCTTTCAGCGTGGGGTCTGTATCTCGTACATCAAATCGCCAACTTTGCGCTCATCCGCAAAGCGCAGCGTGCGCAGCTCACCTATACGAGCGGCCTGCACAGCGTCAATATTCAAGCACTGGCGGTCAACGGCATTTTCGCTGTGCTGCATCTGATCCAGACGCACATTTTCTATGACGGCCTGGCGCAGGATGTTTCGATCCTATCGTCGCAGGGGTCGGTGATCGTGCTATTGGTGTGGGTGCTGATGATGGAAAATCCGCGCCGCGGCCTGTTTTTCGGCAAACGCGCGCCGCTGCACCACGACATCATCGCCTGGGCAAAAAAATACCACGGCTACTTCTTCTCGTGGGCTGTCGTCTACACGTTCTGGTATCACCCGATGGAAGTCACACAGGGCCACCTGATTGGCGTGTTCTACACATTCGTGCTCATGCTGCAGGGGAGCCTGTTCTTTACGCGCATCCACGTGAATCGCTGGTGGATGGTCGCACAAGAAGTGCTCGTGCTCATCCACGGCACGCTGGTGGCATTGCAGCAGGGCAATGGGATCTGGCCGATGTTCTTCTTCGGCTTCGCCACCCTGTTCGTCGTCACGCAGATGCACGGGCTGGGGTTGTCGCGACTCACCAAAACACTGTTCGCCGCCGCCTTCGGCATCAGCATCGCTGCCGTCTACAGCCAGCGCGGCCTGGCACAGCTGAACGAAGTCATTCGCATTCCGCTGATCGACTACCTGAGCGTGTTCGTGCTAGCCGGCCTGATCGGCGCCGGGTTGTGGATCGCCCGGCGCACGCGCCGACTGCTGATTCGTGCAGGATAACGGCTGCATACCCCCCCACCCCAGGGGTGCATTCGCCAAAAGGGGCAAACTTTCGACCGCCGGCAATCGGCACTGATTGGAATCCTCGAAACGCGCTATCTCCCTCCCCCGAAGGGGGAGGGAGATAGCGCGTTTCGAGGGATTGACCAACGATGGGCCGCACGCGTTGGCGGATGACCAAATCGCCCCTTTTGGCGAATACCCCCCACCCCAGCAGCGCTCGAGTTGCGCACCGCCGCGGAACTCGCCATCGCCGGCCATCACAGCTTCCTGGCGCTCGGCACTCGTGCCACAGCGACGCTCCAGCACCTGTGCGCCTCTTTTCGTCGCGTCTGGCGCAATGCCAGCAACGATGTTCCGTTCTTGGGCAGGATTACCACGGCAGCCTACGCTGGCTTCAGGCGACGCTGGCTTCAGGCGACGCTGGCTTCAGGCGACGCTGGCTTCAGGCGACGCATCCGCCACAGCCACGGCCTCACGACGAATTCACCAACCCTCCCCTACAATCCATACGTCATGAACGAACAACTGCGACCGTTCCTCGCCTCACGCTTCGAGGCCATGGTCGATCTCCTTACCGAGATCGTTCGAACCGAAAGCCCAACTTCAGACAAGGCCGGCGTCGATGCCGTCGGCGCCATCGTTCAGCGTGAACTGCACACGCTCGGCGCAGAAGTGCACGTGCATCCGCAGACAACCGTCGGCGACCACGTACTGGGCGTGTTCAATCGCGGCGCCGGTTCGCCGATCGCGATGATCCTGCATGTGGACACGGTGCATCCGCTCGGCTCGTTCGCGCCACGCTACCGCCGCGAAGACGGCAAGCTCTACGGGCCCGGCATCTTCGACATGAAAGCCAGCAGCGTCATTGCACTCTACGCACTGCGCGCCCTGCAGGGGCTAACTGCATTTCCAAACCGCGAGATCCGTGTGCTGTTCACCAGCGACGAGGAAATCGGCAGCGGCACTTCGAAGGACCTGATCATCGAACAGGCGCAGGGCGCAGCGCTCGTCATGGTGATGGAACCGGCCCTCGCCGACGGCCGCCTCAAGTCTTCACGCCGTGCCGTTGGGCATTTCGTGCTGAAGGCGCACGGCCGCGCCGCGCACGCCGGCGGCAACCATGAACTCGGCGTCAACGCCATCTGGGAACTGGCACATCACATCCCGGTAATCCAGAGCCTGACCGATTACGCGAAGGGCACCGCCACGACCGTCGGCATGATCCGCGGCGGCACCGCGTCGAACGTCATCCCCGATTTTGCCGAACTCACCATCGACGCGCGTGCAACATTCCAGCACGACGCCGACCACATGACCGCCGTGATCCGCGGCCTGCAGCCGGCCCTGCCCGGCGCACGTCTGGAAATCGAGGGCGGCTTCGATCGCGGTGCAATGGAATGCAACACCGAGCGCCTCGCCATCATTGAGCGTATGACGGCCATCGCCGCCACGACCAGCCTGACACTCACACACGGCGCATCCGGCGCCGGCAGCGACGCTTCATTCACCTGTAACATTGCCCCGACCATGGACGGCCTCGGCGCCGTCGGCGATGGCCTGCACGCGCCGCACGAGCATATCCTGCTTGACAGCCTCATCGAGCGCACGGCTTTCAACGCCGCTGTGCTCAAAGACTGGTAGCCCAATTCCATCAACACCATGACACGCCAGGACTGGGAGCACAACACGCTCCGCCCTTCCCTCAAACGCGCCCCCGAACGCCACGCGCGATTTGAAACACCCTCAGGCATTCCACTCGATGTGCAGCACGGCCCCGACGACGGCGAATTCGCCGGCGAGTTCCCCTTCACCCGCGGTGTGCATCCGACGATGTATCGCTCGCGACTGTGGACGATGCGCCAGTACGCCGGCTACGCATCCGCAGAAGAATCCAACGCGCGCTACCGCTACCTGCTCGCGCAAGGACAAACCGGCATCTCCGTCGCATTCGACCTGCCGACGCAATTGTGCATGGACGCCGACGATCCACTCGCCGCCGGCGAAGTCGGCAAAGTCGGCGTCAGCATCAGCACGCTCGCCGATGCACGTGAGCTGTTCAAGGAAATCCCACTCGACAAGATCAGCACGTCGATGACGATCAACGCACCAGCTGCAGTGCTGCTGGCGCTCTACATCGCCGTGGCCAAGGAACAAGGCGTGCCCGCGCGCGCGCTGCGCGGCACGGTGCAGAACGACATCCTCAAAGAATACGCCGCGCGTGGGCTGTATGTGTTTCCACCCAAGCCATCAATGCGGCTGGTCACGGATCTGTTCGCATTCTGCAAAGATGAAGTGCCGCAATGGAACACGATCAGCATCAGCGGTTATCACATCCGCGAAGCCGGCAGCACCGCCGTGCAGGAAATCGCATTCACGCTGGCGAACGCCATCGCCTACGTGCAGGCCGCACTGGCGGCCGGCCTCGGCGTCGATGAATTTGCCGGGCAGCTGGCGTTCTTCTTCAACGCACACAACAATTTTCTGGAAGAGGTGGCGAAGTTTCGCGCAGCACGGCGGCTGTGGGCGAAGATCATGCGCGATCGCTTCGGCGCAAAAGATCCCCGCAGCTGCATGCTGCGATTTCATACACAGACCGGCGGCAGCACGCTCACCGCGCAGCAGCCGATGAACAACGTCGTGCGCGTGACGATGCAGGCGCTCGCTGCTGTGCTCGGAGGCACGCAGAGCCTGCACACGAACGGCATGGACGAAGCGCTGCAGCTGCCTACGGAAGAAGCCGTGCGCGTGGCGCTGCGCACGCAGCAGATCATCGCCAACGAAAGCGGTGTCACCGACACCGTCGACCCGCTGGCCGGCTCGCATGTGGTCGAGTATCTGACCGATGAAATCGAATCGCGGGCAGCAGCGCTGATTGCGAACATTGACGAACTCGGCGGGGCCGTGTCATCGATCGAAGCGGGCTGGATGCAGGCGCAGATTGCCGAAAGCTCGTACCGCTACCAGCGCGAAGTGGAGGAAAAGAAGCACATCGTCGTTGGGGTAAACGACTTCACCGAGGGTGCCGACGCAGCTGGGGCGCGCTTCCGCGTTGATCCAACCGTCGAACGCCGGCAGATTGAGCGCGTGCAGCGCTGGCGCGCCGAACGCGATTCCGCACGCGCACTCGCGATGATGTCGCAGCTTGAAGCGACTGCGCGCAGCAGCGAAAATCTGCTGCCAACCCTCGTGGCCGCCATCGAAGCCGGCGTCACCGTCGGCGAAATCGGCCACGTCATGCGCACCGTCTTCGGTGAGTATCAGCCGCCGACGGCGTTCTAGAAGGCAGAAAAAGTGGATGGCAGATAGTGGATAGCAGATAGAAATTTTGCGTAACTACTCAGGCCAGCCAGTTTTTCAACGCGAAACACGCTGGTCCTTCCCCCTTTGGGGGAAGGACCAGCGTGTTTCGCGGGAAATACTAATTTGGGCCTGAGTAGTTACTTCTATCCACTATCTTCTATCCACTATCTGCTAATAAAGAAACATCGGCTTGCCGGCCACGTTCTTGATGCGCGGGCGGTACTGCTCGACATCGTAAAGTTCCGACACATCGAGCAGGCGTGCGCCACCGCCGACTTCACTCAGCGCCGACGAAGTGTATTTGCCGTCGACGAGCGCCACCATGCGGCCGTTCTGACCCGACATGATCAGGTCCGCCGCCAGCGTACCGTAATTCGTACCGACCATCATGTCCATCGCATCCGGCGGGCCGGAGCGCATCAGGTACGCCACGTTCTGATACATGATGTTTTCGCCGGTCTGCTTCTTGATCATCTCGCCAACATACTCGCCAACGCCGCCGAGCTTGCGATGACCATACGCGTCAGCCTCACCGCTCTCGATCACGTTGCCACCTTTGGGCACCGCACCCTCGGAGATCGTCAGCATGGCATAGCCGCTCGGGTTGTCACGCTTGTCCTTCGCGATCAGGTCGCACACGCGATCGGTATCGAACGGCACTTCGCTGATCAGCACGCGATCGACCTGGCCAAGATAGCCGGAGATCAGCGAGGTCTCACCGCTGTTGCGACCGAAAAGCTCAATGACGGCCACGCGCTCGTGGCTGCCCGTGCAGGTGCGCATGTTGTGAATGAACTCGAGCGAGCGCGTCACCGCAGTGCTGAAGCCGATGCAGTAATCCGTGCCGCGCACATCGTTGTCCATCGTCTTGGGAATAGCAACGATCGGAAAACCTTCGTTGTGCAGGCGCAGCGCGTAACTGAGCGTGTCATCGCCGCCGATGGCGACGAGTGCGTCGATGCGCAGATATTTCAGCACGCTGATCGTATGTGCGGTGAAGTCGTAACGGTCAGCAAAGCCCTCACCAAACACGGTGGTGTGTTTAAGAAAAGCCGGCACGTCCTTCGGCTTCACGTTGGCCGGATTGGTGCGGCTGGTGTGCAGGAAAGTGCCGCCGGTGCGATCGATCGTGCGCACGACCTGCGCGTCGAGCGGCAGCGTGAACGTCGACGTGCTCTTCTCATCGTCCATGTTGAAATTCAACAGGCCGCCCCAGCCACGCCGAATGCCGACCATCTCGTGGCCGGCTTCGGTCAGCCGCAGCACTGCCGCCTTGATCGCAGGGTTGAGTCCGGGAACGTCGCCGCCGCCGGTCAGAATTCCAATTCGCATTATGTTATTCCTCTTTGTTTAGATATCGCAGCTGCTCAGCCGCGAAAGTTCCACGCGCGCAAATGATGCGCGCGAAGTTTGACTACTCCACCAACAGCAGCAGATGTGCTTCGTTGCACCTCACACCAGCCACGCCTCCAGCCGCACCTTCATCGCCGGCCACTCATCGTCAATCACTGAATAAAAAACCGATGAGCGGTGGTAGTCGTCTGGCATGATCATGTTTTTGCGCAGCACGCCCTCACGCACCAGCCCGAGCCGCTCGACCGAGCGCTGTGAACGTTCGTTGCGCACATCGGTGCGGATTTGTACGCGAATGCAGCCCCACGTCTCGAACGCGTGGCACAACATCATATATTTCGCCTCGGTGTTCGCCAGCGTGCGGCGATGCGCGCGCCCGTACCATGTTCCGCCGATCTCGAGCCCGCGGTAATTCCGGTTGATCTCCATGAAACGCGTCATTCCAATCGGCCGCCCACTCGCCTGGTCAATCGTGACGAAGCACAGGTCGGTGCCACGCGCCTGCCGACCGAGCAAGTCGACGATCACCGCGCGCAGTTTATCCGTCGAATTTACTTCGCCGTACGGCATGTAGCGCCAGATCTCAGGCTCGTCGGCCTCAGAAAAAAGCGCCTCCGCATACGAAGCGTCCAGCGGTTCAAGCCGCACGTGCCTGCCGACCAGCGTCACCGGTCGAATATCCATGTACACGGCGCGGGATTATAGCCAACCGGCTTACAAGAAGCCGGGTTTCACAGAGCTACCGATACCCCTCGGCCTGCATGTTGAACAACCGCGCATATATGCCACCGAGGGCGAGCAGTTCGGCATGCGAACCAAACTCAATCAGCTCACCTTTCTCGATTACGGCAATACGATCGGCCATGCGCACAGTGCTGAAGCGATGACTGATCAGAATTGCAATTTTCCCAGCGGTGAGTTCGCGAAAGCGCTGAAAAATTTCGTACTCGCGCGCGGCGTCGAGTGCGCTGGTCGGCTCATCGAGCACCAGCACAGCGGCATCGCGCATAAAGGCGCGGCCGAGCGCGATTTTCTGCCACTGGCCACCGGACAAATCGCGGCCCTGGCCAAACCAATGACCCAGCATCGTTTCAAAGCCCTCAGGCAGCTCAGCGATCACTTCATCGGCGCCGCCTTTCTCTGCCGCACGCTCGATGCGTTCGCGATCATCCAGCGCCGACACCTGGCCAAAGGCGATATTCTCGCCCGCCGTCGTCTGATAGCGGACGAAATCCTGGAAGATCACGCCGATGGCGGCGCGCAAACTTTCCGGATCGTACTCGCGCAGGTCGATGCCATCGAGCAGAATGCGGCCTTCAGTCGGGTCGTAGAGGCGCGTCAGGAGTTTGATGAACGTAGTCTTGCCGGCGCCGTTCTCGCCAACCAGCGCAAGTTTTTCGCCGTCGTGAATTTTCAGCGACACATCGTGCAGCGCCCAGCCGGGTTTGTTCGGATAGCTGAACGACACGTGCTCAAATTCAATCTCGTGCGGCCCAGCGATGCGCACCGTCCGCGGAGTCGGCGACACCGGCAGATGCGGCTTCATTTCAAGATACTCGTACAAATTCGTCATAAACAGCGCGCTCTCGTAGAGGTCATTGACTTGGCGCAACAGCCCCTGAAACGAGCTCTGGCTCTGCCGAAACATCGCCAGATAAAGCGACATGTCGCCGAGCGTCGCCACACCAATCACCGCGCGCCACACAATCCACGCGTACGCGCCGTAGTACGCCAGGTTCGCCAGCAGCCCATAGACGAGGCTGATCAGACTGCTACTGCGCGCCAGCGCTGCATCTTCGCGGTAAAACTTCCAGAACAGCTTTTCGTAACGGCCGAGCAACAGCTCACCGAGGCCGAAGAGTTTGATCTCCTTCGTCGCCTCTTTGTCCGTCAGCATCTGTTCAAAGTAGCTCATGCGCCGGGCTTCAGGCGCACGCCACGTGAGCAGGCGAAAGTTGATTCGGCTGTAGCGATTCTGCGCCTGGAAAAGCGGCAGGCTGGCGCCGAACAGCACGAGCGCGATGAGCGGGCTGAACGAGAAAAGCACGACGGCGAAGGAGACCAGCTGAATGACGTTTTGCAGTGCGGAGAAGCCCGTGTTCAAAATCGTCAGCGCGCGCCGATCTGCTTCGCGCCGGGCGTTCTGCAGTTTGTCGTAGAACTGCGCCTGTTCAAAAAACTGCAGATCGAGCGTCAGCGCTTTGCGCATGATCGCGGTGTTGATTTCATGCGACAGCCGCGCATGCAGCACGTGCTCGAAAAGAGCGCGCCCCTGCGACGCAACCGACGACAGCGTCACCAGCGCCAGCTCAAGCGCAAGCCACGGCAACACCGGCTGCAACGCCACCCACACGCCGGCTGTGCGAAAAGCACCACCGACAGATGCAGAAGCTACGCCGTCGATGATGAGTTTGCCGACCCACGCCTGGCTGACGGGCAACACCGCCGCCACCAGCGTCACCGCCGCCATCCCAATCGTGGCTGGTGTATGTGCACCTAACGCCAAGCTGATCGCGCGCCGCAGATTGCGCCAAGCGATTTTCAAATCTGGAAGTGAACGTTCTTCACGTTGCTGCATGTATTACGACCGGATGCCCCCGGCGAGGCTCGAACTCACAACCTTGGCATTAGAAGGGCCCTGCTCTGTCCAATTGAGCTACGGGGGCGATCAATCCGGTGCGCGCCACCGAGCGGTGACGCTTACTTCAACGGCTTGATGCCATTATAGACAACGCGTCCACCGAGGCGATCGATGATTTCCTTCGACGTACGTCCGACGCGCAGTGCCAGCTCACCTGCGCTCATCGGCATGTTGTTGTTCAGCAAAAACGCACGGAACGCCGCTTCGGCGACCGGCGTGTGCGGCGAGATGAACTCTGGATCGGTCGAACGTTCGGCGCGGATGAGCTGCATCGCACGTGTGACAATGCTGACTTCGGCCGTCTCCGCATCGACGCTGTCAAAGGTCGCTTCGAGGGACTCGTCGCCGGCCTGCTCGATCTGCTCCGAAGTCAGGCACTTAGCGATCAGCACATTTACGTCCTGTCCGTTCTTCTCGAACCAGTCGTAATCGATCCTGAATTTGGTGTCTTCCGTTAAGCGGGTGATTTTCATAATTCTTTCGAACGGACTCAGCGTTCACCCAGATGCCAGTAGTTGTCACCCACAGGCACAAAACCGCCGTTGGCGACCAGTGCGGAGAAAGTATCCCGAGCACCCGCGCGCACCAGCGTATTCACGACCGCATACAGCGTGCGCAGGTGCACGTTGCCCTGCGGGCTCAGCTTGGCGATTTCAAGAAAAGAGTCGCGCACAGCGCCCGCGACATCACGGGTGCCACGCAGCATCTCGAACATGCGCGTGTCATCGACAAAGACCGAAGTCTGCTCATCGAATTCGCACGTCACCGCGCGCTGCGCGGTCTCCAGGCGCAGGTGGTTCGAATAATTCGACGCCACGCGCACCCATTCGCGCTTCGGCTTGCGCCGCTTCACATCGATGATGAATTCCTGCGGCTGATCGGTGCGGCTGATGATCAGCTCTGCGCCGGCGGGCAGCTCGCTCGCTTGATAGAAGTCTGCCAAACCCCACAGATAACCGCCGTCGCGCACCAGCCAGACGACGAAGGCCTTGCCAGAAGCACGATCCTTGAACGTCATCGGCACGCGTGGCTTGTCCTGCGCCGGCAGCACAGCCGACAGCCCCAGCGTCCAGCCCAGCGTGCCCGCCATGCGATGCGAATAGATGAGCGCCGCGTGCGCCTGATTCACCGGTTCCGGCTGTGACTGCAGCGGGTGCGGGAAATCGATCTCATCGCCGATCTGCTCAATCAGTGCCTCGATTTCGGCATTCAGCGTTACAGTTCCAGCAAAAGTGATCGGCATCAGCGGCGCCGGCCGCTCACGCACTTCCACCGGCGTGCTGCGGCGCAGCACCCATGCTGGCCGATCGGTCAGGCTCACTTCGTCAAAACGATCGTCGCTGGCGAGCGCGCTGTTCAGCGACACTTCCTGCACATTCGCGGCGATGTCTTCGGGCAAGCCCAAGTCGCGCAAAATGACGTCCGTCGTCAGCGGCCGTCCGGCTGCCATGTCGAGCACAGCTTCGGCCAGATTCAAATGGCCGACATTCACTTCAGCCATCATGGCGCGCAGAAACCACTCCTCGCCGATGCGAATCAGCTCAGGGTTCTTCTCGAGCGCCCCCATTAGCAAAGCTGTGACGCGTTCGCTGTGGGCTTCGATCAGCTCCTCCGGCGGCTTGAGGTTGTCCTCGTTCACCAGAGTGCTGACATCCAAATCATTGAGCTTGTGCGGAGGCTTGTAGTCTGCAGCGAATTCACGATGCGTGCCGTCCACCATGCTCACAGTGATGACGTCGAAGCTTTCCGGATCCCCCGTCACCGCTGGCCGCACGCTTTGCACGATGCCCGTAATGAATCCGAGGATCGGAAAAGTCAACTCATCACCGACCACGTAGCGATTCCGCGGTTGATACGTCTTGCCAGCACCACTCAGCTGCCGTCGCAGCGCAGCGTTTTCACGCTCAATGCGCTGTACGATGAGCTTGCGTGCCAGGTCTGTGGCACGCTGAGGACGCCCTTCTTCCAGAAGAGCGCCGTAAATGAATTCGGCATCCTCTGGCTTGATGGCAAATTCATTCCAATACTGCGCCGTTTGTGTTTGCCGATAAATCACTTATCACGCCTTTTTTCCCGAGGATAGCGCCGGGATTATAAACGAATGGCCGAAGGCACGTCCGCGCCGAGTACGGCCAGAATTTTTCCTCACGCAAAAGCGCGGGGAACGCGGAATGGATTACAGACGAAGGGGAAGCCCTGATGCACCAGGGTCACTTCACCGCTTCGTTATACGTTTCGGTATGTGGTTCAGTGTGGAACACTTCGTCCCACATGCTGGTGCTCACCCCAAAACGCGCCTGTGGCGTCTTGTAGTGGTGCTCCATATGGTGTCGCTTGAGAAATTTCAGCACCGCGCCCTTCATGGGCATGTGGTGCTCGGAATAATGCAACAAGTCGTAGCTAATGTATCCAAGCGTAAAGCCGGCAAATGCAGGCCACATCATTTCAGCCGCACCGAGCCAGCGAAACAGCAGGGCAAAGAGCACGTAAAACAGCGCCGCACCCGGGATGCTCACCGCTGGCGGCATGACGAGCCGCGTCTTAACGTGGGGCTGCACATGATGAATCCCATGAAACAAAAAGATCAGCCGCTTCCCCCATACACTGCGCGGCTCCAGATGAAAAAAGAAACGATGCACGAGATATTCGGTCAGCGTCCAGATTGACAGGCCCGCCGCAAACAGCAACGGAATCAGCAGCCATGATACGCCAGTCGTCCAATGCAACACTCCATATACAAGCGAACCGATCACCACCGGCAAAAATAAAATAACAACGACAACCGGTGAGACATGCGTAAACCACTCAAGCGCATCCGACTTGAATAGTCGAATCGGGACCTGGTCGTACACGATCCTGGCTTCGTCATACTCTTCGAACCGCGAGGCAAATAAATCCTGCAGAGACATGTGTTCCTCCGGCAGGTATTCTAGCGGGAAGAGATGAGAGATGAAGTTTCAGATGCCAATTTCTAAGTAGGACTTGATGCGAGATTTAGCGGCATTTGAAATTTTTTCTCTGTTCTTCTCTTTTCTTCTCTGTTCTTCCCGTTCATGCCTCCCCGCGGCGGGAAGATGCGGCAGCACATTTTTGGGGCTTGAGCCAGAAGTTGTCGAACATGATGATATCGACAAGACGCGCATGATCGATGAGGGGAGTTGAAAATATTTTCAGATTTCAGATTTCAGATTTCAGATTTCAGATTTCAGATTTCAGATTGAATATCTGCAGGCGCAGAAATTGACGCATGCTGAAACCCGCACTCAAAATCTTAAATTTGAAATCAAAAGAGCTCCACTACGCGCTGCTCGAATTCATCGGGCAGTTCGTAGTGCACGGAATGACCGACGCCGGCCGGAATCCAAAGTTCAGCGCCGGGCAGCCATTCAGCAAGCACCTGTGCGTGGCGGCCGGAGGCGTTGACGCGATCATTTTCGCCCTGCACGCACAGACACGGCACGCGCACGTCGGCGAGATCGGCGGCAGTCCAGTCCGGGTTCGTAATGGTCTCGTCAATCGTGGCGCGCAGCAGTTCGCGCCAGTAGCCGGCGCCTTGCGCGCCGTCGTGCAGCGCGATCATCTCGCGCATCCAGTCGGGCACTTCACGTTCGACGCGATCCGGGTGCATGCTGACGGGCACGCGCGTGCGTACGTGGTCGTCGATGTAGGCGTTGGCGGCAAGCAGCACGGCCGCGCGCACGGCGTGCGGGTGATGGCGCACCATATAAAGCGCAATATTGCCGCCATTGCTGTGCCCGATCACGTACACCGGCGAGGCAGCCAGCCCTTCGACGAGGTCGGCCAAATCCTGCGCCATAGCGGCGAATGAATAATTCAGGCGCCCATGCTCGTCGCGCACTGCCTCGGACGCACCATGGCCGCGGCAGTCCGGCACGAGCACGCGATAGTGCTGCGCCAGCCGCGCCGCCAGATCAGAATTTACGCAGAAATCCTGCCGGCCGGTGAGCGTGCTGCCATGAATCAGCAGCACCGCCGCCGCGTCGGGCGAGCCAAATTCTTCGTAATACAGGGAATTGCCGTTGCTGGTTTCGAAATTCATAATCCGCCGCCGAGCGTGTGATGTATACAACCAAACAGAAAGCAGCGCCAGAGGCAGGCCTCGAGGCCTGCGAGCCGTCGCACAAGCCATTGCAACCTGGACAGTTTGCTCTTCGCATAATTCGAAGCTGCTGTATTGGCACTTGATTCGCCTTAATTTCCAACACGCTCTTCTTGCGCTCTCCGGCACCGATTTGTATCAAGCGCAGGATAACGCCGCCGGTTGAGGCGCCAAATCACCCCGTATGCGTACCTGCGCAGATGGCTGCACAAGAATTTTTCGAGCGTTTGCCGCACCGCATTCGGCGTTTCCAAAAAGTGACGCACCGTTGCCGAATAGCAGTTCTGCGTCACATTCACGCACGCCGGCTCGGTTCGAACAGAATCATCGACTCTAAGAAAGTTGAATATATTCCGCAGGACCGACTGCGGGTGCAAGTTCCAGTCCTCATACAGATACACTCGAATCTGCTCACGCGGAAATATTTCATGAAGAGGCTTGCGATTGGCGAAATAGCTGCCGTTCCGCCAGTGGCGCAGGTCACGACACTATTCGTCGACTCGATTCACATCTGCCCTGAGCGCGTCATCGAAGTTCTGATGCGGCTCGAGCCCACGTACGCAGTAATAAGCCAACGAGTAGTGCGTCCAGGCAAAACTTGTGAGCGTCTGCCCTGTGCGAACCTTGCCTACAACCCATATTGCGCCCATATTGCGCCCATATTGCGCCCATATTGCGCCCACATTGCGCCCATATTGCGACGCAGCAATTTCCCACGGGTGCGGTTGTGCATCCCAGACCGATGGTCTGGGCTAGGACTGCGTCGCGCCTTTGGCGCTTTTTCAGCCTTGAAAGGGCGTACTTCGATTCAGCCAGGGTTTGTGC
>CANJQH010000023.1 GCA_947476335.1 Anaerolineae bacterium | reverse complement strand
CTTGATGCGTTGCTTGATGCCTTTGTGATGCATCTACGCACCAAGCGTTTCGCGTGTGCCTTGCTGCGCAACATGAACTTTGATGCTCTGGCATCCTTTGCCAAGGCCCTCCGCGTTTGAGCCTTGTTTATTCCGGAAATCTATTAGATCAGATGGAAGGTCGTGGACAACACTGACGGGGGCCGTGCCGGCGCAACGGCAACTGCCTAACACACGCTACAGGCACGAACTAAATACGTTGTGCAGCGACTCGAGATCCACGCCGTGCAGACCAGGATCCATCAGGTTGGTCATGAAGGCGAAGCACACGCCGTCCTGCGGATAGATCCAGAACTTGCAGCCGCCCCAGCCGTTGTGGCCGAACATCGCCCTGTGCGCGAGAGCGCGACTGCGCGAGGGGATCATCCAGGTCAGGCCGAAATCGATGTCGGCCAGCGGGTCGTCGGGCGTGATCGTCGGGATTCCGATCGTTTGTGGACGTGTCATCTCCGCGAGCGTGTGGCGCTGAATGACCGACGGCCCTGCGCCGAGCAGGCTCCGACCGAGCGCAAGAAGGTCCGCAGCGCTGCTGAACAGCCCGGCTGCGGGATCCTTGATCCGCAGGAAGCGTTCATAGTCGAGCGAAACCTTCTCGGTGCCGACCATCGGCACAAACCGTCCGGGGTCCAGCTCATGCGTATCGAACGACGTGTCGCGCATGCCGAGCGGGCCGAACACATGCTGCCGCAGGTGTGTCTCGAGCGAGTTTCCGGTGACGGCCTTCACGATTTCTTCCTGTGCGATGAAGGCGCTGTTGCTGTACTGCTTGTAGGCGCCGGCCGGGAAATCCACTCTGGCGCCTGCGAGGTAGGCCGCTTTATCGGTCTTCGGCATGGCCGACTCTTCGCTGATGCCGGCGGTGTGCGTGCAGATATGCCAAAGCAATACTTTGTCGACGCGGCCTTTTCCGAACCACGGCAGATGCTGGCGTACTTCCTGCCCAGGGTGGATCAGGCCGCGTTCCCACAGCTGCATCATGGCCAGGCCGACGATCGGCTTCGTCACCGACCACAACAGATACGGATCCGTGGTTTGCACCGGTTCGCCGTTCGGCCGGGCGCCGAACGCGGCCAGCTCGAGCACACGATTTTGATCCGCAACGCCGAAGACGGCCGAAGGTAGCTTTCTTGAAGCGACGAGGGAGCGCACATACTCGACGACAGGCGTGAATTGACCCATGGACGCCGAGCGTAGCACGCCATCTGCGCGGCTGCTGACGGTGCACTCTGCCGCGTACACAGTGATCAGGCGATCCGAAATCTGCGGCTGCGCCGAAGGCTGGCTGAGTTGCCTCAAAGGGTGGCGCTTCGATTCAGCCGGGGCCTGCGCCGACGGCGCGGCGGGTAGATCCGCCCTTTGGGGCGAAATATGACAGCGCATCGTCGCGCCGCCGCCCCTCCGGGGCTGGTCACGGATCTGCCGCGCCGAACCGCGCCGTTGGCGCTCATGTTCCGTCGAAGAAACGCCGCCGGCGCCGCCGGCGCACCCGACGCTGCCCCGGCCCGGACCATCGGTCCTGGTGACGGCCCGCGCCATCTCATGAAATCCGCCCCAAACGGCGGCGCACCCGGCGCGGCCCCGTCCGCGGAGTGATGCACAATTCGCTCCTAGATGTCTTCCACGACCGCTTCCAATCCCTTTCTCACCGATCTGCTCGCCCAGCCCGCCGCCCTGCACGACGCCGTCACCCACTTCGACCCGGCGCTGCTCGCCGATCTGCACATCGAAAAATATGAGCGCATCGTCATCACTGCGATGGGCGGCTCGCACTTCGCCGGCGTTCCGGCCTGGCTCTCGCTCGTGCGCGCTGGGCTGCCCGCTTGGCATATCGACGCCAGCGAGCTGCTGCACGACGCCGCCGGCCTCGTCAACGAGCGCACGCTGCTGTGGATGGTCTCGCAGTCCGGCCGCAGCGCCGAGATCGTGGCACTGCTCGACAAGGTTCGGCCGGCGCATCTGCTGGCGCTGACGAACGACGCTGCCAGCCCGCTCGCCCAGCGCGCCGACCGCGTGCAGTTCATGCACGCCGGCGTCGAGGCGGTGGTTTCGACCAAGACGTACCTGAACACGCTGGCGCTCACGCAGCTCATGGCGCTGCAAATGGCTGGCCTGCCGACCGACGGCGCGCGCGCTGAATTGCACGACGCCGCCGACGCCGTCGGGGCGTATCTCGCCGAATACGAGCAGCGCCAGCACAACCTCGGCGCGCGCGTTGGCGTGCCGCAGCGGCTGTTTCTGCTCGGCCGCGGCGCATCGATGGCCGCCGTCGACGCCGGCGCGCTGGTGCTGAAGGAAGCGGCCAAGATCAACGCCACCGGCATGAGCGGCCCGCAGTTCCGCCACGGCCCGTTCGAAATGGCTGACGAACGCGTCACGGCGCTCGTCCTCGCCGGCGAAGGCGCGACCGTCGATCTGCAAAAGCGCCTCGTCGCCGACCTGCGCGGCATCGGCGCTGCGGCGCTGCTCGTCGGCTCTGGCGCCGACGCCGATCTGCCGCATCCGTCCGCCACCGGTGCTGGCCTGCCCATCGCTGAAATCCTGCCGTTTCAGTTGCTGACTTTTCCGATCTGCGCCGCCACCGGCTTCGTCGCCGGCCAGTTCCGCCATTCGACGAAAGTGACCACGGCGCTGTAGTGCCGGGGTGAGAGTCAGAGTAGAGAGTCAGAGTGGCGCGCCGTCGGCGCAAGCCCCGGCTGAATCGGCTGAATTAAAGCGCGCCCTGTCATGGGGGTGCAGTCGGCGTTGGGGGCGGATTTCATGAAATGGCGCGGGCGGTCACCCGGACCGATGGTCCGGGCTGGGGCAGCGTTGCGCCTCCGGCGCTTTTTCGACGGAACATGAGCGCCAACGGCGCTGTAGATGCGGAGTAGTGGGTCAGCGTAGAGAGTCAGAGTGGCGCTCGAACAGACTCACTACTCTGACTCTGACCCTCTGCTTTCGCAGCTTCACCATCGGCGGTTGGCGGTCGTCCGCCGTCCGTCGTCGGTCCGACCGCCGTCCCCTTCCACTCTCGCGTTCCGAGGCGCGTGAGTACCAGCGCGCCGAGGCCGAGCGCGACGAAGGCAAAACTGAACAGTCCGCCGATCAGCGGGATCGCCCCGAGCAGCGCCATCACGAGCGAACCGGCGATGAGCTGGCCGTTCGTCGTCCACATGCGCTGGTCGTCCGCGAATGTGTCCGGTGTGGCGGTTGGCGCCGGCAACGTTTCCACCGCGATAATCTCCCCCGTGCCCACCCACGAAGCCAGGCCCGTCCCCCTCGATTTGCTCCGCAACCAGCTCGCCTTCGGTGGCGATTCGATGTTTTTCAACATCGGCATGTACTTCATGCCGGTGACCACCGTGCTCAGCGCGCTGGCGGCGGGGTTCACCTCCGACAAAACGCTGATCGGTGCGATTTCGCTGGCCTGGTACGTCGGTTGGATGGCGCCGCAGCTGTGGGCGGCGCGCATGATGCGCGGCAAACCGCGCATGCGGCCGTACGCGCTGATCCCGGCGGCGCTGTCGCGGCCGATCATCTTCCTGCTCGCGCTCTGGCTCTGGATCGACCGCGGCCAGTCGCCGCTGCTGTCGGTGTGGCTGCTGCTGATCGGCATCACGCTGTTCTGCATGTCGGACGGCGTGACGGCGACGGCCGGCTGGGACATGGTCGGCCGCGCGCTTTCGCCGCGCGTGCGCAGCCGCGTGCTCACGATCAATTCGCTGCTTTCGGCGATCGGCGGCCTCGGCGCAGGGTTCGTGGTCGAACGCGTGCTGGCGAACGAGAATCTGCCCTTCCCGATGAACTACGCCGTGCTGCTGGCGATCGCAGCTGTGTTTTACATGTTGGCCCTGCTGTGCATGTCGATGATTCAAGAGCGGCCGGCGGGAGAAGACGACGGACGCCGGACGATGGACGGCAGCGAATCGCCGTTGGTCGTCCGCCGCCCGTCGTCTGAAGTCAGCTTCCTGCAGCATCTGCTCCACAGCGTGCGCAGCGACGCAGTGTTGCGGCGCACGCTGCTCGCGCGTCTGTTCACCGGCGTCGAGAGCATGGCGGCGGCGTTTTACGTCGTCTTTGCGCGCGAGCAGTTGAAGCTGCCGGAGTCGGCGGTTGGCGTATTCAGCATCGCCATCGTCGCCGGTGGGTTGATCGGCATCATCGTGCTTGGGTCCGCAGCAATGCGCTTCGGTTCGCGGCGTGTGATCCAGGTGGCCGGCGTCATGCAGTTCCTTGCGCCGACGGCTGCGCTGGCAGTGGCAGTGAGCGGCATCGTCGGCCCGACGACCTCGTACGTGCTGATCATCATCATGGCGCTGAACGGCGCGGTCGCTCGCTCGAACCCACTCGGCTACTTCAGCTACACGCAGGACTGCGCCCCCGAAATCGACCGGCCGATGTACATCAGCGCGATGACGGCCATGAGCGGCGTCGCCTCGCTCCTGCCGCTGCTCGGCGGCGTCATCATCGACGGCCTCCAGCGCAGCGGAATGCCTTTCGCCGCATATCCGACCGTGTTCGCCCTCGCTGCCTTCAGCGCCGGCATCGGTGCCGTGCTGTCGTTCGGGCTGCCGAAGCCGAGAAGAGTGGATAGTAGATAGTGATAGTAGATAGTGATAGTGGGTAGATCATTGAATGAGTTACCTGCCATCCACTTCCCCCACCGATAATGCCCCCTGTGTCTACGAACGCGGCGAAGCCCGTCCCCCTCGATTTGCTCCGCAACCAGCTCGCCTTCGGTGGCGATTCGATGTTTTTCAATATCGGCGTGTATTTCATGCCGATGACCACGGTGCTGATCGCACTGGCGTCCGGGTTCACCAGCGACAAGGCGCTGATCGGCGCGATCTCGCTTTCATGGAACGTCGGCTGGCTGCTGCCGCAGCTGTGGGCGGCGCGCCTGGTGCACGGCAAGCCGCGCATGAAGCCGTACGCTACGATCCCGTCCGCCATCTCGCGGCCGATCATCTTCCTGCTCGCGATGTGGCTGTGGATCGACCGCGGCCAGTCGCCGACGCTGTCCGTCTGGCTGCTGCTGATCGGCATCTTCGTGTTTGCAGCGACCGACGGCGTGACCACCACGGCCTGGTTCGACATGCAGGGCAGGGCGCTTTCTCCGCGTGTGCGCAGCCGCGTCATCACAATCAACGCGCTGCTGGCCTCGATCGGCGGCCTCGGCGCCGGCTTCGTCGTCGAACGCGTGCTGGCCAGCGACTTGCCATTTCCGCTGAATTACGCCGTGCTGCTGATGCTGGCCTTTGCGTTCTATATGCTTTCGCTGGTGTGCATGCTGTTCATCCGCGAGCGGCCGGCAGGGGTGGAAGAAGGACCGCCGACCGCCGACCGCCGACTGCCGACGGAAAACGGCGGTCAGCGGTCGGCGGTCGGCGGTCCTTCTTTCCTGCAGCATCTGCTCCACATCGTCCGCAACGACGCGGTGCTGCGGCGTACGCTTGCAGCGCGGCTGTTCATGGGCATCGAGAACATGGCGGCGGCGTTCTACGTGGTGTTTGCGCGCGAACAGCTCAAGCTTCCCGAAGCGGCTGTCGGCGTGTTCAGCATCGCCATCGTCGTCGGCGGGCTGCTCGGTACGTCGATCTTCGGCTGGCTGGCGATGCGCTTCGGCTCGCGGCGCGTGATTCAGGCCGCCGGCTTTATGCAGCTCACCGCACCGCTGCTGGCGTTGCTCGTCGCCCTCAGCGGGTTGTCCGGACCCATCGCCTATGCGCTTCTCGTGCTGATCATGGGCCTCAACGGCGCAGTCAACCGCTCCGGGCAGCTTGGCTTCTTCAGCTATACGCAGGACATTGCCGCCGAGGTCGACCGGCCGATGTACATCGGCTCGGTCAGCTCGATCGGTGGCACCGCCGCACTCATGCCGCTGATCGGCGGCCTGCTGATCGACTTTCTTCAGCGCTCCGGCAGCAACAGCGCCGCCTATCCAGCCGTCTTTGGCCTCGCCACAGCTTCAGCCCTCGCCGGCTTCGTCATCGCTATGCGGCTGCCGAAAGCGAGAAGGGAATAGAAAAAATTTCCAAACGCAGGAAGCCGCTGTTATCAGCGCACGCCGGCCGGCGACCGCGCCGATAGCACGACTTCCTGCGGCGACGCGGCCGTACAGGCCGCGTGAGCAACGGGGATTGGTTAAGGATTTCAGATTTCACGGTGCCCAGCTCGGCTGCATCGCATCCTCCGCCAACGCTCGTCCTTTGCCAGTGGCTACGTCCGTCAGCCATACCTGCGGTTTCGCATACGGCTGCGCCAGCTCGAAGCGCTGCGCGATGATCTCTCGTTCGTCCGGGCTCCACGATAGATCGAAATGGCTGAATGCAAATTCTTCGGTCAACCTCTGCGTGTTGGAACCATCCGGCCGCGCCGTCCAGATCTGCGCACCGATCAGCGCACGCGAACCGGCCTCCTGCCGGCTGAACGCGATACGCTCGCCCGACGGGGCCCACGTCACTGCTGCGTCGTTCACCGTGCTGATCGGAAACACTGTCGTGATCACGTCGCGCGCAAAATCAGCGCGCAGCACCTGGTTGTAGCCGCGGTCCTCCAGCGGCGTGATGTCCGGATAAATCAGCTGCGTCCCGTCCGGCGACCATGCACCTGGGTCGCCTAAATTGCTCGGCAGTTGCACGCTCGATTTCGGATCGGCCGGCGCCGATGTGTCGATGATCGTGATCGCACTCTCGTTCATATCGACGAACGCCAGGCGGTCATCCACCGGCGACCACATCGGCAGCGAACCGATGCGCTGCGAATCGGCGAACAGCGGCACGCTCTCGCGCGTTGCTACGTCCATCAGCCAGATGCGCGCCGGCCCCGGCAGTCGTCCGATCGCGCGCTGCACCAGCTCGCGCCGCTCGAATGCGATGCGTGTGCCGTCGGCCGACCAGCTTGGGCTCTGGCATACCTGGTTGTCGCAGCGCAGCAGTTGCTCGCGGCTGCCGCCGTCGAGTGCAACCAGCCACAGGTCACGCTCGCCATCGTCGCTGCGGTTGACTGAAATCACCGCGCGCTCGCCGTTCGGGGCAATTGCGTAGTCGTGTACGCCGTACGGTTCGCTGGTGATGCGCTGCACTGCGTTTGTCTCTGCGTCGAGCAGAAAAAGATTTGCCGCATGCTGTGAGGGTGAAAGGTACGCCACGCGCGCGCGGCGTGTACGAAAATGCAATGTGTAGTCGCGCAGCATCGCGCGCCCGCGCACGCTCGTCCCCCCCGCACGCAGCGTCACTTCGTACTCGGTGTCCGGCTGCAGCGCCCGCGCTGGCGTAAATGTGAGCGCACTTCCCGCAGCACGCAACGTGCCCGACACAGCTGGCCGTACTTCAATGCGATCTCGCAGCGTTGTCACATTCATCGCCTCGGCAAAGATGAAGCGAATTGCGCTGCGTGTCGAAACTGCCGCCGCGCCGTCGCTCGGCGCACTCACCGTCACCGTCGCCCCCATGCGGTCTCCACGCACGACGACGCCGCCGATCATCACGATCAGTGCGCCAATTACAGCAAGAGCGATGCGGTCGAGGGAAGTCATGGGAATTTCAGATTTCAGATTTCAGATTTCAGATTTCAGATTTTAGATTTTAGATTTTAGATGGAAGCACAACGATCACTCGTACACTGTGGAACAGTTTCTTCAAATCTGAAATCTGAAATCTGAAATGTCTTCCCTCGATCTCTCACCCGACCGCCTGGCCATCTGCCGCTTCGACGCAGGCTCACCCGTCCCAGTGTGGGCGGTGCAGGCGCAGTTCTTCTCGATCACGCGCACGCCGCAGGAGCTGTCGATCGTCTGCACGGAATCGGCTGTGCCGGCGGATCTTGAACGTGTCGAACGTGGCTGGCGCAGCCTGCGCGTGCAGGGGCCGCTCGACCTCTCGCTCACCGGTGTGCTCGCCTCGCTCGCCGCCCCGCTGGCCGATGCGAAAATTCCGATCTTCGCGCTCTCCACGTTCGACACCGACTACGTCCTCGTGCGTGAAGAAACGCTGCAGCCTGCCATCACCGCTCTCGTGCGCGCCGACCATGTCGTGCGCGAACCGGAAGCGCCGATGCTCGTCAAGCTCAGCTGGCGCCTGCCGAACAACACCCGCTTCGGAGCGCATTTCGAAGCGCGCGCACACGCCTACGAAGCTGAACAGGATCGCTGGATCGTCACCTTCGAAAATCTCGTCTGGATGACTTCAGACATGCCCGCCGCCGTCGTCGAACGCGTGCGCGCGCTGCTCGGCAAATGGGCGCGCGTGCCGAACGAAGCCCGCTTCGGCATGACGCTGCCGCTAAAATTCGAAACGCTCGCCGGCCGACCTCGCTTTTTCTATGACACGGATCCGCGCGGATAGTGATAGTAGATAGTTTCGCCTGTCCACTATCCACTATCACTATCCACTTCAACCTCATGCACCGCCACACTGATCAATCCCTCGCCTGGTACACCTTCGACGCGCTGCCGATCACGCATGGCGTATTCACGCGCCTCGGCGGTGTGAGTGAGAGCGTCTGGTCGTCACTCAATCTCAGCCGCAGCACCGGCGATGCGCAGGAGCCGGTCGTCGAAAATCGCCGCCGCATGATGGCTGCCATGCACACGCAGCGCTGGCTCACCTCGTGGCTGGTGCACGGTAATCATGTGCGCGTCGTCGATGAGCGCGATCTCGGACACGATGATGTGCATGCCGATGCGATGATCACTTCCGCACGCGGCATGGCGCTCACCCTGCGCTTCGCCGATTGCATCCCGGTGCTTTTTCATGATCGCCGCCGCGACGTGATCGGCATCGCGCACGCCGGCTGGAAAGGCGTCGCCAATGGCGTACTGCCCGCCACCGTGCGCGCCATGCACGATGCCTTCGGCTGCGATCCAGCTGATATCGTCGCCGGCATCGGCCCGTCCATCGGCCCGCAGAAGTTCGAGGTCGGTGCTGACGTGGCGGCTGAAATTCAGCGCGCCGTCGACGAGCCTGTCGTGATCGAAACACTCGATGCAAAGCCGCGCGTCGATCTGTGGCGCGCCGCGCGCCGGCAGCTGCACGACGCCGGCGTCGGCGTCATCGAAACGGCCGCGATCTGCACCGCCTCCGACACGCACGAATGGTTTTCGCATCGCGCCGAACAAGGCCGCACCGGCCGCTTCGGCGTGGTCATCGAGCTGTGACGCGTGGACTACTCCAGCTCCACGCGCAGCTTCTTCCCCAGCGCCTGCGCCGCCTTGCCCAGCGTCGACAACGTCAGCGACGTGTTGTCCGGATCAAGCAGCCGATCGAGCGCGGCGCGGCTCGTATGCATGCGCTCGGCCATCTCGCTCTTCGTGATTTGGCGGCGCTTCATTTCATCTTTAATCTGCAGCGCAACCACGCGTTTGATCGCCGCCGCGACGACATCTTCGTAGATGCCGTCGTCCCGCAGAAAATCATCGAAATCGCCTCCGAAGTTTTCAGGTTTGATTTTCATGAATTCGTTCTTGAGGTAATGATTCATGACTCACGCCGCACTCTGCATTCCGAACTCGGAACTGCGTACTTTGATTTCTTCCGTCTCCACGCGCCCGTCGCTCACGCGCAGCGCGATGCCGCCCGCGGTGAATGCATCATCGCTCGCGCGCAGCTCGATGCCGCCAACGCGCCCGATGATCTGCGCCCCGCGCACGTCGAGTTCAAACGCATATGCGCGGCCGAATTCGCATGCGCAGTCGGCTTCGGCCAGAACGACGTCGTCGTGCAGTGTGCGCACGAGCTGCGCTTTGCCGCTGCGAGCAATACGCAGTGAGTAATACCGGCGCAGCCCCTGTACACGTGCGCACAGTCCGAAGTCTTCGCACATGTGCGGCGTCAGCGCTGCACGCACCACGTAGTCGCGCCAGTCGCTCGTGCCGGTCATCAGCAGTCCCGGGCCGTCGTCGTTCAGAATGCGGATCGGTGCGCTGTTCGGCCAGAAGGTGTGGAAATGATCGACCGCCTGCACCCACGCGCGCGGCCACAGCGTGCCGCTGCCACGGCGGAGCGTCACATCGGGCGCGCCATCCCACGTCAGAAAATCGAGATGCACGGCGCCGGCCTGTGCAATTGTGCTGTTCACTTCGATGCCAATCGTCGCGATTGGGTCGCCGCTCATATCCGGCACGAGCCACTGCAGCGCTGCTTCGGCGCCTGGTGCGATCTCCATTACATCGCTGCGCCGCGCTTCCAGCACATCGCCAGCGCTGTAGATCTGCGCGCACAGGTTCACCCGCACGGGAGCCGTATTCGTCGCAGCGGCGAGGACGCGCGCGCGCACGGTCTGGCCTGGATACAACGTTGGCGCCGCGAGCAGTTCGTAGCCCGGCATCTTCAGCGCATCTTGTGGAATCCACGTGGCTGTGCGCGCACCGGCCGCCGTTTCGAATTTGATCGTCAGCCGCCCAGTGTCGTTCGATAGCGCGGCGCCTTCGCCGAACGGCAGAAAGCCCTGCACCGAGCCCGGCAGCGAAAAGTGAAAGCGCGCGCCGTCCTTTGGCGTCCACGCCGCTTCGCCACGCATGCCGCGCGCCGCGTTCACCACGTGCATCGTCTCGATCACCGCGTCGCTGATCGCACGGCCGCCGTCCGCCGTCGGCAGGTAAATTCGATCGGCCACCGGCCCGCGCCAGTCCGGCCCGCGATCGATCGCCACCAGTCCGTCGCGAATGCCGAGCAGGCAGCCGACGTTGCCGCTGTTGCAGTCGGTATCCCAGCCGGCGGTGTTGGCGATCATCAGCGCGCGCTGGAAATTCACGGCCGGGTTCACGTCCTGTCCGTAGAGCAGCGCCAGATGAATTACGCCGTGGTTCGGCACCATGTGGCAGTTGCCGCCGTACTTGTCGTAGCCGTAGTCGCGCTCGAGCAGCTGCCGCGCCTGGCGCCAGTCGGCGATTTCTTCGCGCCACTCGCGCATGTCGTTGATCAGCCGCGCGATCACGCAGTCGCGCGGGACGAAGCGCAGCGCGACGTCGATCAGTTTGCCGAGATCGCGTTCGACGAACGCCTGCGCCTCCATCGCCGCCAGCACCTGTGCGCCGTAGATCGCCTCTCCGTCGTGCGAAACCGACGCCGCGCGCTTCGCCAGTTCTGCCGCACGTTCCGGGTCGCCCGGCGCCACGAGCGCCCAGCCGTCGATGAAAATCTGGCTGCCGATCTGCTCGGCGACGACCTTGCCGTTCAGTGCGATCGATCCGCTGCGCGGCGCGGGCACGCCTTTCTTCAGGCGTTGATAGGCCGTGTGCTCGGTGCTGTTGCCGACGCCGCCCCACCACAGGATCGTTTTCTTCTCGATGATGTAGTTCAGCCACGCCTGTCCGATCTGCTCAGCCGTAAGATTCGCATCACAGCGCTGGTCCGTAAGTGTGCGCAAAAATGTAAACGTGCCGGTGATGTCGTCGTCGGTGACGATGAACGGCGGCCGCACGCGTTCGATGCCCAGCGATGGGTCGACGACCGGCGGCATGCGATCGTTGACGTAGTAATCCACCTCGCCGAGCTCGCGCTCGATGCGGGCATTGCTCCAGCCTTCGAAGGGCCGGCCGAGGTACACGCCGATGATTTTGCCCAGCACGCCGGCGTAGACGCGTTCGATGTATTCGTGGTTGAGAAGGTACGAATGATTCACAGCATCGGCCATGATGGACCGGGCGTGCGCGCAAGTCAACTCATGCGCTGCTACACTTCACAGCGTCATGCCGAAGTATCAGTACGCCTGCCCGACCTGCGAGGTCGAATTCGAAATTAAGCGCAGCTTCGCGGAGTGCGATCAGCCTGCGCATTGTCCGGACTGCGGCGGCGTCGCTGCGCGCCGGCCGACGCTGTTCGGCTATGTGAAGGGTGGGGCGTCCGCGCCGAAGCCCGCAGCGCAGACGCAGAAAGTGCATGCCATGGGCTGCCCATGCTGCTCGGCGGCGCCGCGCCCGAAGGCGCCGACGGGCGCCGCGGCGCCGACGGCTTAGCCATTTGGTCGTACGGCAAGCAGCACGACGGCGGCGATGACCAGCGCGCCGCCGGCCATTTGCAGCGGCTGCAGCATTTCGCCAAAAATCAGTGCGCCGAAAAGTGCCGTTGCCACCAGCTCGATCGTGCTGAAGATCGAAGTGCGTGATGCGCCGATGCGTTGCACGCCGGCAAGAAATGCCAGCACTGGCGGGGCGGTGCAGATGGCGCCGAGCGCGATTAATGCTGCCCACGCCTGCCAGGGCAGCGCGAATTGCAGCGCCAGCAGCTTTGCGTCCGGTGCGAATGCGCCAGCGCCAGCGCCGAGCGCGAAGGCCAGCACCGCCGCTGCGCCCATCACCGTCGCCGACGCCGTCGTGGCCGGCACGCCGCGCTGCACCTTCGCGCCCACGATGATGTAGACGGAATACACCGTTGGCGTCACCAGCGCCATCCACACGCCGCTCATGTCGTGCACCGCGCCCGGTGCGCCGATCGTCAGCAACGCGCCGATCGTCGCCGTCGCCAGCGCAATGAGTTTCACCCGTGTGATCGCTTCGCCGAGGAAGATGCGTGAAAGCACGACCACTATTGCTGGATACAGATATAGCAAAATGCTCGTCATCGCGATCGGAATTCGATCGGCCGACATCAGATAAAAAATCGACTGCACTACGTACATCGCGCCCATCGCTGTGAAGCCCAGCCACTGCTTCGTGCCGAAGCTGCGCAGGCTGTCACGCTGCACGAACGGCGCCACCAGTGCGCACCCGATCAGAAAACGAAAACCGAGCTGCGTGGCTTTGCTGACTTCGTATTGCGTGGCGTAGCGGCCGACCACGGGGAATACCGCGAAGAGCACGCCTGAAAGCAATGCCAGCGCGATGCCGGTGAATGGGCTTGCGAGATTTGAGGAGCGCATGAATTAATTCCGAGTTCCGAGTATGCATGCGATCCTCGGGGGAGTGGAGAGTCAGAGTAGAGAGTCAGAGTAAATATTTGCGGAATTAACTCTGACTCTCCACTCTGACTCTCCACTCTGACTCTCAACTCTGACTCTCCACTTGCTTCAGATGCCGCTCCAGATACAGCGCAATTTTGTGCGCCTGCTGCAGCGCAAGCGCCGCAGCCTTGCTGTCACTGTGGCGCAGCATCTGCATGATTTCGCGCAGCAGCGATTGTTCGTCGCAGCGTGTGCACACGCCCTCACGCACGGCCCATTCGCCGCCAGTCATTACATGTCGCACATGACGGCGCGATGCCAGTGCTGTCAGCATTTCAACGCCGTGGCCGTGCTCCACCTGCCACAGCATCACGTCGCTCGGCGCCAGCACGATCATATCGGCGAGAAAGCCCTGCGCCAGACGGCCGAGCTGTCCATCGATGCCGAGTGTCACCCCGGCGCCGCCGTGTGTGGCCATGGCCAGCACATCCTGCTCGCTGGGCCCGTGCGTTTCCGCCGGCATCTGTGCGACGCGCATCGCTGACAAGGTGTGTGCCAGGCGAATCTCGCGCAGAAAATCCTGATCGTCGTCGAGCCCGTGGCCGTCGAGTCCGAGGCCGAGGCGCACACCGGCCTGTGCCATCTCTGCCAGCGGTGCGATGCCGCTGCGCAGCCGCAGATTGCTGCTTGGGTTATGCACGACGCCGACGCTGCGTTCGGCCAGCAGCGGAAAGTCCTCTGTGTCGGCCCACACCATGTGCGCCAGCGTCGCCCACGGGCCGAGCGCGCCGATGTCATCCAAGTGCCGCACGAAGCTTTTGCCGAACGTGTGCAGCGCATAGTCACGCTGATAACGCGTCTCGAGCAGATGCATCTGCATACGCGTGCCGCGCGTGCGCGCCCACTCGACACAGGCGGTGATCAGCGCATCGCTGCACCACTGGCCGCCGGCTGGGCTGACCTGGATATGTACCGTGTGCCGCTCGCCGTCGTGGCATGCGTCGAACACAGCGCTGCATATGGCGAGGTACTCGCTCACGTCGAGCGGCTTCGAAGGCAGCATCGAACGGCCGATGTCGCGCACTTCCTCCGGAAGCGTCTCGACGAAGTGCTCTTGATTTTCATACACCAGATTATTTTGGTCGACGATGGGTGGGTGAAACGCCACGCGAATGCCCGCGTCGCGATAGCCGCGCACGGTCTCGAGCGACTCGGCGTGCATCGCGTGCCAGCGGCGCGGATTGTGGCTGTGCGCGGTCAGCGTCACGCCGCTGCGCAGCAGCATGGCCGCGTCATACGCCGCTGTCAGGTACGGCGGAATCTCCGGCTGTGCGCGCAGCGACAGAATCCATTTTTCGAGCTTGTCGTCGGATATGCCCAGTGATGCGGTGCCCAGTCCGCGTCCATGGTCGTGCGCATTGACGAACGCTGGCATGAGCAGCATGCCGGTGAAACGTTCGACCAGCGCTTGCGGATACGCGCGCTGCATCTGCACGCGATCGCCTGCGGCTACGATGCGATCTGCATCGACGACGACGGCAAAATCGGTGACGATGTCGGCGTGCGCGTGCGGTAGTGCGTAGTCGGCGGTGATTAGCTTCATGGGAAGAACAACCCCGCTTGCTGTCCGGCATCCACTGCGAACAACTGCCCGGTGATCATGCGCGCTGTGTCCGATGCCAGCCACGCCACCATAGTTGCGATGTCCTCCGCCTGCGTCATGCCGCGCAGCGGCTGATAGCGTTCCAGGAATTCAGCGCGGCCAGGCCCTTCAAATCCTTCTGTGAGCGGCGTGTCGACGAAGCCGGGGCACACCACGTTGCAGCGGATGCCGTCGCGCGCGTAGTCGAGCGCGATGGCGCGGGTCAGATTGATCACGCCCGCCTTTGCCGTGGAATAGGCGGCCTTGCCGCTGGCGGCGCGCATGCCGAAGGTGCCGGCGACGTTGATGATCACACCACCGCCGCGCTGCATCATGTGCGGGATCGCATGACGCGCCGTCAGGAAATTGCTGGTCAGGTCGATGGCAAGGCACTCGTCCCACTCTGCTTCGCTGATCTCCGTGATGCGGCCGGATGGGCTGATGCCGGCGCTGTTCACCAGCACGTCGAGGCCGCCGAAGTGTGCTACGGTTTGCGCGATCGCGCGCTGCACGTCTGCGCTCGAGGCGATGTCGGCTTGCACCGCCAGCGCACCGGCGCCGATTTCATTTACCACCGCGTCACACTTCACAAGCGTGCGGCCCACCACAGCTACGTGCGCACCCTGCGCGGCCAGCGCGATCGCGCATGCACGCCCAATCCCGGAGCCGCCGCCGGTCACGAATACAACTTTATCTTTCATACGTACTCCACTACTCCAGCACCCATCCACCGTCGATGAAGATCATGTCGCCGGTCACGTAGCGCGATTCATCCGAAACGAGCCACGCCACGACTTCGGCTACGTCCTCGGGCTGCCCGAGTTTCTTCAGCGGAATGCGCCGCATCCAGTCGGCCATCGTCTCGGCGCTGCTCAGCGCCGGCTTGGTCATGTCGGTTTGAATGATGCCCGGCGCGATGCTGTTGCAGCGCACGCCGATCGGGCCGTACTCAAGCGCGGTGCAGCGCGTGAACGAGGCCACGCCGGCCTTCGCTGCGCAGTAGTGTGACGAGCGCGTGAATGCGATCGCCGCCGAGATCGACGCCGAGTTCACGATGGCGCCGGCCGTCCCCGTCTTCACCCAATGCGCCAGCACCGCACGGCTGACCTTGAACACGCCGGTCAGGCAGATGGCGATCATGCGATCCCACTCATCGTCGCTCATGTCGGCGATGCCCGTCGGCCCGGCGTTGTAGAACACGCCGGCGTTGTTGAACAGCGCGTCCACGCCGCCCAGCTCGGCTACGCATTGGTCGACCATCGCCTGCACATCCTGCGTGTTCGTCACGTCCGTGCGCATGGCAATCGCCTTGACGCCGTGCGCGCGGCACAGCGCCGCTGTCTCTTCGACGCCAGCGAGATTCATATCCGACAGCGCCACGTGGCAGCCGTCCTGTGCAAACTTCAGTGCTGTCGCACGCCCGATGCCGCGCGCCGCACCCGTGATGATTCCAACTTTGTCTTGCAGCCTTTTCATGATAATTTTTCCTTTTGTAACTACTCAGGACTAATCAGTTTTTCCTGCGAAACACACGCGTGCTTCATATTAAAAAATGGATGGCCTGAGTAGGTACGTCTTTTTTAATTCCTGCTTGATCCAGCGTTGGCATTTTCTGAATTGCGTCAACGTGTGATTCAGGGTAACTACTCAGGCCCAAATCAGTATTTCCCGCGAAACACACTATTCTCTCCCCCTTCGGGGGAGAGAATAGTGTGTTTCGCGTTGGAAAAATGACTGGCCTGAGTAGTTACGATTCAGGAAATATCAACGAACAACGACTTCAATCCGCGCACAGCGAAGCGATCTTCCCATTCGAGCGTTTGCTTTGTCAGCGTCATGTTTGGCAGCATCGCTAGTGCGCGCTCGATTGCCACTTGGCCGATCACGCGCGCCAGCGGCATGCCGAGGCAGAAATGAATGCCAAAGCCGTACGGCAGCGCACCACTGTGGCGCGTCAGGTTGATCTCGTCCGGCTGTGCGCAGTACGATGTGTCGCGCAGCGCCGAGCCGAATACGATCGCCACATGCTGCCCAGCGGCGATGTGCCGACCGTGGATCTCCACATCTTCCAGCGCATAGCGAAACGTCGCCTGCACCGAGCTGTCGTAACGCAGCAATTCTTCAGAGGCGGTGTCGATCGCTCCTGGGTTCGCGCGCAGCCAATTTGCTTGCGTCGGATGCTGCAGCAGCGCAAGCAGGGAATTGCCAATCAGATGCTCGGTCGGGTCGTTGCCGGCCGTCAGCAGCAGCATGATCGTCGCCAGCACTTCGTCGTCGCTCAGGCTTGCGCCACTGTCTTCTGCCTGCAGCAGCGCCGTCAGCAGATCCTCGCGCGGTGCAGCCCGCCGTTGCACGGCCAGCGCGCGCAGATAGCTCAGCAGCTCGTTCACTGCGATGGCGCCTTGTCGGCGCACTTCGTCGGTCTGCCGAAATTCCAGCGTCGCTGCCAGCGCGATCGACCATGGTAAAAACATCGCGCAGTCTTCGGCTGGGGCGCCGATAATTTCGGCGATGATGGTCGTCGGTAGTAACCGTGCGTAGTCTGCGATCACATCGAAGTGATTTTTTTTCTGTGCTGCACCGAGCAGCTGATCAGCATGCCACGCGATGCGCGTGCGCATGCGTTCGGCGACGCGCGGTGTGAATGCTTTGCTCACCAGCCCGCGCAGGCGTGTGTGTTCCGGCGGATCGCGGAAGAACATCCACTTCGATGCGATATCGGCGAGCAGCGGATATTCCGGCGGTGGCTGCGGTTTGATGCGATGCACTTCACGGCCGAAGCGTGGGTCTTTCAGTACATCGACGACATCGTTGAAACGAAAAATGTACCATGTGCCTTCCGATGACGGCTCGCCTGGCTCACCCCAGTGCACCGCGTCGTGTTCACGATAGTGCGCGTATGTCGGATACGGATCGCGCAGTACAGCTGGCGCAAGCGGGTCGAATTTCGTACTGCTCATACGCTGTCTCCTTGTGATGTAGGTAGCGGTGCGCCTGCCTGCAGCCAGTCGATGCTGCGCTGCATCGTCACGTTGAAATTGCCGGGGAAGGCACACTCGAAGCTCAGCCAGCCTGTGTAGCTGATTGCATCGAGCGTGGTGATGATCGAGGCGAAATCGATGTGGCCGCAGCCGGGCGCGAGGCGATTGTTGTCGGCGAAATGCATGTGTTCGATGCGCGCACCGGCCGTGCGTATGCTCGTGGTGATCGACGCCTCGGTGATGTTCATGTTGTGTGTATCGACGACGATTGATGCGTACGGGCTCGCCGCGGCTTTGCACAGATCGAGGCTGTCGGCCACGCAGCGACAGAAGCGGCTCTCGAACTGCGTGATCGGTTCGATGTACACGGGGCAGCGCAGGTCTGTGGCCATGCGCCCGATCGCGCGCATGGCGTCGTGCACACGCGCCAGCTCGCCGGGCGGTGGCGGCGCATGTGGGGGAAAGATCGGCAGCGGATTCTGCGCGGCGTACTCTGGCGTCAGCAGCACACTCGCGCCGAGTTCGGCGATCGCCTGCATTGCCTCGCGCACGTACGTTTCCCATCCGGCGCGGTGCAGCGCCAGCCCGCCGAGGATGACCGTGGCGAGTTCGAGCCCGGCGCCGCCCGCTGCTGCGCGCGCTTCGGCCTGCCAGCGCTCGAGCTTCGTGTCCGGAAAAACGATCGTCTCGACTCCGCTGCAGCTGGTGTTGCCGATTGCGTCGCATTGCTCGGCGAAGGATCGTCCGGGCACGCCGGCGGCGACGCAGGCGAATTTCATGTTCATGATGTCATGTGCGCAATATTGGTCATGTTCGTGATGTTCGTGATGTTCGTGATGTTCGTGATGTTCGTGATGTTTGTATCGAATTGCGCGCTATCGCCCGCGCAGGCGCGGATCGATCACGTGATAGAGCACGTCGATGGTCAGATTCACCATGACGTAAATCGATGCGACGACGATCACTGTTGCTTGCACGACCGGGTAGTCGCGCCGCAAAATTCCGTCGAGCAGCAGTCGCCCGAGGCCCGGCCAGCTGAACACAATTTCGGTGATGACCGCGCCGCCGAGCAGTGTGCCGAACTGCAGGCCGAGAAAGGTCAGCACTGGCAGCAGCCCGTTGCGCAGCGCGTGCTGAAAGATTACGCGCCGTTCAGGCAGGCCTTTGGCCCGTGCGGTGCGCACGTAGTCGCGGTTCATCACTTCGAGCATGGCTGCGCGCGTCAGACGCGTGATGAAGCCGGCTGATGTCAGCCCGATGGCGAGCGATGGCAGCAGAAGATGTCGCAGATGGCTGCTCAGCGCCGCCCAGTTTTTCGTCATGAGCATGTCGATCACCATGAAATTCGTGATGCGCTCGTAGTTCATGCCGCCTTCGATGCGGCCGCCCACTGGCAGTACGCGCAGCTGTACTGCGAAGACGACGATCAGCACGATGGCGATCCAAAACCATGGCACAGACATGCCGAGCAGCGATGTCGAGCGCACGACGAAATCAAGTGCGCGGTTGCGCGTCACCGCCGACACGATGCCGGCGAGCACGCCGATGAATGCGCTGAGCACCATCGCGGTCACTGCTAATTCGATCGTCGGTGGAATGCGCTCGTACATCAGGCGCGTGATTGGCACGGCCGAGGTCATCGATGTGCCAAGGTCGCCGTGCAGCATATCGGAGAGAAACGCCACATACTGCTGTGAAACCGGCTTGTCGAGATTCCACTGCGCTTTGAATCGTTCCACCTGTTCCTGTGGCAGGTTGAGCGAGAAGATCACGTCAGAGGCGTTGCCGGGTACCAGGCGCAATGCGCCGAAGGTCAGCGTTGCCACTGCCCACAATACGATTGGCAGCCAGAGTAGTCGGGTGAGCGCGTATTTCATGGCATGAACTCCTGTGTGCTTTCAGCGCTTCAGCACTGGATCGAGAAAATCGCGCAGCGCGTCACCGACGAAATTGACGCTCAGCACCGTCAGTGTGATGAACACGCCGGGGATCAGCGGAATGTAGGCTGCGCTGAACACATGTTTCTGGCCTTCGCTCACCATCAGGCCCCAGTCCGGCATCGGTGGTTCGACGCCGAGGCCGAGATAGTTCAGCGCTGCGCCGGTGCTGATGGCCACGGCCATCGTCGCCGTCGCCTGCACGAGCAGCACCGGCAGCGTGTTCGGAATCAGATGCAGCCGGATGATGTGCGCGCCGCCGGCGCCCAGCGCCTGCGCTGCCGTGATGTGTTCCTGTGTGACGATGCCGAGCACGACGGAGCGCACCATGCGTGCGAATGAGGGCACCAGGGAAAATGCAATCGCAAGGATCAAATTGACCATGCCGGGCCCGAGCGAAGCCACGATCAAAATTGAAAGCAGGATGGCTGGAAAACTCAGGATGATGTCCATCGCTCGCATCAGCAGATTGTCGACCCAGCCGCCCAGGTAGCCGGCCAGAATGCCGACCGCGCCGCCGAGCAGCACGGCGAGCAGCACCGAGGCGAAGCCGGCGGTGAGCGTGGTGCGTGCGCCGTAGAGCACGCGCGCGGCGATGTCGCGCCCGAGATCGTCGGTGCCGAGCATATGCCGCAGGCTGGGGCGCTCGAAACGCTCCGGGATGCGCGGCATTGTCGGGTTGTAGGGCGTCACGATGGGCGCAAAAATCGCTCCCGTGATGACGAGCAACACGAATATGATGCCGATCGTGGCGGTGCGAAAGCGGCGGGTGAAACGCATCACGTCGCGTTGCAGCCGAGATGTCGCGGTGGAATCCGTCTGCGCAGTCATCGGTGTGTTTGCATAGCAGATGAGTCAGTCGACAACCGAAAAAGTTGAGCACCTTTCCGGCTGTCGACTCACCTTCGCTGCGTCCGACTGGACTAAGTTCCTGTCCATAAGTTTTGTCCGGCAGATTCGCCTCCCCCGCAAAGCGGGGGAGGCGAATCTGCCGCCAGAACTTTTGGCGACTCACTTAGTTGGCCAGATCTGCTGCCTTGTCCTGTCATCTTCCCGAATCGTACCGACTCAGGTCAGCCTGAGTAGGTACCCCAAATCGGAGCATGCTTTCTTTTTTGGGGAGGAAAGCATGCTGCGATTCGGGACGATAAACAGATGAAATGGAGCCGGCAGTAAATCGCGTTAGTTGATCTTCACACCGCGCAGGAAGATGCGCTCGGTGTTTACCGCGTTGTCTGGCACGTCCACGTTCTTCGCCACCACGTAGGGCTTCTCGTAGTACGCCAGCATCACGTACGGCAGGTCTTCCAGGATCAGATCCTGAATTTCCTTGTAGATCTTCTTGCGCTTCTCCGGGTCGGTCTCACTGCGACCGTCGTCGAGCAGCTTGTCGTACTTCGGCGCCAGGTCGCTGCCGGCGACGCCGGTTTCGAACTGCGCGCTGCCCTGCGAGCTGTGCAGCAGCCGCACCTTGTTGTCCGGGTCCGGCACCCACAGCGAGCGCTGGCCCATGTTCAGCTGCGTCTTGCCGGCGCCGAGCTTGGCCGGATACGCGCTCGCGTCCAGCTTGTCCAGCGAAACCTTGAAGCCCACCGCTTCGAGATCGGCCTTGATCAGCTCCGCCATCTGCGGCCAGAAGCGGTTGTTCTCGTAGCTGAACTCGATCTCGACCGGCTCAGTCAGGCCGGATTCCTTCAGCGCGGCCTTGGCCTTCTCCGGGTCGTACATGCTGATTTTGAGGCCGGCGTCGTCGTAGGCGAACTCGGCCGGGCCGACGAATGACGCTGGCAGCACGCCCAGCCCGTAGAGCGCGCCGTCGATCAGGTTCTGGCGATTGACCGCGTAGTTGATCGCGCGGCGGACGTTGATGTTGTCCATCGGCTTCTGCTGCCGATTCAATCCGAGGAACAGGTTCACCAGCGGCGCGCCGCCCTTCACCTTCAGGTTCTCGTTTTTCTGGAACTGGCCGATCGCGCTCGACGGCGGATAGGCCGCGAAGTTGATCTCGCCGGCTTCGACTGCGGCTACCATTGCCGCTTCGTCCGGGTAGCCGCGGAACACGATCTTGTCCACCTGCGGGCGGCCCTGATAGTAGTCGTCGAACGCCGACACCGTCACTTCCTGGCCGGGCACGAACTTATCGAGCTTGAACGGGCCGGCGCCGACCGGATTCAACCCAACGTTGGGGCCGAACTCGTCCATCGCCTTCTCGCTCATGATCGCCGCCGCCGGGTGGAAGAGCCGATGCAGCTGCGCCGCGTCGGGTGACTTCAACGTCAGCTGGACCGTGTCATCGTCAATCTTCTCGAACTTCTCCCAGTTCGAGATGCCGTACTCAGCGTTCATGTACATGCCCTTGACGTAGCTCTTGTCCTTCTCGTCGGTCATGCGATTCAGGCTGCGCACGATCGCCATCGCCGTGACTTCGGTGCCATCGTGGAATTTCACACCCTTGCGCACTTTGAAGGTGTAGACCTTGCCGTCTGCGGAGATCTCCCACGATTCCGCCAGCGCCGGCTTCGCCGGATCGGTGAACTTATCTCCTGGCTGCGTGATGCGCTCGTAGATGTTGTCGAGCACGTTCGAGCAGCCGAAACCGTTCCACAGACCAGGTTCGAGCGTCTCGCCGATCGCCTCGGCGCCGAAGATGAGCGTCTTCGGTTCAACTACGGCAGGCACCTCCTTGGTGGGTTCGACGGTCGTCGGCGGCGCTTCCGTGGGCGCAACTTTTTCCGGCGTCGGGATCGGCGCCTGTGTTGCGATTGGCGCATCGGTCGGCTTGGGTGCGGCAGTGGGCGCCGGCGTCGCCGCCGGTGCACATGCGGCCAGCGCGAGCCCGACGCC
The DNA here is from genome assembly GCA_947476335.1 of Anaerolineae bacterium. Lineage (GTDB taxonomy): Bacteria > Chloroflexota > Anaerolineae > J036 > Brachytrichaceae > CANJQH01. Next base: position 21,428 of record CANJQH010000023.1, on the reverse strand, counting down.
GCTCATGCCGGCGATTTGCAGGAATGACCTGCGCGTCAGTATTTTTTTCGAGTTTTGCTTGGTTGACATTGTTCTTTCTCCTTCCTTTCAATACGAATCAATACGAAATTCGAGAATTCGCAACTACTTATCAGGCTGGTCTATTTCCCACTGCGAAAAATCGACACAGCCCCGGGTAGTTACGAGGATTCAAACAAGCCACAGCAGCATCGAGGCCACGAAGGCTAATCTGACATGTATTACTCCCCCCCGCAAACGATCAGGCGCCGTCGTCGATATAGGCGACGATTTCTCCCACCGGCGCCTCTTCGCCGTCGGCGTACTTGACATCCGTCAGTACGCCTGTCGCCGGCGATTCGAGCTCTGTCTGTACTTTCTCCGTTTCGACGATTGCGAGTGGAGCGCCTTGCTCGACACGCTCACCCGTCGCGAACATCCACTCAGTAATCAATCCTGTCGTCATCGTCATGCCGAACTTGGGCATGTACACCGGAATTTTTGCCATACTTTTTCCTGGTAACTACTCAGGCCAGTCTATTTCGCGGGAAAGATCGACTTAGGCCTGAGTAGTTACTTTTCCTGCGTTTACATCACGCGCTTCACAGCGGCGACGACTTCGTCCACCGACGGGATCACTGCGGATTCGAGAATTGGGCTGAACGGTGAAGCAACGTCTTTGCCGCTTACGCGCTGTGGCGCCGCCTTTAGAAATGAGAATGCCTTTTCGGAAACCGTCGCCGCCCACTCGCTTGCTGCGCCGCAGATCGGCTTGCTTTCATCGACGGCGACGAAACGCCCGGTGCGCGCCACGCTCTCCAGCACCATCTCCTCGTCCCATGGTTTGAGCGTGCGCGGGTCGATCACTTCGACCTCGATGCCGTCCTTCGCCAGAATTTCGGCCGCCAGCAGCGATTTCTGCACCATCGCGCCTGCAGCGCAGATCGTCACGTCGCGGCCGTTGCGCTTGATCTCGCCTTTGCCCAGCGGCACGAAATGGTCGCCATCCGGAATGTCCGCGCGCGATCCGGTCAGCGACAGCGGGCTGAGGAAGATTACTGGATTGTCGTCGCGGATTGCCGCCTTGAGCAGGCCCTTCGCGTCTGCGGCATTGCTTGGCATGACCACTTTCAGCAGCGGCACGTTCATGAAGATCGGATGCACCGCCTGCGAGTGATGTGCGCCGGCGCTGATGCCGCCGCCGTTCTGCACCATATAGACGATCGGCGCCTTCGCCTGTCCGCCGAACATGTAGCGCGCGCTCGCCGCCTGCTGCACGATCTGGTCGAGCGCCAGATACAGAAATGTTCCGAACATCAGATCGACAATCGGCCGCAGCCCGGTCACGGCTGCGCCAACACCGGCGCCGGCCACGCCCAGCTCGCTGATGGGCGTGTCGATCACGCGCGCGTCTCCGAATTCGGCGTGCAGGCCGCGCGTGCCGGCGAACACGCCCAGCCGCACGTCTTCGCCCATCAGGAACACCGTCGAATCGCGCCGCATTTCTTCGGCCAGCGCATCTTTAATCGCGGCGACGTATGTTTTCTTTGCCATGGTTATACCCACATATCTTCGTAAATCGACTCCGGCTTCGGATCCGGGCTGCGTCGTGCGAACGCGACCGATTCGACCACCGCTTGTGTGATCGTCTGATCGAGTTCTTCAAGATCGTTCGGTGTTGCGACGCCCATTTCGAGCATGCGTTTGTGCAGCAGCACGATCGGATCTTTTGCCTGCATCTGCGCCAGCTCTTCCGCCGAGCGATACACGCCGCCGGCCAGGAATGCCTTTTCGCCTTCGGCGTGGCCGCCTTTGCGATGTGTCTTGGCCTCGATGAGCGTCGGCCCTTCGCCGGCGCGCGCGCGTGCCACGGCCGTCTGCGCCACCTCATACACCGCGAGCGCGTCCGTGCCGTCGACGATCACGCCGGGAATGCCGTAACCCTGCGCGCGCAGCGCGATGTCGCGCACGCCGGTCACTTTCTCCATCGGGGTGAACTCGCCGTACTGATTGTTCTCGCACACAAACAACACCGGCAGGTTCTGCACCGCCGCCAGGTTGACCGACTCATGAAAGCTTCCCTCGTTACTTGCGCCGTCGCCGAAGAACGAGACCGACACCTGGTCGGTGCCGCGCAGCTTCGCGCTGAGGCCGGCGCCCACCGCCATCGGGATGCCGCCGCCCACGATGCCGCATGCGCCAAGCATGCCGATGCTGAAATCAGCGATGTGCATGCTGCCGCCTTTGCCCTTGCAGTACCCCGTCGCTTTGCCGAAAAGTTCGGCCATCATGCGATTGAAGTCGCCGCCCTTTGCGATTACGTGGCCGTGGCCACGATGTGTGCTGACGATGTAATCGTCGTTGCGCAGTGTTGCACAGACGCCCGCACCGACTGCTTCTTCGCCCACGTACAGGTGTACGAAGCCGGGCAGCTGCCCCTGCGAGAACAGCACACCGACCTGCTCTTCGAAGCGCCGGATTCGCAGCATGCGCGTATAGATATCGAGAATTTTTTCCATAATCTTTTTCTTCGGTACTCTTCAGCTGTGATGAAATCCGCCTGGAATCGGTTTCCGCGGCTTCATGGCTTCATGACTTTATGGCTCTGCGGAGATGGCTCAGCTCAGGAGTTGCTCTTCGACAATATCGACTCCGCGACCAGCGCCAGCGTTTTTGTCGCAGTGACGACCTGCGCCGTTTCGATGCGCTCATCGACCATCGGCCAGATTGGGATGAACCCAGGTCCGTACTCGATGCACGTGATGCCCACGCCCTTGAAATGGCATGTGTCCGCCGTTGCTCCGATGCGATGTCCGGCGCCGACCACTGGCGCCGCCCCCGTCACTTGTGTGTGTGCCGCGATCACCGCCTGTGTCAGCGGCGAATCGAGCGGCGTCGCCTCGCGCGCCGGCATGTTCGGCTGCTGCTCGCTCAGCGGAATCACCAGCTCGAAATGAAAATCCGGATCGTTCGCTGCGATGTCTTCGAGCAGGCGCTGCATGTCTGCGCGCACGCTCGCTTCCGTCATGCCTGGAATGATTCGCAGGTCGAAGCTCAGCGTCGTCGTGTCCTGGAAATGCTCGATGTTGCGCACGGCCATGCGTGGGAACCCTGGCAGCAGCTCGTGCGGTGTGAAGTGCAGCCAGCCTCCGTGCGCGATCGGCTGATACGAGGGCCCGAACACGGCGATGACTTTTGTGATCTTCTCAATCGGGTTCACGTACGGTACGCGATGTTTGAATTCGCCGCGCACGCGCACTTTGCCCTGCACGTAGCCGGCTGAAATCACGCCGACGTCCAGGTTGCCCGCTTCGGTGACGATGCAGTAGTCTGGCCGCAGTCCGCTCTCGATCAAGTGCACCGCACCGACACCGCCGCCGGTCTCGGCGACTACGCAAGCCACGATCAGGTCGCCCCCGCGCCGCACGCCGCTGCGCCGCACCGCTTCAGCCGCCAGCATGATCGCCGCGACACCGGCTTTCATGTTGATCGCCCCGAGTCCCCACAGATAGCCATCTTCGATGTCGCCGCCGAACGGGTTGTGCGTCCATTCCTCCTCGCGGAACGGCTTGCCCTGCCAGTCACTCGTATCGATGTGCCCGCACAGCATCAGGCTTGGGCCGCTGCCGTCGCCCTTGAGCGTGGCGATCGTCTGATGCGTCATGCCGCCGCTGCGCAGCGGCACTTCCTGCACTTCGACCCTATCGAAGCCGCGCGCGCGAAACCAGTCCGCGATGAAATACGCCACGTTCGATTCCTTCCAGAGATAAGAGGGAATGCGAATCAGCTGCTGCGCCAGCGTCAGCGGCTCATCGTCGGTCAGCGTATCGAGAATCGTCGTCATTGCCGTATTACTTCTTGACTGTAACTACTCAGGCCCAAATCAGTATTTCCCGCGAAACACACTATTCTCTCCCCCTTCGGGGGAGAGAATAGTGTGTTTCGCGTTGGAAAAATGGCTAAGTTCCTGTCCATAAGTTTTGTCCGGCAGATTCGCCTCCCCCACTTTGCGGGGGAGGCGAATCTGCCGCCAGAACTTTTGGCGACTCACTTAGCCTGAGTAGTTACTCTTGACTATTTTTTGGCCATCGCCCATACGTCGAAGCCAACCTGTGCGCCGCCCCATAGTTCTTTGACACCGATCGTGTTGCGCGTCGGGTAGGGCGCTGAAAAATATTCACGAAAGATGCGGTCCATCTCGGCGAAGCGATTCACTTCCGTCAGCGATACGTTTACGCGAATCACGTCGCTCGGTGCGCAGCCGGCCTCGACCAGCACCGCGACGATGTTGTCGAGCGCTTGTCGCACCTCGGCTTCAAAGCCACCCTTGACCACGCCGCTGCCGTCCGGGTGTGTGCCAAGATAGCCCGACGTCACCACCAGATCGCCGATGCGCAGCGCCTGGCTGTATCCGCTGCTCGGAATCGGCGCCTTGTCCGTCAGAATTACTTTCTTGTCGCTCATACGCTCTCCTGTTTTTTCGTAACTACTCAGGCCCAAATCAGTGTTTTGCGTTGGAAAAATGGCTAAGTGAATCTGCCGGACAAAACTTATGGACAGGAACTTAGCCTGAGTAGTTACGTTTTTTCTCGCGTTTGTCCGCTTCTATTTTGTTCGCTTCTATTTTTTTGTCCGCTTCTATGTTGTCCGCTTCTATGTTGACCGCTTCTATGTTGACCACTTCTATGTTGTCCGCTTCTATATTGCCTTTAACCGCCTTTAGCACTTTTACTCGCTTCTGTTCGCTTCTGCTCGCTATCCTCTGTCTTCTCTGCCTCGTCGCAGATAGTTGTACACCGTTGCTCGGCTCAACCCGAGCATGTCTGCCACAATTGGCACTGCGCGCTTTACCTGAAAAAGCCCTTTCTGTTCGAGCTTCACTACCAGGTCGATCATGTCCTCGCGGCTCATCGTGTGCAGGCTGCGCCCGGATTCATAGATCGTCTCCTCGACTGCCGATTGCACCGTCTCGAACAGGTTGTCCGACAGCGTCTCCGTTGTGGCACGCTCGCTGTCCTGCGTGTGCACCAGCGCATCTAAGCGGTTGCGAAAAGCCACGAAATCTGTCATGTCCAGATTGATGCACAACGCACCAATGGCATGATTCTTCACATCACGCAAAAAAACCGTGCTGCTTTTCATGATGCGCCCGCCAGGCTGGCTGGTTGCGTAGCCATACAAATCACTTTCGGTCGCGTTCGTGCGCACGCTTTCCAGGATCAGATCTGTGGCAGCGCCGCCGATGGCGCGATAAGTCACATCACCTTCGATCTGAATAATGGAATGCTCGAGATCGGCGAAGTCATGCACGACGACTTCACACATTGGACCGAGCAGATCGTGCAGCGCGACGGCCAGCTGGCCGGCGATTTTGAACGCCGCCGCATTGTCGGCTGCACGCGCTCCGCGCTGCGGCGAGGCTGCCGCGCGGGTCTTTTTTTTCTGAGTGGCGGGCTGCTTCGTGATTTTCTGCATTGCCACCTTGTTCCGAATGAATGCGAGTGATGCTACCGATGTCTTGACAGTTTGTCAATACCTTAGACAATATGAAAAATAATTCGCCGAGACGCAAAGATGAAAAGTCTTTGCGTCTTTGTGTTTTTATTGGGAAATTTTGTGCAATGGGAGATTTCGTGCAATGACCGAACAAGAAATGCTCGACCAGGTTCTTTACGTGCAGAAGGGGCCGGCTACGTTGCCGGAGATGAGCGGACCCGAAATTCAGGAGGCGCTCAAGGCGACACAGACAATTCTGATTCCGTTCGGCGCCATCGAGGATCATGGTGCGCATTTGCCGCTCGGCACGGATATCTACGAAGCACGTGAGATCGCACGCCGCACTGCCATTCGTCTGGCAGCGCAGGGCTGCCCAGTCGTCATTGGCCCGACGATGCCATTCGGTACCTCGTCGTTTCACATGGGTTTCCCCGGTACGATCTCGATCACCGCATCGACGCTGCTTACGCTGACGCAGGAAGTGTGCATGTCGCTGTATAAGGGCGGTTTTCGTAACTTTGTCCTCGTGCACGGCCATGACGGCAATCTGCCCAGCATGATGGTCGCTGCGCAGAATATCGTCGACGCCACGCCGGATGCCACCGCCGTTGTGCTGAACTGGATGGTCGCGCTCAGCAAGGTTTATCACACCATCCAGCGCTCGAAGAAGGGCGAAAGCCACGGCGGCGAAGGCGAAACCTCGCGCCTGCTGGTCACGCATCCCGAGCTCACGCACCCGGAGCGCGGCACCACATTTCACCTCGCACCCGAGGACCTGCGCAAAATTCAAAGCCCGGAATCGATGAAGACCGGTGGCGGCGTCTATTACGGCGTGCGCTCCTACAAGGCGCTCACTCCGTACGGCCATATCGGCGATCCATCGCTCGCCGCTGAGGAAACGGGTGAGAAGGGCTATGGCGTCATCGTTGACTGGCTCTCCAGCATCATCAAGCGCGATTTCTTCGACGAGAAGAGATGAAGAAGTTCCGAGTTCCGAGTTCCGAGTTCTGAGTTCTGAGTTCTGAGTGGAGAGTGGGGAGTCAGAGCGGATATCTGCGGACTCCGGCGCTTCACTCCGAACTCGGAACTAAAAAAATAGAACACGCGTGCTATATTCGCCTTCGACATGCCCCAGGAAAATATCGTCGTCCGTGGCGCACGCGTGCACAACCTTAAAAACGTCAATGTCGAAATTCCGCGTGACAAGCTTGTGGTCATCACTGGCCTGAGCGGCAGCGGCAAGAGCTCATTGGCTTTCGATACGATCTTCGCCGAAGGTCAGCGTCGCTATGTCGAAAGCCTGTCCGCGTACGCGCGGCAGTTTCTCGGCCAGATGGAGAAGCCCGACGTCGATCAGATCGAAGGGCTCTCGCCCGCGGTCTCGATCGATCAGAAGGGTTCCAGCCACAACCCACGTTCGACCGTGGGCACGGTCACGGAAATTTACGACTATCTGCGCCTCATGTTCGCGCGCATCGGCGTGCAGTACTCGCCGGTCACTGGCCAGCCGCTGCAATCGCAAAACGCGGAGATGATCGTCGATCAGGTCGCAGCGCTGACGCCCAGTGCGCGCGTGCAGGTGCTTGCGCCGCTCATTAAAGATAAGAAGGGCCATCACCAGGGTGTCTTCGACGATATCCGCAAGCAGGGCTTTGTGCGCGCACGCGTGAACGGGCAGATCGTCGATGTCAATCAGCAGAATCAGGAGATCGAACTTGATCGCTACAAATTGCACAACATCGAAGCCGTCGTCGATCGCCTCGTCGTTCCTGCATCTGACGCAGTCGATGACGAGCGTGCGCAGTTTGTCACGCGGCTGACAGACTCGGTCGAAACAGCGCTCAAGCTCGGCGACGGCTTCATGATCGCCATGGTGCAGGAGCCGACCGCGGCGCAGCCCTCCGGCGATGGGGACGTGCCTGTGGTCGCGACTTTTCGCGACGTGCTGTTTTCTGAAAAGAAAGTTGACCCGGCCACCGGCATCAGCTATCCAGACCTTGAGCCGAAGCTATTTTCTTTTAATGCGCCGCAGGGTGCGTGCCCGGAATGTCAGGGCCTTGGTGCGCGGCGCGAGATCGACCCGGCGCGCGTGATTCCGAATCCTGATCTGACGCTCGATGATGGTGCGATCAACGCCGGCGGCTGGAACAGCGATGATGACGAAAGCTGGGGCCGCCAGGTGTTGCAGGCGGTGTGCGCTGCGCACAAGATTCCGCTGAACAAGCCGTGGCGCCAGCTGACGAACGAACAGCACGAGATGATTCTGCACGGTGCGAAGGGCGATCGCTATCCGGTCACCTATGTGAATCGCATGGGCGAACGCCGTCGCTACGAGGTGCAGTTTGAAGGTGTGGTCTCCAACCTGATGCGCCGCTATCGAGAGAGTTCGAGTGACTATGTGAAGCACGCGATCGAAGAGTTGATGACTTTTCATGCGTGCGAGACGTGCGGTGGCAAGCGGCTGAAGCCCGAAGTGCTCGCGGTGCGCATTGCCGGCGCCGGCATCGCCGACGTGAGCGACATGAGCATCGGCGATGCACTGGCGTGGATCGATTCGCTCGGCATTCACGCGGACGAGGCGGTGCGCAAAGCCGCCGCCGTGCAGCTGAGTGAGCGTGATCGCAAGATTGCCGCACAGATCGTCAAAGAAATCCGCGCGCGCCTCGGCTTTCTTGTCGACGTCGGCCTCGACTATCTGACGCTCAGTCGCAGTGCCACCACGCTTTCCGGCGGTGAGAGCCAGCGCATCCGGCTGGCCACGCAGGTCGGCTCGCAGCTGATGGGCGTGCTCTACGTGCTCGATGAGCCGAGCATTGGCCTGCATCAGCGCGACCAGGAGCGGCTGATTCGCACGCTCACGCGCATGCGCGATCTGGGCAACACTGTGCTCGTTGTTGAACATGACGACGACACGATGAAGGCGGCCGACTACATCATCGACATGGGCCTCGGCGCCGGCGAGCATGGCGGCAACGTCATCGCCGTCGGCACGCCGAGCGAGATCATGAAGCATAAGGTCTCGCTCACGGGCGCGTACCTGAGCGGCCGCAAGCACATCCCGGTGCCGGAGAAGCGCCGCGCCGGCAATGGCAAGTCGATCGTCATTCGCAACGCACGCGAGAACAACCTGAAGGGCGTCGACGTCGAAATCCCGCTTGGCAAGCTCGTCGTCGTCACCGGTGTGAGCGGCAGCGGCAAGAGTTCGCTGATCGTCGAGTGCCTCTACAAGGCGCTGGCGAATCAGCTCAACGGCGCGCTCGAACGCTGGGGCGCGCTCGACGAAATCACCGGCATCGATGCGCTTGATAAGGTCATCAACATCGATCAGCAGCCCATCGGCCGCACGCCGCGTTCGAACCCGGCCACGTACACCGGCCTGTGGACGCCGCTGCGCGACCTGTTCGCTGTGCTGCCCGAGAGCAAGACGCGCGGCTACAAGAGCGGGCGCTTTTCGTTCAACGTGAAGGGTGGGCGCTGTGAAGCGTGCGAAGGGCAGGGTGTGCTGCAGATTCAGATGCAGTTCATGCCGGACATTTACGTGACGTGCGATTCGTGCCATGGCACGCGTTTCAATCGCGAGACGCTGCAGGTGCGCTACAAGGGCAAGAACATCGCCGAGGTGCTGGATATGACCATCACCGAAGGCATCGAGTTCTTCAAGGACATTCCATCGATTGCGCGCAAGCTCGAGACGCTGATCGAAGTCGGCCTCGGCTATGTGAAGCTCGGTCAGCCGGCGACGACGTTGTCCGGCGGCGAGGCGCAGCGCGTCAAACTCAGCCGCGAGCTGAGCAAGCGCGCGACCGGCCGCACGATCTACGTACTCGATGAGCCGTCGGTCGGCCTGCACGCCGCCGATGTGCACAAATTGATTCAGGTGATCAATCGCCTTGTCGATGACGGCAACACCGTCGTCGTCATCGAGCATCACCTGGACATTATTAAGGTCGCGGACTGGCTGATCGACCTCGGACCGGAGGGCGGCATGAAGGGCGGCTATGTGGTGGCGCAGGGCACACCCGAAGAAATTGCGGCGCATGCGAATTCGCACACCGGTCGCTTCCTGCGCCCGGCGCTCGAACGCGATGTGAGTTTGCGCAGTGCGCCGGTGGCGCCTGTGAAGGCGGGGAAGGCAAGAAAGAAAAAGTAACGACGCAGGTCCAGATTAGTGTTTTGCGTTGGAGAGAATTGATCGACCTGCGTTGTTATGAAGACGAGCTAACCATGCGCAAATTGATTGTCAGCAACTTCGTCACCGTTGATGGTTTTTACGAGGACGAGAACAAGGATATCGCTTCGTTCTTCGCCCAGCAGCATCCGGATTACGCCGCCGACGACACCTTCGATTACTTCAATGCGGAACTGCTGCGCGCCGCAGATTTTCTTTTGTTCAGCCGCACGGCGTTTCTCGGCAACAAGAATTACTGGACTGGCGTGCCAAATGATCCGAGCGCCACTACGATTCGGCGCGAAATTGCTGCGCGCATGAATGACATCGAGAAGCTCGTGATCACGGATGCGTTGAGCGACGCGGAGCTGGCGCCGTGGAATAACACACGTGTGATTTCGCGCGCGGATGCGCATGCCGCGATTGCGGCGCTCAAACGTGACGACGCCGGCGGCGGTGACATTCTTGTGCTGCTCAGCCGCTTGTTGTGGAATGACCTGCTCGTGCACGGGCTTGTGGATGAGCTGCATATCACCACATTCCCTCTCATCGGCGGTGCTGGCACGCCGCTGTTCACCGGCCGGCCGCCGGCATCGCTGAAGCTTCTGCGCACGCGCACGTGGGAAGGATCAGGGAATGTGCTGAAGGTGTACGGTGTGACGATGGCGGTCTAAGTTCCTGTCCATAAGTTTTGTCCGGCAGATTCGCCTCCCCCGCAAAGCGGGGGAGGCGAATCTGCCGCCAGAACTTTTGGCGACTCGCTTAGCAGCACGTCCAGGCAAAACTTGCGGGTCCCCACGAAACATCCCGATGGCGGCGCAGCGCCAAAGGCGCGACGCAGTCCTAGCCCAGACCATCGGTCTGGGATGCACAACCGCACCCGTGGCCGCCGCGCGGGCCGGCGAGGCAGCGTGCCCTTACCGGCGCTTGTCCAGGCCTACCTTGTGCGCGATCGTCGCCAGCAGCGAACCGGCGCTTGTCATTGGCGAACTGTAGTGTGGCACGATCTGTGCGCGCTGCAGCTCGCGCAGAAAATCAGCTGCGCACGTCACATCTGCGGCGAAGCGTGTGCGGCTGATGCCGACTTCCTGCAATGTGTGTGCGTCGCTGCAGCAGATCATCGGGCGCAGCAGATTTTCGGTGATCTGCTGCGTCATTTCGTTTTTCGAATGGTCGCGCGTGCGCGCGTTGAAAACTTCGATGAAATCGAACTGCGACGCGTAGTTCACCAGGTTGTCCACGCCGATGCCGTGGCGCCGTGGGTCGAGTGGATGTGAAGGCCCGCAGATGCCGCCCTGCGCATGCACCATGTTGATGGCATCTTGCAGTGGCAGATCGCGTGGGATCAGATCGGTGATGTAGTAGCACAAAATTTCGCCCTGATCTGTCATTGCTTCTTCACCGACGATGATGAGATCCGGCGCCATCTCGTGTGCTAGCAATGCGCCTTCGATTTCGCTGTGATCTGTGATGGCGAGCTTGTGCAACCCGACTGTGCGCGCGCGTTCAATCAGATCGGGCAGCCGCACCAGGCTGTCCGGGCTGTAACGGGTATGGCAATGCAGTTCAAGATCGAACATAGGCTCCATTGTCTACGAAGAGGGACCGCCGACCGCCGACCGCCGACCGCAGACGACAGACGGCGGTCGGCGGTCCCTCTTCTACAGCACATCCCGGTGCTGCTGCCCGGGCACGGTCGGACCCACGATGCCGCGCTCTTCCATTTCCTCAATCAGCCGCGCCGCGCGTGTGTAGCCAATGCGCATGCGGCGCTGCAGCAGCGAGATCGACGCCTTGCCCTGCAGGCGCACGGTATTCACAGCGTCGTTGAACAGCTTGTCATCCTTGTTTTCTGCGGCGGCTTCCGCCTGCATTTCGCGTGCTTCATCCCAAGTAGGAGGTGAATTGAAGCCGTCGCGGGTGGCGGATTCTTCGGCCGGCGGCGTGACGATGGGCAGCGTGAACTGCGCGCCATCGTCGACGGTGACGAGCGGATCAGGCGCGGCTTCGGCCGGTGCAGACGCCGCGCCGCCGAGCTGCGCACGCCAGTGGCGCACCACACGTTCGATTTCCTTCGGGCTGAGGTAGCAGCCCTGCGCGCGCATCGGGGCCGAGCTCTCCGGCGTCGTCATCAACATATCGCCGCGACCGAGCAGCTTTTCGGCGCCCGTGCTGTCGAGAATGACGCGGGAGTCGATCGCCGTCGCTACCGTGAACGCGATGCGCGCTGGGAAGTTGGCTTTGATCAGGCCGGTTACCACATCGACGCTTGGGCGCTGCGTCGCCAGGATCAAGTGAATGCCCGTCGCACGCGCCATCTGTGCCAGCCGGATGATCGACTTCTCCGTCTCGTCCGGCGACATCATCATCAGGTCGGCAAGTTCGTCGACCACCAGCACGATGTAGGGCAGCTTCTTGAGTTCGGGATTTTGCCCGTTGTCGATCACACACTTCGCGTTGTAGTCGACGATGTTGCGCACGCCCGATTTGGCGAAAGTTTTATAGCGAGAATCCATTTCGCGCAGCGTCCATTTCAGCACTGCCGGCGCTTTTTCGACGTCGACGATCACAGGTGAGATCAGATGCGGTACGCCGTTGTAGCCGGTGAGTTCGACGCGCTTGGGGTCGATCATCAGGAAGCGCACTTCGTCGGGTGTGTTGTTGCACAGCAGTCCGATGATGATGCCGTTCACGCACACTGATTTGCCGGAGCCGGTCGTGCCGGCGATAAGCAGGTGTGGCATTGCTGCGAGGTCGGCGACGACTGGATGGCCGCTGACATCCTGGCCGAATGCGAGCGCGAGTTTTGATTTACGTTCGAGCTTTGCGAAGACTTCGGACTCGATCACATCGCGCAGCGAGACGAGTGCAGTTTCGCCGTTGGGCACTTCGATGCCGACGATGGCGCGGCCGGGCACGGGCGCCTCGATGCGAATGCGCGGCGCCGCGAGCGCCAGCGCCAGGTCGTCTGCCAGTGAGGCGATGCGGCTGACCTTCACCTTCATCGTCTTGCCGCCTTTCATCTCTATGAAACCGGGCTCGACGCCGAACTGTGTGATGGTCGGCCCGCGGTTGACTTCGGTGACGCGGCCGGGTACGCCAAACGACAGCAGCGTTTCTTCGATCAGTGCTGCGCGTTCGCGGATGTCTGATTCCTGCAGCGTTGAATCGCTGCCAGGATCGAGCATCTCTTCAATGCTTGGCAGATGCCATTCGCGCTGCACGGGGGGTGGGGCGGCGGGGGGGGCCTGAGCGATGGGTGGCTCAGTCGGCTTATTATTTTCTGCGCCGAGAATGCGTGGTGGTGGCACGCGATTGAGCTCACCGGTCGTGCGCGTCGTCGTTGGGGTATTGATTTTGAATACTGGCGCCGTGGGTCGTTCGTCATCTGCTGTGCGCTGACGGTCGTCTGCTATCGGCTGACGAATGGTTGTTGCTGGCTGGCGATTGGTTACTGTCGGATGACGGTCGTCTGTTATCGGCTGACGAATGGTTGTTGCTGGCTGGCGGTCGTCTGCTGGCTGCGCGCGCCGTAATTCTTCGAGCGAGCCAGTGATGGCTGCGCCGAGATTGTTGCGCAGCGTGACTGCGCCGTCGCGGAGTTGTATCCAGAGTGAGACGAGCGTCATGTCGGAGAGCAGCAGCAGTGCGCCGACCCAGAGCAGAGTGAGCGCCAGCGTTGTGCCGACGTTGCCGAAGATGCGTTGCAGGAATTGCAGCAGGCCCCAGCCTGCTCCTCCACCGCCGGCGCGCATTTCCGCTAGTGCGGCGCCGCTGTGTGGGCCGATCCAGCCGCCGATGGCGTGCAGGCTGGGGAGGGCGACGACGAAGCCGAGCAGCACACCGGCGACGCGCGTTGGGCGCGGCAGTGGCAGGCGATCACCGAAGCGCCGCACCAGCAGATAGACGGCGAAGGCGCCGCTGACGAGTGGGGCGATATAGATGGCCCAGCCGAATACGTTGCCGACCGTATTCAACCACGTCTGCGACCAGGCGCTGTGGCTGCCCGAGATGGCGGTGAAAAAAGTGACGGCGGAAACGAGCAGCAGCAGCATTGCTGCGCCGTCGATCCACGTATCGAGGCTGATATTTACGGCAGGCATACGCACACGCGATTTGCGCCGTGTCGATGCGGATGATTTTTTGCGGGGGCTCGCTTTCTCCGCGGATTTTCTGCCGGTTCGCTTCATGAACGAAAACGGAATTATAGGTGTGTCGGGGGAGTGCATTACGAGCATACGAAACCCGGCTTCTTAGAAGCCGGGTTTGTTTTTTCGTTTCGAAGATATTGTTTCGAAGATATTGTTTCGAAGGTATTGTTTCGAAGGTATTGTTTCGAAGGTGTGCGAAACAGCCGCGGAACTCACCCGATGATCGAAATCGGGATGATGCCGTCGGTGTTGGTGAGGTTCAGCACGCTGACGCGTGCGGCGACTTGCATAGCGATGGTTTTAATCGCCTTGGCTGCGTCGCTGTCCGGATCTGCGACGACGATTGGGCGCCCGCTGTCGCCGCCGGCGCGCACCTGTGGATTGAGCGGCACACTGCCGAGGAACGGCGTATTTTTCATTGCAGCGAGCTTTTGGCCGCCGCCTTCGCCGAATAGCGCGACCTTCTGGCCGGTGTGTGCGTCTGTGTACGGGCCCATGTTTTCAATGACACCGATGATCGGAATCTTCAACTGTTCGAATGCGGCGAGGCCTTTGAGGGCGTCGCTCATCGCCACGAGCTGTGGTTGTGTGACGATGACGCCCATGACGCCGGCGGCGACCTGCGCGAGCGACAGCTGTGAGTCGCCGGTGCCGGGTGGCATGTCGATGATGAGGTAATCGAGATCGCCCCAGGCGACGTCCTGCAGGAACTGGCGGATGGCGCTGTGCAACATTGGGCCACGCCACACCAGCGGCGCTTCGGCCGGATAAATGAAGCCGATGCTGAAAATGCGGATACCGTACTTCTCGTGTGGGATCAGCTTGCCTCCCTTCTGTTCGACCGAGGGCATCGACTGGCCGTTGGGGAGCATTTCGGCGGCGGGCAGGCCGACCATGAGCGGCACATTCGGGCCATAGACGTCGTTGTCGAGCAGGCCGACGCGTGCGCCCATCTGGCCGAGGGTGATGGCCAGGTTGACCGCGATGGTGCTCTTGCCGACGCCGCCCTTGCCCGAGGCCACGGCGATGATGTTCTTGATCGGCAGATTCAGCGCGCTGCGCATGCGCGCATTGGCGACCACGTTGCTGGTGAACGAAACATTGATCACGCCGATGCCGGGCACTTTTGCCAGCTCAGCGCGCGCGGCGCGCTCCATGACGTCTTTCAGCGGGCAGGCTGGCGTCGTTAGTTCGATGGCAAATGCCACGCGATTGTCTTCAATCTTGAGATCCTTGATCATGTTCAAGGTCACGAGATCCTTATGCAGCTCTGGCTCGATCACGCGCGAAAGCGCGCCCAATACATCTTTCTCGGTAATCATCGCGTGGAGATTAGACCATGAGGGGATGAGAGTCGGAGTAGAGAGTGGAGAATCAAAGCGGAGAATATTAGTGTGCTTACTCTGACTCTTCACTCTGACTTTTTACTCTTTACTCTTTTCAATCCGCGGCAGCACGATGCCGACCTGTGACTGGTATTTGCCCTTTTTGTCTTTGTAGCTGGTTTCGCATGGTTCATCGCCGGCGAAGAAGAGCAGCTGTGCGATGCCTTCGTTGGCATAGATGCGCGCGGGAAGGGGGGTGGTGTTGCTGATTTCGAGTGTGAGGAAGCCCTCCCATTCGGGCTCGAGCGGGGTGACGTTGACGATCAGCCCGCAGCGCGCGTAGGTTGATTTGCCAATGCAGATGACGAGCACATCGCGCGGGATGCGGAAGTACTCGACTGTGCGCGAGAGCACGAACGAGTTCGGCGGGATGATGCATACGTCGCCTTTGAAGTCAAAGAACGACTCAGGCACAAAATTCTTCGGGTCGACGATGGCTGAGTTCACGTTTGTGAAAATCTTGAACTCATCGCTGACGCGGATGTCATACCCGTATGACGAAACGCCGTACGAGATCACGCCCTGCCGCACCGAGTTTTCGACGAACGGCTCGATCATGCCGTTCTGCTGTGCCTGACGGCGAATCCAGTGGTCCGGTTTGATGCCCATGTTTTATTAATTTCCTTCACTCACTTGTTCGGCGCAGCATCGAATGGTGTGCGAACACGTATGCTCGATGGCTCGATCATCGTAAAGGTAACTACTCAGGCCAGCCATTTTTCCAACGCGAAACACACTATTCTCTCCCCCGAAGGGGGAGAGAATAGTGTGTTTCGCGGGAAATACTGATTTGGGCCTGAGTAGTTACTCGTAAAGCAACGATGCATTTTATTGCCATGAGCAGCGATGGCTTCGGAGACTTCGGAGACTTCGGAGACGACGTCCCCTTTTTTCTGGTGGCTCAGGTCGCTCATGCGACTCAACACAACATCTTCGGCCGCCTGTCGAAGTCGAAATACAAGCTTGCCAAAATCTTTGTCGCCCGTCATCAACACCCTATGATCGGAGTTCGCAAGATCGAGTACTTCGTCATCGAAAATATCTTGCGCTATCTCGGCGACGTGCATGATTGTGTGACCATCTGATCGCAATCGAGCGACGATCGGTGTATCGACGCATTCGTCAGCTAAGTTCCTGTCCATAAGTTTTGTCCGGCAGATTCGCCTCCCCCGCAAAGCGGGGGAGGCGAATCTGCCGTCAGAACTTTGGGCGACTCACTTAGAAATCTCATGCGTTGGACGGAACTGGATATACGACATCGGAGCGCATCCACTCGGAAGCGAAGGCGAAAGAAGCCAGAATCGCTTCACGTGCGAGCTGTGGACATGCTTTCAGGATGCTCTCGAGCGTTTCACCGCATGCAATGCGTTCAAGGATCAAATCGATGGGCATTGGGGTCCCTGTAAATACGGGGTTGCCCACCATGACTCGTGGATTGGATCGGATGTGGTCTTGCCGCACGAATCGCATGCGAGCGACTATACACTGAGTGCTTAGTGAAAGGGTGCATTCGCCAAAAGGGGCAAACTTTCGACCGCCGGCGATCGGCATTGATTGGAATCCTCGAAACGCGCTATCTCCCTCCCCCTTCGGGGGCGGGAGATAGCGCGTTTCGAGGGATTTACCAACGATGGGCCGCACGCGATGGCGGATGACCCAATCGCCCCTTTTGGCGAATGCACCCTAGTGAAACCAGTGCGCGGCATTTCGCAACTACGCAGGTCTTTGGTCGATATTTCCCATGAAACACGCGATGGGAAATCGGCCGGCCGGAGTAGTCATGGCGCTTCAATGGCTTACATTTTCTCTGGCGTCTCCATTCCCATCAGCCGCAGCACGCGCGCGAGCGTGAGCTGTGCAGCCTTCGCCAGGCGCAGGCGCGAGAAGAGCACCGCATCCGGCTGCTTCAGGATGCGGCAGTCGTCGTAAAAGCGGCTGAACGTGCTGCAGAGTGCGTAGGCGTAGGTGGTGTAGTGGTGCGGCTGCAGCGTGGCGGCGACGAGGGCGACGATTTCTGGCAGTTCGAGCAGTTTGCGCGCGAGCGCCATTTCGCTTTCATGCTGCAGATCGCAGGTGTGTGCGGCGAAGCCGGCTGCGAGCGGCTCGGCGCCGAGCGTTTCCTGTGCGTTGCGAAAAATCGAGGCGATGCGCGCGTGACCGTACTGCACGTAGTAGACCGGATTTTTGTCGCTCTGTTCCTTGAGCAGATCGAGATCGAAAATGATTTTCGTGTCGATGCTGCGTGAGAGCAGTGTGAAGCGCACGGCGTCTTTGCCGACTTCGTCGACGACGTCGTCGATCCAGATGGCGTTGCCGGCGCGTTTGCCCATGCGCACTTCGACGCCGCTGCGCATGATCGTGATAAATCGATAGATCAGAATTTTGACTGCGTCGGCGTTCAGGCTGAGCGCGCGGGCAGCGGCGTACAGGCGCGGCACATCGGCCTGATGATCTTCGCCCCACACGTAGACGGCGAGTTTGAAGCCACGATCGACGAGCTTGTTCCACAGATAAGGCACGTCTGAAAAGAAGTACGTCGGGCGATCGGCCGGGTTGGGGGAAATGCGTGGTGAGCGCAGCATGACGGCCTGCACTGCCTTTGGGCCGGCGTCTTCTTCGCTGACGCCGGCGTCCTCGTCTTCGGCGTAGTCGTCGCGTTTGACGCCTTGGCCGGCGCGGATCGGGCTGCCATCCTCGGAGAACCAGATTGCGCCGTCGTGTTCGCGGATGACGTTGCGCGCGCGCAGTTCGTTCAGCATGCGATCCGCAAGGCCGCTGATGTGCAGGCTGTTTTCGCTGAAGAAATTGTCGTATTGCACGCCGAGCCGCGTAAGCGAGCTGCGGATGTGCGCCATCATGATTTCGACGCCGGCGGAGCCGAGGAAGCGGCAGGCTTCGTCCTGGGGCAGTTTCAGCAGTCGATCGCCTTCGCGCGCGGCGATCTCCTGCGCTACGGTGACGACGTCGTCGCCTGGGTAGCCCTTGGGCGGCAGCGGCACATCGACGCCGAAGACGGCGCAGTAGTGCGTGTAGAGGCTGGCGCCGAAGCGCGCAATCTGTGCGCCGCGGTCGTTGATGTACCACTCGCGGTGCACAACGTAGCCGGCGGCGACGAGTGTGTTGGCGAGCGTGTCGCCAACGACGACGTTGCGGCCGGTGCCGATGGTGGCGTAGCCGGTCGGATTTGCGCTGCCATGTTCGACCTGCGCAGGTGCGCCGCCGCCGAGGTCGATGTCGCCCCACTTTTCGTTCTGCACGAGCACGTCGCCGATTTGTTGGTTGAGGTGCGCCTGTGTCAGGCGGAAGTTGACGTAGCCGGCGGCGACTTCGACGGTGTAGTGGTCCGAAGGGGGGACATGGCGGGCGATGGCCTCGGCGATCTTCGGCGGCGCCATACGCGCGATGCGGGCCAGCTGCATGGCGAGTGACGCAGCGTAGTCGCCCATATCGGGCTGGCGCGGTCGCTCGATTGTGAAGGTTGGGATGTCGAATGCGGGCAGCGCGCCGGCTGCCTGGGCGGCGACAGTAGCGGCGGCGACGGCGGCGTGGATTTGGTCGCGGATCATAAGAATGGGGGCATTATTCTCGCACGGAGCGTGCGGGGTGCGCTCAGATGCTCAGATGCTCAGATGCTCAGATGCTCAGATATTGCGGTGCTGGGCCAATGTGCGTTTGAGTTCGCGCAGGCGTGCGCCGTGCAGCGGGTAGAACGCGAGCAGCAGCGTGAATGCGGCGAGGCAGCTTGCGACGGGCACTGCGGTCATGAAGATGCGAAAGCCGAGGCGGACGGTTTCCGGCTGTGTGGACAGCACTGGGTTATAGCCGTAGGCGGAGGTGATGATGCCGAAGCAGATGGAGACGAGCGCCATTCCCAGCGGTGCGGCCATGCTGTTCATGCCGAAGTACATCGCTTCGCGCCGCTGGCCGCTGCGCATTTCATCTTCGTCCATCACTTCCGACAGCAGGATGTTGTCCATGAGGAAGATGCCTGCAAAACCTGTGCCGATGAGCACAGCAGCGACGTACATCCCTGCCAGAGAATTGACAAACCAGAGCGATGCGGCGCCGATGGTGGTGGCGACATAAGCGAGTAGTGCAGTGGTGCGTGGTTCCCGGCGATTGGCGATAAGCTGGCGCCACGGGTAGATCATGGCTGCCGACACGATGAACACGGTGGCGAGCACCAGAGTTGAATCAGAGTCCTTAAAGCCGAGCGTGTATTTGACGAAGAAAATTGTGCCGGCCGCCTGCGTCTGTGTGGCTACGAAGCGCATGGCTTGCGCGAGCGTGAGTGAGGTGAAGCTGCGGTTGAGGATCGTTGCACGCAGCGCCTGTAAGAAGCTGATATTCGGTTCCGCGGCGGTGTTATTTTCGAACATGCCGCGGATGCCGAAGAAAATAGCGCCGAGCCCGATCAGCCCGAACAAGATGCCCATCGGCCCCCAGCCGATTATTTTTGAAATTGGCAGCGGCAGTGCGACGCTGAGCAGCAGCGCGACTGTGTAAAAGATATTCATGCGCGCGGCCACGCCGGTGCGTTCACGAAAATTCACGAACATTTCCGGCAACAGCGCATGGTAGGCGTTGCTGACTGCGGTGGCAAACGCATCGAACAGCACTAGCACGATGAACATGTATACGACCAGCATTTGTGGATGCGTCGTGCCGTCGAAGGGCGGCATCCACAGCGCGGCGAAGAACACCATGGCAGGCAGTGCGCCGAATTTGATCCAGGGAATGCGTCGCAGCCCGCCGATGAACTTTCTGTCCTGCAGATAGCCGAGAATCGGGTTATTCAGTGCGTTGTAGATTGCGTAAATTGCCAGCGCTGTCGATGCCCAGACAGGCGGGAGGCGTTTGATATCTGTATAAAAATAGAGGAGTGAGACTGCAATTACCTGTCCGGGAAGTCTGACTCCTAGACTGGTGGCTGCGTAAAGCCATCGCTGTTTTTGTGTTGTTCGTGGCGCAGGCTCTGCATGCAAATCAATATTTTTCATCACGTATAGGCCAATGCCTAAGTTCCTGTCCATAAGTTTTGTCCGGCAGATTCGCCTCCCCCGCAAAGCGGGGGAGGCGAATCTGCCGCCAGAACTTTTGGCGACTCACTTAGTAATACGGGAGGATAGCATGTACGAAATGCAACTTCATAGTGCTGTAGAAGTTACCAGCAATTGCATTTGTGCACCAGGGAAACAAATACGATTGCTTTTTTACCTTCCACCCTCACAAAATATCGGATGTATCCGTTGTTTGAGGTATTTGGGGCGAATAACGCGAAACGAGTTGTGGTCGTTCACATGCCTCAGACCGAAGGTTTGGGTTGGGAGTGTATTTGGTGGGAAACACTGGCCTGAGGCTGAGCGGCTACACTCGAACTTATGAAGCATTCCAGGTTTGCGCCGGCGTATGCGGCGGTATTTTTCCTTTGTGGTGCATTGCTGATCGGGTTGAATCTGCCGCGGGCGGATCTGCCGACGCAGGATATGGGCTTGTTATGGCGCGACCCGTGGTTTTTGTGGGGATTTGTGCATTTCAGCCTGTTGTTGATGCCGGCGGCGGTGTTGTTGGTTGCTGATGGGTTGCGCCGGCATACACGGGCTTGGCTGCTGGTTTTTCCCTATTTTGCGCTGGGAATGCTGGCGCTGGCGCCGTATCTGGCATTGCGGCCGGTGCGCGCTGACGATGTGGTTGAGTTGCCATCGTGGCTCGACCGTGCGTTGCGGTCGCGCTGGTTCTGGGCTGTTTGTGCTGCGGCGAGCGTTGTGGCTGCGCTCGTGCTGCTGCCGCAGGGTTCGTGGGCGCAGCTGCAGGAGACAATGCGCCACGGCTTTGGCTGGTGGTTCATGGTGGTGGACATTGTGTTGAACCAGGTATTCGTGCTGCCGCTTGTGCAGGCGGATATGCGGCTGTGTGGGGTGGGCGAAACACAGCAGCGGCGCTGGCTGTGGGGAGTGGCGCTGAGCGGGCCGCTCGGGTTGAACGCGTATTTGGCGCGTCGGCGTTTCGAAGGTGGATCGGCGGCTTGAAGCGTCGAAGTGACGGAAACAAACCCGGCTTCTTATAGATTTCCGGAATAAAAAAGGCTCAAACGCGGAGGGCCTTGGCAAAGGATGCCAGAGCATCAAAGTTCATGTTGCGCAGCAAGGCACACGCGAAACGCTTGGTGCGTAGATGCATCACAAAGGCATCAAGCAACGCATCAAGTTTGGTGAAGGTGTGATTGTGACT
>CANJQH010000022.1 GCA_947476335.1 Anaerolineae bacterium | reverse complement strand
GATCTTCGAATGGATCGAAGGGTTCTACAATCGCAACCGACCGCACTCAGCTCTGAACTACGCAACACCAGAGCAGTTCGAGCAACGAATGAACCGATTTTGATTGTCCGGGGAAGCGGGTACGTACCACTGCGTTCTCCTTGAACTCCTGAGAGTATTTTCGCTTTGTCCTTTCCTTGCTCATCCTGACTGACATGGTACTCATCTCCTGCGTCCGGGAAAGTGAGTACGTACCACTTCCCGCCCTCTCCCGTCAGGGAGAGGGGGAAAAACTGGCCAATTCCCCTCTCCCGTTAGGGAGAGGGGTCAGGGGTGAGGGTGAGGGTGAGTACAAACGCCGACCCACCCCGTCGTGCGACGCACGGCCGATCTGGACGAAAATCAGTGCGCGCCGGATGATGCCGGCATGCGATTCAGACCCACTACGGCCATACGAGATCGAGCGCGGGAGTTTCGACGCGAACAGACGCCGGCGGAACGCCTCCTGTGGGAGGCGCTGCGCAACCGCGGGCTGGCCGGCCATCGTTTTCGGCGCCAGCATCCGATCGGCAGCTATATCGTCGACTTTTGCTGCCTGAAGAGCGCCCTCGTCGTTGAGGTCGACGGCGACGTGCATGCGCAGCCCGACCAAAAAACACACGACGAAAACCGCACCTTCGTCCTCGAGACGATGGGCTTTCGCGTGCTGCGCTTTCAGAATGACCAGGTTGTGAAGTGCATGGATGAGGTGCTCAGCGCAATCCTCGCGGAGATTGGATGAGCCGTTGCCCTCACCCCCGGCCCCTCTCCCTGACGGGAGAGGGGGGAAGACGGGTATGGACATACCAATTCCCCTCTCCCGTCAGGGAGAGGGATTAGGGGTGAGGGCCGGGGGGTGAGGGTAAGAGACCACACTACAATCCCCAACGTCAATGCTGCCCTCCCTGCTCGCTGCCGACATCCTCGAGAGCCTGAAGCAATTCCTCGTCACGGACTTCGAACCGTCCGACGCGTTTCTGCACGGGTTGATGCGCCGCTTCATCGACGACGAGGCGCAGTGGCTGAAGGGACCATACGTGCAGATCGGGCTGCCGTTCGCTGCCGGCGCACACGGAACACAGTTCTTCCGCGATTTCGCCACACCCTTCCCGGCCTACAGCCACCAGGAGCGCGCCTGGGAACGCCTGTGCAGCGACCGACGCGCCGCCAGCACGCTCGTCGCGACCGGCACCGGCAGCGGCAAGACCGAGTGCTTCCTCTATCCGCTGCTCGACCATTGCGCGCGCGCCCGCCGCGCCGGCGAGGGCGGAATCAAGGCGCTGGTGATCTACCCGATGAACGCCCTGGCTTCGGACCAGGCGCGCCGCATCGCCGCACTGATCGCGCGCGTGCCGCATTTTCAAGGACTGCGCGTCGGCATGTACGTCGGCGGGACGGCCGCAGGCGGAGGCGCAGCCGTCATGTCGCAGGACGGCGTGATCACCGATCGCGAGACGCTGCGCCGCAACCCACCCGACGTGCTGCTCACCAACTACAAGATGCTGGACTACCTCATGCTGCGCCCCCGCGACCGGAAACTGTGGGCACAGAATGGGCCGACGACGCTGCGTTACGTCATCGTCGACGAGCTGCACACCTTCGACGGCGCACAAGGCACCGACCTCGCCCTGCTGCTGCGCAGGCTGCGCGCCCGCCTGGCCATCCCCGACGGCCACCTGATTTACGCCGGCACCTCGGCCACTCTCGGCGCCGACTCGGCCGACGCGTTGCTCGACTACGCCCGCGCCGTCTTCGGTGCGCCGTTCGAACCCGACGCCGTCGTCACCGAGAATCGCCAGTCCGTCGGCCAGTTCCTCGAAGACGCCACCATCGACGCCATGTTCGTCTACCGGCCGGAGACAGCCGCGCGGCTCGACCCGACGCGCTTCGACACGCCGCAGGACGCTGTGCGCGACTGGTTCGCGCTGTTCTTTCCCGAAGCGCCGGCGCCGGACGACGTGGACATGATCGAGTGGCGCATCGAACTCGGCCGCCTGCTCAAAAGCCATCAGCTCTTCCAGAACCTGCTCAAACTGACGCGCACGGGCGCACCGAGCTATAAAGACCTCACCGCCACGTTCGGCCGCGGCATGCCGGCCGACGCCGCGCCCCGCGTGCTCGACGCACTGCTCACGCTCGTCGCCTGGGCGCGTCACGACGCGCGCACGCCGCTCGTCACCCTGCGCCTGCAACTGTGGGTGCGCGAACTCCGCCGTATGGTGGGTCACCTGAGCGTGCGGGCAGACGACGTGCGGCTGGTCAGCGAAACGGATCTACCCGCCGACCGCGACGGCCTCTACCTGCCGCTCGTGCAGTGCAGCCAGTGCCGCACCACCGGCTGGATCTCGCGCGTGCCGACCGACGGCCAGCGGCTGTCGAGCAGCCTTGAGGAGATTTACGGCTCCTGGTTCGGCCGTCGCCAGGACGTGGTGCGACTGTACGCGTCCGAGAGTTTGACACACACGCATAGCGACGGCATCCGCCAGCACGTGTGCACGGCGTGCGGCACGCTGCACATGGACGCAGTCGCCGCGTGCACCGGGTGCGGCCATCCGGAGCTGCTGCCGGTCTTTCGCGTGCTGGCGCAAAAAGTCAGCGAGCGCGGCGCGGCGCGCTTCGTTCATCACGACCCAGCCTGCCCGGCCTGCGGATCCGCCGAGCAACTGCTGCTCGGCGCGCGCAACGCTACCCTGGGCGCCCAGGTGATCGACGGTGCGTTCGCCAGCCTGTTCAATGACGACAAGAAGCTGATCGCCTTCTCTGATTCCGTGCAGGACGCCGCACATCGCGCCGGCTTCTTCAGCGCGCGCACCTGGTCAAATAACCTGCGCACCGCACTGGCACACGCCATCGATGAAATCTGCGCCGAGCACGGCGCCCGTGTGCTGCCCTGGCCGCATTTCCTCGCCGCGCTCGAGCGCCGCTTCGACCAGCCAGGCTCAGTGCTCCACCTGCCCCCCGAAGCGTTCGTCGCCGAATTCATCGCGCCGGACATGACCTGGCAGCGCGACTGGTCCGAAGAACTGCTCGGCCGCGGGCGCCTGCCGCACGACAGTCGGCTGCCTGCGCGCATCCGTCGGCGCGTGGCCTGGCAGGCGTTTGCCGAGCTCACGTATGCGAGCCACCGCGGCCGCACGCTCGAACGCAGCGGCAAGGCGATCGTGGCCGTGCCGTGGGCGCGCATCGGATCCGTCGCCGCGCAGCTGGCGCCGGCGCTGCGCGAGGAATTCGACATGCGGGACCTGCACGACGACGACGTCGCCCGCTGGCTTTGGGGCGTGCTCACCCAGATGCGCCGTCGCGGCGGCGTCCTGCATCCCGAACTGAAAGACTACGCCGCCGATGCCAACGTATACGTGCTGGCGAACAAGGGCGGTCGCGGCGAGTGGATGCCACGGCTGAGCCCGGCCACACCACGCCCGATCTTCCTCACCCAGGGAACACAGAGCGGCTTCGATCGGCTGCGCAACGACAAGCGCAGCACCTGGTACGACCGCTGGACCGCCGAGGCCCTCTGCCCGAATCGGCTGCTCATGCACGACATGGCTGCCGAACTGCTCGCGTTCGCCCTCCCCCGCCTCGCCTCCGCCGGCCTGCTCCTCCGCAGCGAGGATAACCAGGGCGCCACTTGGGCGCTCGATCCTTCTGTGCTCGAACTGCACACCGAACCGGCCTGCATCGCCACACGTGGGGGCAAACGCCGGCTGTTCGTGCCCGCCGACGACGCCGACGCGCTGCTTGGCGCGCCCTGTCTCGATGCACCGGACGAACGCTACGATGTACGCGTGAACGATCCCCCGCGCTGGTGGGCCCGCCGCTTCAGCCGCGGCGACCTGCGCCGCGTCATCGCCGCGGAACACACCGGCCTGCTCGAACGCAGCGTGCGCGAAGCGCTCGAAAAGCGCTTCAAGGGCGAAGGGGGCGTGCGGCCATGGTACGAAAATCTGCTCTCCGCCACGCCCACGCTCGAGATGGGCGTCGACATCGGCGACCTGTCCTCCGTGCTGCTGTGTTCGGTGCCGCGCAACACCGCGTCGTTTCAGCAGCGCATCGGCCGCGCCGGCCGTCGCGACGGCAACGCCGTCACCACCACACTCGCCGACGGCGCCAGCCCGCACGACCTCAATTTTTTCGCCGAAACCCACGAGATGATGAGCGGCAAGGTCGAGCCACCCGGCGTCTTCCTGCGCGCCACAGAGGTGCTGCGACGCCAGCTCGCCGCATTCTGCATCGACGACTGGGTCGCCGGCTGCGCCAATGACGGCGTGCTTCCCGAAAAGACCGCGCCCGCGCTCGACGCCGTCGACCAGGCGCGCATCGACCGCTTCCCCTACCTGCTGCGCGACCACATCGTGCGTCACGAAGCGCGCCTCTTCGACGGCTTCACACGCCTCATGGGTGACGACCTCGATGCGGCCGGCCGTGAACGGCTGCTCGAATTTATGCACGGCAGCAGTGAGGTCACCGGCCAAAGCGAAGCCGACGGACTCAACGTCCGCCTGATCAAGATCCTCGAAGAGCTGCTCGAGGAACGCCGCAGCTACCGCAAACGACGCGATGATCTCGACCAAAAACTGAAAAAGCTGCGCGCAGAGCCGCAGGACGACGCCGTGCGCGAGCGCATCGACGACGTCATGCGCGAACGCGACGCCCTGCTCGAGCTGATCAAGGAGATCAACCAGCGCGATCTGCTCAACACGCTGACCGACGCCGGCCTGATCCCGAACTACGCCTTTCCCGAAGCCGGCATCGAGCTGAAAAGCGTGTTGTGGCGCAAGCGCGCAAACGACGAACCAGGGGATAGTCGCTACGTCACCGTCGGCACGTTTACGTACGAGCGGCCGGCCCAGTCGGCGCTGTCGGAGTTCGCGCCGGAGAATCGCTTCTACGCCAACCAGCGACGCGTCGAAGTCGACCAGATCGCCATGGCGATGGCGAAGGTCGAACAGTGGCGGTTCTGTCCGTCGTGTCAGCACATGCAGAATCTCGAGGTCGACAAGACCGTGCACGCGGTGTGCCCGCGCTGCGGCGACGGCATGTGGGCGGACGCCGGGCAGAAGCGCACGCTGCTGCGCTTCCGGCAGGCGATCGCCAACAACAACGATCAGGACGCGCGCATCGACGACAGCGCCGACGACCGCGAACCGCGGTTCTACCTGCGCCAGCTGCTGCCGGATTTCGAGCGACGCCATATCGTCAGCGCCTGGCGCACCGGCACCGACGCAGTGCCGTTCGGCTTCGAGTTCATCTCGCGCGTGGCGTTCCGCGAAGTGAACTTCGGCGAAACCGGCCGCCTGGGTCAGGAATTCAGCGTGGCGTCGCGCGCAGCGGCGCGCCCAGGCTTCCGGCTGTGCCGACACTGCGGCAAAGTGCAGACGCCCCCGCACCGTGACGAACCGCCGGACGTGCAGCGCCATGCCATCGACTGCTCGCACCGCGGCAGCACGGATCCCGCCGACGTCCTCGAGTGCCTGTATCTCTACCGCGAATTCGAATCCGAAGCCCTGCGCATCCTCGTGCCGTTCACGCGCAGCGGCATGGATGAGCGCGTGGTGCAATCGTTTTCTGCCGCGCTGCGCCTCGGCCTCAAGAAGCGCTTCGGAGGCAGGATCGATCACCTGCAGGTCACCATGACGACCGAACCCGGAAGCGCCGGCGGACCGCAGAAATTTTTCGTCATGCTCTACGACACCGTGCCTGGTGGGACGGGATATCTCCAGCAGCTGCTCACGCACGACGCCGGCACCCTGACGGAAGTCGTCAAGCTGGCGCTGCAGGCGGTGCGCGACTGCGCCTGTCGCCAGGATCCGATCAAAGATGGCTGCTACCGCTGCGTGTATCAGTTCCGCCAGGGGCGCGACCGATCCAGGATCTCCCGCAGCATCGCCGAAGCAGTGCTTGGCGAACTCGAGGGCGCGCTCGGTGATCTGGAGCGGGTTGCAAGCATCTCGGAAATCTACGTGAACCCGCGCCTGGACTCGGTGCTCGAAATGCGCTTCCTCGAGTGTCTGGCCCGCATGAGCGGTGTCGGCGGCCTGCCGGCGATCCGCATGATCCCGGACATCGTCGACGGTCGTTCGGGCTACGTGCTCGACGTGGGGGGCCAGCGCTACACCGTGGCGCCGCAGCGCGAGCTCGGCCCATCCGACGGCGTGTCCGTGGCGTGTCGGCCTGATTTCCTGATCCGCCCATGGTCGACGTCCACACCGAAGCGACGGCCCATCGCCGTGTTCTGCGACGGCTGGACATTCCATCAGGAACGTCTGCGCGACGACGCGATCAAGCGCAGCGCCATCGTCGCCAGCGGCCGCTTCTGGGTCTGGTCCGTCACGCATGAAGACGTCGCTGCAGCGCTGCAGGCCATGCAGGAAACGGACCTCGAATCGCCGTTCACGACGATGGCGCGACATGACGGCCAGCGTGCGTCTGCACAGACGCCGCGCGCCTCGGCCGAGGCGTATACCCGCCACGCCGTCGCTGTGCTGCTGCGCTGGCTGGCGAAGCCGACCGAGGCGACCAGCGACGCAGGTCTGTCCCAGCTGCAGAGCGACGCGCTGTGGCTCGGGTTTCGCATGGTGCCGAACAGCAAGGACGACATTGCCGCGGCCAAGAGCACGCTCGCGGCATGGAGCGACCGGCTGCCCGCCGAGGTTACGACGCCGGACGCAAGGTTCGCATTGATCGTCTCGAAAGAAAATGGCGCATGCCTGCAGTTCGGCCTGTGGCCGACGGCGCTCGCAAAGCACGGCCTTGCTGCACCCGAACCCTGGCAGGCGCCGGGCGTGATCGTGCTCGACGAACATGCAGCAGCGGACGGCGAGGCGCTGCAGCAGGCGTGGCGCCAGTGGCTGCGGCTGTTCAATACGGCACAAACGCTGCCGGGCATGCGCATGGCCACGGCGGTCGGGCTGGCGTCGGGCGACGGGGCACTCGCGGAAGACGTGGCGCCCGAAGCTCCGAACCACGCCACGCCCTGGGCAGCAGGCAATGCCGTGTGGGAGGCGGTGCTCGATCAGGCGCATCCGTCGATGCACGCCGGTTTGGCATCCCTGGCACGCGCCGGCGCCGAGCCACCCGAGGTCGGCCTCGAGTTGACCGACCCCCGCGGTCGTGTGATTGCCGATTGCGAACTCGCGTGGGCACACACCCGCATCGTCGTCCTGCGCGACGACCAGCGCGAGTTCGAGTCACTGTGGCAGGCGCAGGGCTGGCACTGCCGGACGCTCGACGAGCTCATTTCGACGCCATAATCCCGTTCCCATCGTTGCATAGACACGGACAGACCATCCACCCTTCAAATTTTCCATGTCAAACACGGAAAGACGAAGGGCGAAAAGCACAAACGGTACCCATGACACTCAAACCAAAAGTTGCTCTCAGCAGTGAATTCATGTTGCGGCTCGCCAAACTTCCTGAGGCGGTCCACAACAAGGTGTCGAAATGGGCGATCCAGTTTCAGGCGGATCCGCGCAGTCCGGGCATCAACTATGAAGTGATTCACAATGCGCGCGACCCGAATCTGCGTTCGGTGCGCATCGATCGGGACTGGCGCGGCATCGTCTTCAAGCCCGACGCCGGTGACGTCTACGTTTTGCTGCACGTGGACCATCACGACGACGCCTATCGCTGGGGGCAGAACCGACGGCTGAGCATCAACCCGATCAGCGGTGCGATTCAGCTGCTCGTCCTGGAGAGCATCGTCGAACAAGTCGCTGCGCCTGCGCAGGTATCGGTAGAACCGGCATCTCCACCGATGCCTGCGTTATTCGCCCGGATTGCCGATCAGCAGCTCATGAGCCTGGGTGTTCCGGAGGAAATGCTGCCTGCCGTCCGCTCGATCGTCGACGACGCACAGCTCGATGCGCTGCAACCCTTGCTGCCGATTGAAGCATATGAAGGACTGTTTCTCGTCGCCGCCGGCGAATCCACCGAGAAAGTCCTTGCAGACCGCGAAGCGGCCATTCCCTCGGCCGTCGATCTCACCGATTTCGGCGCCGCGCTCGCCATGCCCGAGTCGCAGTCGCGATTTCTGGTCGTGAGCGACGATGACGACCTGGCGAGCATGCTGAATGCGCCACTCGCGCAGTGGCGCATCTTCCTACACCCCACGCAGCAGCGCCTTGCCGTGGGTGATCGCAGCGGCCCGGTACGTGTGCTGGGCGGTGCCGGGACCGGCAAGACCGTGCTGGCAATGCACCGCACCCGGTGGCTGGCCGAACACCGCACTGCTTCGAAGCAGAAAGTGTTGTTCACCACCTTTACTCGCAACCTGGCTGCCGATATCGAACAAAACCTGCGCTCGATGTGCAGCCCGGAGACGATGGCGCGCATCGACGTGCTCAACCTCGATGCGTGGGTCGCTCAGTTCATGCGCAGCCGCAAGTTCGGGCACCGCATCGTCTACGACCGACGTCACGATGCCGCACAGCAGGCGTGGCAGGCAGCGCTCGCTATGAAAGATCCTGCACTCGAGCTGCCCGACTCCTTTTATGAACAGGAACTCGACCAGGTGGTGCTCGCACAAGGCGTCACAACGCGCGACGTGTACCGCACCGCACGCCGCATCGGACGCCGCGTCGTCCTCAACCGAGAGCGACGCGACAAGGTCTGGCCGGTCTTCGAAGAGTATCGGGGACAACTGGCATCCCGCCGTCTGAAGGAAGTGGACGACGCGTACCGCGAAGCGGCAGATCTGCTCCGAGCCGAATCGACCAGCGGATCCGGGCTGGCGGCCTACAGCGCGATCGTAGTCGACGAGACCCAGGACTTCGGATCACAGGCCCTGCGGCTGCTGCGTGCGATGATCCCACCGGGTGCGAACGACCTGTTCTTCGTGGGCGACGGGCACCAGCGGATCTATGGGCGACACAAAGTTGCGATGAGCCGCTGCGGCATCGATATCCGTGGCCGTTCGAAAAAGCTGTATGTCAACTACCGCACGACGGAGGAAATTCGTAAAGTTGCCGTGGCCATGCTCAGCAGCATCGAAGTCGACGACCTTGATGACGGTGTCGACGACAACACGCGCTACCGTTCGCTCACGCACGGCCCGGAGCCGATCGTGACGGAGGCAACCAGCGAGGAGGACGCGGGACAACGTGCCGCGGCGTTTATTCGTGACTGGCGCACCAGCACTGCAGGCACGCATCTCAGCGCCTGCATCGTAGCGTCGAGCGAGAAGTCCCGTGACGCGCTGGCCGACGTCGTGCAGCGCAACGGCATGCGACCGGTGACGGTGACTGCACAACACAACTACAGTGATGAGCTGGACGCGGTACACCTCTCGACAATGCACCGCGCGAAAGGTCTGGAATTCGACTGCGTGGCCATCGTTGCCCCGCGCGCCTTTCGAGTCGCAGATGAGGAAGAGAACGGCACACGAAGACAGCTGCTCTATGTTGCGCTGACGCGTGCACGCCGCGGCGCTGCCCTGTTTTTGTACTGATGCGACGCAGAGTTCATCGTGGCCAAAACTGCATTCTGCTGGTTACCGAAACGCTCGACGCCTTAACATGCTCGACGACCAGTCAACCCCGATGAGGACGACCGCGCTGCCGAACAATGGCCATGGCCACTTGTATTCAAGACAGACGTACTCGCCAGTGTTGTGCGGCCGACTGTAGTTCTCATTGGAATTGCTTTTGGGGGTGGAGCAGTATGCCTTTCAAATTGATCGTCTCCTTACATCCCATCGATGCTGGTACGTACTTCTTTTTCCTCAGACGAATGACATGTTGCCCCATCACATTCGATCGCCAGCACGAATGCATCTTCCTGTTGCGGATGTTGCCCTACGAGATCGCTGCGGTATCCAGAAACGCGCCACTGTGGAATCATCTTTGAGCAACGCGTCTCCAGCACACGTTGGATGTCTTTCTGAAAAACATTCGGCTCTCCGATCAGCCCAAGGCTCCTTCGCCCATCTGGCGCTCATACGACTGGCGGACCAGCCCCATCACATACGGCAGTTCATCCAGCGACTTCAGGCCGACCTCCACGTCGCCATTTCCCAAGTGGCCGATGCCGGACACATCCTTGCACATTCCCCTCGGGTCGTTGATTTCCGTGAAAGGCAAATTGAGCGACAGACGCAGCCGCTTCACCTGCGGCACCACGTCCACGAAGTTGGTCTCGGCCTTGTACGCCACATACAGCTTCATGAACTCCTCGGTGACGCACGGGTCCAGCGCCAGCACCTGCCGACGAAAGGCCTCGAAAACCTCGCGCAATCCGGGGGCGCGCAGATGCGGATGGTCTTCGATCGTGTAGCCGCTGCGCGTCGCCGCCTGTGCCGGCCGGAACTCCGCCAGTGTGGCGGCGTCGAGCTTCGGCGCGGCCCACGCCGCAAGCGCACGGTCGGCCAGCCAACCCGCCCGCTCCTGGATGGTGGCTTCGTTCCAAACATCGAGCTGGCCGAGCCCGGCGTTGAGCTTCAACGGGCTTTCCCGGAAGCCGTTCGGCATGTCGCGCTTCTCTGCAAACGAACGATCACTGTATTTGGAGTTGTATGCCGTCAGGGTCAGGTTGCCGAGCGTGTGCAGCCATTGTTCCTGCACGCGTTTCCAATCGGAGCCGAGCGCCTGCCGCCACGCTGCCGGAAGGTTGGCGTTCTGCGGCAGGATGTGCTCGACGGTGAACTCGTCGACCGCAACGCGTTCCCTGCGGTCGTAGTTCTCGAGCCGTCCCAGCCAGTAGTTGCAGCCCTGGAAGTTGTACAGGTCGCGCGTCTGCAGTCCACGCCTGAATTCTTCGTCGGCAGGGAAGTGACGATACGAAGGCAGCGCCATAAAGTGCGCCTCGATGCTCTGCAGGTAGCGATCCTTGCTAAGTGTCTTTCCGATGGCGGCGAAGGTCTTGTTCAACGAATTGGAGGGCAGCCCGCAGACCCTGCGACGAAATACGTACGCCTCCACCAGCCGCACCGCAGCCATGAAGTCGGCGATGCCGAGTGTGCCTTGGGCGTAGTCTTGATAGAGCTCGAGCAAAAACGGATATGCCGGGTCTACTTTTAACTCACTCAGATCGCGGAAAGCGATTGCGAGGCCGGCATCCTGTTCGTCGCCCAGCGCGATGGCGCAGAAGTAGCGGGCGAAGGTGCGAACGTCCTTCACCAGCGCCTCGATGCCGGCGTTCTGGACTGACGTGGTGCGCGAGTAGTCCTTGAACGCTTCGTACACGTCGCGTTCGCGCGGAATCTCACCGGTTCGGACGGTCAGGTAATGTCGCATGAAGCTGTCGAACTCGGTGCCGTACGCTTCCTGACCGAAGTCGAGCTCCATCTTCCGCCAGTAGTCTTCATACAACCGCGTCTGCAGCTCGGGCTCGAGGCCCATCAGGATGTAGTTGCGAATCAGGTCGGCCTGGCTGAGCGCTTTGCCGGTCGAGTTCATGCTCTCGAAGATCAGTTGCGGGTTGTCCTGGTCGCGGCTCAGCGCGATGTCGACGATCACCAGCTTCGCCAGGCCGCGACAGACCAGTGTGAGGTCGGCCTTGTGCTGCGCAATCAAGTCGGTGAACAGCTCGAAGTTTTGCGTCACCCGCAGCGATGGCTCCCTGGGCTGCTCCCTATTGCTGATGATTGCCTTCAAAGATGTGGCATCGGTCTGCGAGAGCACCAGCTTAAAGTAACGATCGCCGCGTTCGAGCGGGTTGCTCAGGTAGTAGTGGCGCAGCTTGGCGGCCGAAAATCCGTCCACCGGCTCATCGTCGCCCAGCGCGCGCGCCAGCGCTTCGATGAGCAGCGTGACCGTGGTCAGGCGCTGCTGTCCGTCGATGACCAGCAACGGAGCCTGATGCGAGACCTGCGACAGCCCCTGTTCGACGTACACGATCGAGCCGATGAAGTGCACGGTGATGTCATCGCTCGAACCGGCGCGCATGACGTCGTCCCACAATTGCTGGCACTGTTTGTCCGTCCACGAATACGTGCGCTGATAGATCGGGATGATGAATTGCGGCGACTTCTGCAGGAAGCTCAGCAGCCTTGCTTCCGTGGCCTTCATCGCGCACTCCCCTTCAGCAATCCATCCAGCAGCCCCTCGGCCTCGCGCTCGACGGCGAGGATGTCGGCGCAGAAATCGGTCAGGAACTTCTCCAGCGCGGCGCGCTGGTCGGTGATGCCGGCGTCGTCGAGCATCGTCTTCATTTCGAGGACGCTTCGTTTGCTGGGTTCGAGCACCGCGTCCATGCGTCGAATGACGCACATCGGCAGGATGACATCCGGGTATTTGCCGCGCTTGAACAAGTCGCGCAGGACGTCGTCAGCGATGCCCCAGATGAAAGAGACGATCTTGTTGTGCGTAGCCTGGTCCATTCTTCTCCCCCTACTCATTCGTCGCGACGTCGCGCTCTGCGGCCGCCGCCACGATCACTCCCAATTTCCCGTGACGGCAGCCCAATATCCACTATTACTAACCACTAACCACTATCTACTTCCCCTACTGCT
Organism: Anaerolineae bacterium; assembly: GCA_947476335.1. Classification (GTDB taxonomy): domain Bacteria; phylum Chloroflexota; class Anaerolineae; order J036; family Brachytrichaceae; genus CANJQH01. The sequence continues at coordinate 31,466 of CANJQH010000022.1, read as the reverse complement.
CCGCCAGCACGTCGAACACCTGCCCCAGCGCGTCGTCAATCAGCTCGCGCGTGATGTTCAGCGCCGGCGCGAAGCGCAGCGACGCGGCGCCGCACTTGGTCAGGATCACGCCGTTCGCTGCGATGTCGGCCAGCACTTTCTTGAACGCCTTCGGGTCGAGCGGCTTGCCTTCGGGCGTCACCAGGTCGGCCGCCACCATCAGCCCCTTGCCGCGCACCGCGCCGATCATCGGCTGCGTCGCGCGCTCCGCTTCCAGACGCGCCACGAGATGCGCGCCCATCGCCGTCGCGTTCGCCAGCAGGTTTTCGTCGCGCATCACGCGGATCGTCTCGACGCCGGCGCGGCACGAGACCGGGTTCCCGCCGAACGTCGATCCGTGCGAACCGGACGGCCAGCGCTCGCCCAGCGGCTTCGTCGCCATGATGCCGCCCAGCGGCAGCCCGCCGCCGACGGCCTTGCCGAACGCGATGATGTCCGGCACCGCGCCGCTGCCTTCGAAGCCCCACCAGTTGCCGGTGCGGCCGAGGCCGGTCTGCACTTCGTCGGAAATCAGCAGCGCCCCGGTCTTGTCGCAGAACTCGCGCAGCGTCTTCAGGAAATCGGGCGGCGGGACGATGTAGCCGCCCTCGCCGGCAATCGGCTCGACGATGATCGCCGCCAGGTCGTCCGGATGCACCAGCTTGTCGAGCGTCATCTGGATCATGTTCTTCCAGACGCCGCAGCAGTTCTCCGGCGCGCGCGGCCCATGCCCGAACGCGCACGAGCCGCAATCCGGATAGGGCACGTGCGTCACGCCGGTCAACAGCGCACTCATGCCCTTGCGGTAATTGCTGCTGCTGCCGGTGGCGGCCAGCGCACCCTGCGGCCGGCCGTGGAAGCTGCCGGTGAACGCCAGCACCATCGGCCGCTTCGTCATCGTGCGCGCCATCTTCAGCGCCGCCTCGACCGCCTCGCCGCCGCTGTTCAGCAGCATGCCCTTGCCGTTGCTCAGCGGCGCCGGCAGCGTCGACTTGAGCGCTTCCAGCATCTCGACGTAGGGTCCGGTGTAGCCAACCGGCGTGCCGGCGTGCAGCAGCGTCTTCGCCTGATCGACGATCGCCTCGACCACGCGCGGGTGGCAGTGGCCGACGGCGTTCGTCGCAATGCCGGCCGCCAGGTCGACGTAGCGCTTGCCATCCACGTCGTACACGTACGAGCCTTCGCCGCGCGCGAACACGATTTCGTTATAGCGACCAACCGCCGTGCTCACGGCGGCTTTGTCGCGGGCGAGCAGCTGTGCGGCGGCGCTCAGCGACGGGGGGGTGTCGTTGGTCATAGTTATGTTGCAAATAAACCCGGCTTCTAAGAAGCCAGGTTTCAGATCCCGTTTCTGTCAGAGTGTGTCAGTGTACCGGACAGCGCGGCCACTCGCTGATATGGACGAAAGCGTCGCGCACAGCGAACGGCGCGAACACGCGATGCGTCCCGGAAATGACCGGCGCATCGACAAGTTCGAGCGTCGCATCATCGATGTACGTGTCGTTGTGCTTCACATTCCACTGCGCCCAAGTATTCACCAGCACCAGCACTTCATCACTCTGCGCCTGAGCCATTACACTCAACGGCGCATATCGATCCCAGCCACCCTCACGCAGCCACGGGCTGCATACAGTGCCCGCATCCCAATCCAGCGGCGCACCATCGGTATCGATACACACACGCGCCTTCAGATTTCCTGCTTCATAAAAAGACGTCACCTGCGGCGGATCGAACTGACTCGGATCGCAGTCCGTCGTCCACATCTGTGCCCACACGCCGAAGCGCAGCCAGTTGCCGTTCGTTACAGGCACCGTCTGAAAGACGCCGGCCGATTCGTTGCGCGCCCAAAAGCTGAAATACATCAGCGCCGCATCACCACTACGCACACGCTCTGGATTGAACATGTTCAGACTTTGCTTGAACTCAGGCGCGTTGTTCAACCCCTGCTCATCACCATCGACGCGACATCGGTAGTACGGCGTCCACCCAAGTGGACCAGCGCCTGATGCTTTTTGCGCTGGACAATCCTGCGCCACCGTCACCAAATCTCCTTCGAAGCTCGGGTTCACCAGCTCAACGAGTGGCCGCGCACGAACATGCCCGATCGCCGTCATGGTCACCAGCAGCGCCAACAAAAATGGTGTCAATCGTTTCACGGTCGCGACTATACGTCAGTCGCCCATCGCCCGGGGTGCATCCGGTGTTTGGGGCGAATTTCACGAAATGGTGCGGGCCATCCGCCCAGACCGCTGGTCAGGGCCGGGGCTGCGTCGCGCCTCCGGCGCTTTTTCGACGGAACATGAGCGCCAACGGCGCGGTCCGCCGTGGTGGATCGGCCTCGAGCCCTGAAAGGGCGGTCGTTCTTTTCAGCCCGGGGCGCAGCACCGAAGGTGTGCAAGCCCCGGGTGACGGCGGCACCGCGATGCGCGCAAAAGTTTGCCCCCAATAGCGGATGCCCCCGTCCGCCGTCAGCAGTCGTCCGCCGTCCGTCGTCCGTCATCCCCACACCGCCGCCGGCACCCGCGTCACCAAATTCGCGTCAGGGCACAGCGACAGCCAGACGTCGCGCTGGCTCCGGCGGCACGACCCGTTGAAGTCACCGCGGAAATCGAGCATGTCCATAATCAGCTGCACATGCACGTGCGGCGGCCAGTCGCCGTTCTCCGGGAAAGGCCCCATGCGGCCGATGCGCTCACCGCACGCGATGCGCTTGCCGACGTGCACTTCTCGCAGTGAGTCGCGATCAAGATGGCCGTATAGCGTGAAAAACTTCGGCGCGCCGCCGCCCACGTCGTGCTCGAGCACCACACACGGGCCGTAATCGAATTTCGCCGCGTTATCCGCGAAGCTGCGCACCACGCCATCGAGCGGTGCGAACACCGGCGTGCCGGCATGCATGAATATGTCGACGCCAATGTGCACGCTGCGCGGCTCTCCCGTCGTAGCGAAAAGCGCTCCGCCGTACGTCGGGCGTTCGTGGTCGTAGCTGCCCACGGCTGCCTCTGCTCCCGCCGCATGCATCGCACGCCAGATCCGCGCGGTGAACGCGGCCGCGTCGGCGTATTCTTTCGCAGCGATCGGCTCGCGTGCGCCGACGCTCCAGTCGCTGTGAAACAGGCTCGCGCGCCGCACATCGACCGGCGTCACATCCGCCAGTTCGTCTCCGTGGGCGCGCAGCCAGTCAACCACGCGCTGTGCTCCGGGCACAGGCTCGTATCCGCATTCAGTACGCAGCGTGTATTCGAGAAGATGCGCATGCACGCCGGAAACGCGCAGCTTGCAGCTCCATTCATGCAGCGTTCGTTCGTCGACGGGCTGCTCTTCGGCGATCGACCGCATCGCAGCGCGCAGCGCCGGAATCGGATCGCCGACGCGTGATGCTTCGATCAACCTTGCATCGAGAATTTGTTCCACTTTTTCTCCTCACGCCCGGCAATGCTTTTCACGCACGCAGTCCGAGCTGCGCCGCGCGCACAGCCAGTCCTGCAGCAACGCCGGTGAACAGATCTTCGCTATGAATTCTCTGCATTCCGAAGCGCTCAGCGAGCAGCTCAACAAAACACGGAATCGACGACGAGCCTCCGGTGCGCACGACATGATCGATGTCACTTGCAACGACATGCGCGCGCGCCAGGGTGTCGTCGATCAGCGCCGCCACGGCCCGACGCTCCGGCGCAATAGCCGCTTCGAACTGTGCGCGCGTCGCAATTTGCCACACGTCGATGGCATCGGCCGCATACGCAAGCTCAGCAATGCGCGCCGTCGAAAGTTCGACTTTGCTGCGCTCGACGCGTTCGTACAAGTCATAGCCGTGGCCCTTCGTCACGAGATCTTCAAGTGCCAGCATCTGTATCGGCGCAGTGCAATCGCGCTGCGCTTCGCGCAAAAACGCAACCGTCGCCGCGTTGCTCAACGCCGGAATGTTCTGCCAATCACCCAGCGCTTCGAGCAAATAGCGCGGCAGCGGCAGCCGCTGCGGACCCCACTTCACGTCGCGGCCAAACGACGGCAGTAACGCATGTTGAAACAGTGCACGATCAAAATGGTCGCCTGCCAGACCGAGGCCGCCCGTCGCAAGTATTTGCTGACCACCATCCGTATCACGCCGCACAACAGCCAGGTCAAGGGTGCCACCACCAAAGTCAAAAATCAGCACGTGCTCTGCTCGCCCACCGACATTCGACGCATACGACAAGCTGGCACCGGCCGGCTCATATTCGAAGACAACCGACTCGAAGCCCGCAGCCTGCGCTGCTGCTTCAAGGCGCCCCTGCGCACGCGCGTTGCCGGCTTCGTCCACGGCGTTGGCAAAATTCACCGGCCTCCCAAGCACCACACCTCGTGCATCACAGCCGGTCTGCTCGTAGACGCGACGTCGCACTTCGCGCAGAAAAATAGCGATGAGCGCCTCTAGTTTGTACTCCTGGCCGAAGATCATCGTGCCTTCGTAGTCCGTCGCCAGCGGCCCTTTCAACGCATGCATCAACCGCCCGGGCGCATCAGCATCGACATCGCTGAACACATCCATCAGCACGTCGCCACTTTTCATATCGTCGTCGTCTTGCAGCAGACCGCCCATTTCGTTGTCGATGGTGCCGATATATTTGCGCACGAAACGTGGCGTACGTCCGACGTTCTGCGTGCGATAGTTGTGAATCGCTGCAGCGCCGACGCTCATCGACTGATCACGTTCGACGTACAGCATCGTGCGCAGTGTGCGTGATCCTTCATCGAGTGCAATGATCTGCGGTGCATCACCGAGCGCCTGCACGACCGCGGCCACGCTGTTCGTCGTGCCAAAATCAACTCCGAGATACATCGCGTCACGCTCCAAAGAAAACCGCACCAAGCAGCCGCTGCCCAACGATGTTAAGCGGCCGCACATCCGCCGGCCGCGCAGCGACAGGAACCGAACGCAGTGTGCTGATGCACACCTCACCGCTCGCAGCAAAAATTGCTACGGCATCTTTGCGCTCAGCAACTGCACAGCTCTGCGCAAGCCAGTTGCGCGTCAATGCGCGCGTCTTTCCACCAGCGCGCTTGTTTGCTTCGAGCCCCTGCGGCGCAATTGCAAAATGCGCTCCATCAACGCCGATGAAGTGCACTGCACAGGTATCAGCCTTGCCTGCCGGCACCACGACAGCAGTGGCCACATCGTCATCACTTTCAAGCGCCACACCATGCTCACCGGCCGCAGCAAGCGCGGCCACGGGAAACCGCACGTAACGCCCGAGCCGCGTCACAAGCAGCACATCACCATCCACACACGGCCCGATCCAAACGGGCGTATCACCACGATCGGCCGGATTGAAAACAGCACCGCCAGCAGCCAGGTTTTCGACGACCGTCCATGGCAACGCGCGACACCAGCCGGAGCGCGTCACAACGAGTACATGCTTCGGCGGCGCGAATTCGTCGATGGCGCACATCGTCTCGAAGCGTTCACCACGGGCAAGCGTCGCCGGCCCGCGGCGTGCACGCGGCCAGCGCCAGTCCTCGCTCAGAGGCAACCCAAGGCCACCGAAAAGATGCAGGTGAAAACCTGAAGTCAGCGCCAGCAGCGAGCCAAGCCGCGTCGACGCTGTGATGCTCAGCGGCTGCAGATCACGCAGCGAACCACTCGACGGCGGCTCGAGCTGCAACATCTGCTCCATCGGCGCCGGCATCGGCAGATGCACGCCGACGCCGTCTGCAGCCAGCAATGCGAACGTGTCCGGGTCCAGCGCTGCGCGGCTCGCCAGGCTGCGCAGATCACGCAGCTCGGTCTGCAGGCGCTGTGCATCCGCACCGACAACGCTGCCGGCGCGCTGCAGCAACGCAAGCTCGATGCGCAGTTCGTCACTGGCCTGCTGCAACGCCTGCGTGCGGCCGTGCAGCAGTTCGATAATTTTTTGCGCCGCCGCAGGATCTGCCGCTTCAGCGAGCAGCGCCTCCAGATCAGTCTCACGATTCATAGTTCAACTCACGCTGCGATTTTCATCGCTTCATATTTCGTCGGACGATCTTCGTTCAATCGCTGCACTTTGTAGTGCAGACCTTCCGCAGTCGCGTAGCCACCGACGGATCCGGTCTTCGCATCAAGCATCAGCATTCGCACCCACTGGCCTTTCGCAAGGTACGAACTCATCTCACGACACACGTCCGCACCCGCTTCGTCCATCGACATACCGAAGCGCAGATTGTGCACGCCGCGCGCTGACGCGCCAACGCGAATGGCAATTTCGCCAAGGCCCATGCACGCAGCAGCGCCGTAGCGATCGTCCGCATAATTGCCCGCACCGATGATGGGCGAGTCGCCGGCACGGCCCGGATACTTCCATGCCACACCCGACGTCGTCACCGCCGTCACAATATGGCCGCTCGCATCCCTCACAAATACATTCATCGTGTCCGAGCCATCGCGCATGTTGAACGCGCGCTGCACGATGTCGATCAGCGCAGCCTGCGGAGCAAGTGGATTTTGCAGTGCCTGGATGTCGAAGTCACTCAGGCCGATTTTGTGCATGCGCTCGATCCAGATGTTGCGCGCAGCTTCGGTCAGCATCTCTTTGCGCTCAGCTCCGATCTCGTCGCCAAAGCGTTCGGCTCCTGCACCCACAAGCAACACATGCGGCGTGCGCTCCATCACTGCACGTGCCAGCACTATCGGATTTCGAAAATTGCGCACGCCAGCTACAGCACCCGCACGTCGATTACGACCTTCCATAAACGAAGCATCAAGCTCGACGACGCCAAGCACGTTCGGCAAACCCGAGAAGCCGACGCTGTGCTCATCAGCATCGTCCTCGACGTCTCGCGCCACTTTCTCAGCGACGTCGTCCGCACTTGCACCGGTGCGCAGCATTTCAATTCCGGCTGCGATGATTTCGTCCCTGATTTCGCCATTGGCAAGGATGAGTATGTCCTTCGATTCCATGGCGTCGAAGTGTAATCGCGGCAGCGGCAATCAATCAGGTCCACAGGTCCACAGGTCCACAGGTCCACCTTCAGGTCCAACACCGCAATTGACACAAAACGTAACGACTCAGTAGAGTTCAGTCACGCTACATCTGCAACAGTTCCAGCAAATCGGCCGTCGAAGCAAGCAACACATCAGCGCCGCAGCGCAGCAGTTCGCCTGCCTCACCAAAACCGCACAATACTCCAATCGTCTGTGCGCCCGCAGAACGCCCCGCGCGAATATCAACTGTGGTGTCACCGATCATGACGCACTCGTCGGCATGCAGGCCAAGATCACGCGCAGCGCGCAGCACCGGATCAGGAAATGGCTTGCTGTACTCACACGAGTCCGATCCGATCACGACGTCGAAATAATGCCCCAATCCGCTCTGTTCAAGAAATACGGCAACGTGCGCTGTCTCGCGTGCACTGACCACAGCCAGCAAGTAACGACCCTGCAATCGTGCAAGCATCTCCGGCACACCCGGCACAGGCGGATGCGCACGCGCCGGCGCTCGATTCAACACGCGCCCGATTCGCTCGGAGATGCGCAGCAGCACGGTGTCAAGCCCGACGCGATCAAGCAACGTAAGTAACGCATTACCCGGCGTCTCCATCGCCATCACCAGCCGCCGCGCTGTACGCTCACGCTGGGCTGCGTCCGTCGAAGGGACCCAGCGCGCAAAACTCGTTACGTAATCGTTGTCTGTGTCTGCAAGCGTGCCGTCCACATCGAACAAAAGGCCGCGCACGCGCGCAGGGTCAAAATTTTTCACACGGACGCGTTCCACCTGAATTCCATTCATCTGTAACTACTCAGGCCAGCCATTTTTCCAACGCGAAGCACACTATTCTCTCCCCCTTCGGTGGAGAGAATAGTGTGCTTCGGGGGAAATACTGATTTGAGCCTGAGTAGTTGCATTCATCTTCACTGCAGCCCCGTACCTTCTTCCTGCCGCAGTGCAGCCACAACTTCGCGGGCCGCGCGATCAGCTGAGGTGAGTGCACCTTCGATGTAACCCTCGAAGTACTGCGCAGTTTCGGTGCCGGCAAAATGAATGCGGCCAATCGGCTCGTCGATGCTTTCATATCCCGCCGTCATCACACCCGGTGGTGCATAGCAGTTGTATCCGCCGCCGATGAACGGCTCCGTCTGCCAGTCATGATCGAAGTACGTGCTCGGATAGAGCGCCTCTTCGCCGAACACGCGCGCCAGATTTTCGAGCACCGCCTGCTTGCGCAGTTCGGGCCCCTGATCGCTCCAATACACTGCGTCACTTCCACCAATGAACGCCACCAGCGCAGGATGCCGACCATCGTGCGATGTGGCATCAAGCACGTGGTCGATGATCAGTTCATCCGGATCCATCACCGTCATTGAACGACTGCGCCAGAATGGCTTGTCATACAGGGCGAAGCATTTGATGACCGAGCCCATTTCCATGCGCTGCACCAGCCACATGCGGCGGCGCGGCAGCATTGGAGCGAAATCGATGCGCGCCACCTGATTCGGCGGAATCGCCAGCACCACCTGCCGACCATGCACGTTGATACCATCAGCAACAACACGCACACCCTGCTGATCATGCTCAATGTCATAAACCTGACAGCCAAGGCGCACTGCATCTCCCAGCTCATCTGCCATGAGCCGCACAAGCGTTTCGAACCCTTCCACAAGCCGAAAACTATGCGATGAATTGAACATCGCCTCGAGGCCGCCGTTCGTTTTTACAGTGCTCAGAAAATGCAGAAAAGAAAAATCCTTCGGCTCGACGGTGTATTCGGTGCGCACAACTTGATCAAATATGTGGCGCAGATATGGGCTGTCCAAATTGCGACGCTTCCATTCTTCAACGCTAATCGAATCAAGCTTCACCGCATTCGGTGAACGAGATGGATTGGCCACATCAATCGTATCGGCGAGCGAATCCAGCTTTGCCTTGAACCACGCCCATTCAGCCTGTGTCAGCCGATCCATGCGCTCTAGCGGCTGCGCAGTCATATCAAGCCGCGCCTCATCCACCTGCTCAAATAACGTCAGACCAAATTCGTGCACGAGACGATGAACCCGCGGCATCTCAGCCGGCGTACCGATCCACTGCCCGCCAAGATCGAAACTGGTCCCGTCCGTCAGACGACGCGTCAGCAGCCTGCCTCCCACTCGTCGATCCGCCTCAAGCACGATGACGCTACACCCCGCGGCGCGAATGTTGCGAGCCGTTTCCACACCAGCAATGCCAGCGCCGATCACTACGACATCACAGCGTTCTTCCATGTATGCAGTCTAACCTCGCGGCTGACCGTATAATCCGCGTCGCTGTCAATGAAGACGCTGACTCAAGTCAGTTAATTTTTCGTCGTGAAACGAGCTGTTCCCTTCTCTTTCAAGAAATTCTTCAGGAGCTTCTTTAAGAACTACTTTTAGAACTTCTTTAGGAACTTCTTTAGGAACTTCTTTAGGAAAAAAATAGCGCGTTTCACGGGAAATGCTGACATGAGGCTGAGTCATTGCAAAAGAAGTCATTTCGTACCACGATCTGACAAATACGTCGCAGCGACAATCATGTCGCGACGGCCTGTGAACACTAGCAGCGAGGAAAAAACACGTGAGCAGCAGTTTCATGAACAACCCTCAGCTCTTCTTCACTTCGGAGAGCGTGACGGAGGGTCACCCGGACAAGATGTGCGACCAGATCAGCGATGCTGTTCTGGATGCGTGCCTGGCGCAGGATCCGATGAGCCGCGTCGCTTGCGAAACAGCGGTAAAGACCGGCTTCGTAATGTGCCTCGGCGAAATCACGACGCACGCATTCGTCAACTTCGACGAACTCGTGCGCGGCGTGGTGAAGGACATCGGCTTCGACTCGAGTGAAAAGGGCTTCGATGGCAACACATGTGGCGTGCAACTCGCCATCGCTGCGCAGTCGCCTGACATTGCGCAGGGCGTCGATTCAGCCTTCGAAACGCGCGGCAAGCGCAAAACAGCCAAGGTCATCAAAGATGATCCGTCCAAGGTTGGCGCCGGTGACCAGGGCATGATGTTCGGCTTCGCCTGTGACGAAACGCCAGAGCTCATGCCGCTGCCGATCGCAATGGCTCACCGCCTCGCTCGTCAGCTCTCAATCGTCCGCAAGAATGGCCAACTGCCATGGCTGCGGCCGGACGGCAAGACGCAGGTCACCGTCGAATATGCGCAGGGCCGCCCCGTGCGCATCAGCACCGTCCTGATCTCGACGCAGCACGCGCCGGAAATCGATCAGGAAGAAATCAACCAGGCGCTGACCGAAGCGGTAATCATGCCGACGCTGCCGAAGGAACTGATCACCGATCGGCTCAACATTTACACAAACCCCACAGGACGCTTCGTCGTCGGCGGGCCGATGGGCGACGCCGGTCTGACCGGCCGCAAGATCATCGTCGATACCTACGGTGGCATGGGCCGCCATGGCGGCGGCGCATTCAGCGGCAAGGATCCGACCAAAGTCGACCGCAGCGCTGCATACGCATGTCGCTGGGTGGCGAAGACCGTCGTCGCCGCCGGCCTCGCGCGCCGTTGCGAAGTGCAGGTTGCGTATGCAATCGGCATGGCCGAACCCCTGTCCATCAACGTCGAAACCTTCGGTACTGGCATCGTCACCGATGACAAGATCAATAAAGCCATTCGCGACGTCTTCGACCTGCGCCCAGGCGCAATCATCCACGATCTGAAGCTGCGCCGGCCAATCTATCGTCAGACTGCGGCCTATGGCCACTTTGGCCGCACCGATATTTCCCTCCCCTGGGAAAACGTCAATCGCGCCGCCGCCCTCAAGCGCGCTGCGAAAGCCGCACGGTAGGCAACGCCTGCATGTCCCCGTCCGTCATCGTGCAACGAAAAACGGACGGGGCACAATCAGATGCCAAATACCGGCAGGTGGCCGAGCGAAATGATGTTCTGCCACGTGGCACGGTCTCCCTCTGTGAGGATGGCCGCCTCTCCCACCACTTCCGTCTCCGCCTTCTGCATGATCAGCCGCATGCCCTGCAGCGTCGATCCAGTGCTGATCACATCATCGAGCAGCACAACCTTCTTTCCGCGAATCTCGAAGCGGTCCTTCTCGTCAAGAAAAAGCGTCTGCGGTTTGTTCGTGGTGATCGACAGCGTCTCCGCCGTCAGCACATCGCCCATATAGGGTTTCCACGATTTACGCAGCACGATATACGGTAGTCCGCTTTCTAAAGACAATGCATACGCCAGCGGAATGCTCTTCGCTTCCGCAGTGACGATGTACTGCGCATCCTTCGGCAACTTCGGCGCCAGCGTGCGCGCCGCAGCCTGCACCAGCTCGGTGTCACCCAAAATGTTCAGCACAGCGATTTTCACACCGGGCGCGACTTCCATTTTGCGCAGATGACGTTCAATTCCGGCGATGTTAATGGTGTAGTACTCGTGTTCGGTCATGATTGCTATTTTGTAACTACTCAGGCCAGCCATTTTTCCAACGCGCAACACACTATTCTCTCCCCCTACGGGGGAGAGAATAGTGTGTTGCGCGGGAAATACTGATTTGGGCCTGAGTAGTTACGCTATTTTTATAGATGACTGACTTGCGGCCTTGCCTCGTCATCTTCTCGAATCGCATCATCTCTCTCCGGTTTCTCCGGTCTCCCCAAATTTCCTAAATTCCCTAAATTCCCAAAAAAAAAGGGAGTGATGCGATTCGGAGAAGATGCCAATGCGGTGAGATTACGTCTCCAACACAACGCAATTCCCACATTACAGCCGCGTTACAGCCGCGTTACAGCCGCGTTACGGCATTGATGATACTCCGCACTATCCCATCAGCGCGTGCAGAATTTCCGCAACATCGCGCTTGATATTGCGCTGCTCCGGCACACCTTCCATCGGCCCAATGCACGATGGACAGCCGCGTTCGCAATCACATTCAGCCACACGCTGTGCTGCCATACGCAGCAACTCGCCATGGCGCGTGATAAGTTCGTCCGCGATGCCGGTACCTCCGGGTGAATATTCATACAGTGTCACTGTCGGCAGCCGCGTGTGCCGGCTCTCGATATCCCACGTTGCACCGAGATCACGCGCATCACACATCACAAACAGCGGTGCAAGATTTGCCATGAGATGGCACAACCCCGCCAGTGCCTGGTTGCCATCCTCCGCCGTCTCGATGCGCCGATGACAGGGCGCACATACTGTCGTGAGATTCTCCAGCACATTTGCCTGCAGATAAGCCTCGTTCTCACCGCGCCGATATCCAAACGTGCGAAACGGCCTGATGTGATGAACATGATGCTGCTGCGTCGGCGATTCCGGTTGCCCACATTCCGTGCACGCATATCCATCGCGCTCACGGGCACGATCGCGCTGCGTCATCCAGTTCGGTCCGTAATCATTCGGCAGCGCCAAAATGCCGCGCCGACTCAGGCGCTCTGACAGCTCAGCTCCGATGCTGAACCAGTACCCCGTCGTCAACAGCAGCTGCTCCGGCAAATCGACCTCACCCCAGCCGATCGTCTGATGCGTACTGAACATGACCTGCCGAAAGCGCGGCACGCTCGTCGTCACTTCGATCTGCCCATGCGCGACCGGGCAACTGCCGTACGCTGCACCATTCACATCGAATTCCTCGAGCACTGCAACTTCGCTCACACTACTCGGCTGTGTGTAGTAATCGCTGTCGACGCGCCGCGCAACAGCACGCCCCTGCAACCAGTCGAGCTCGACAATGCGATATGTCTGCCCCTGATGCAGATAAATCGCACCAATGTGCACACGGCTCGGCGCAGTCACGCGCTCGGTTTCACCCAACAGTTCACCGCGCTCGTCAACGATGTTGACGCGATCGCCCATCCCGCGCAGGCTCACACGCTCGGCCGGATATGTATCGCCAATCCACGTATATCGCTGCGGCAGCGCCGATTCCACATGCGCATCACCGCGTGCGCCATCAGCGCTGCGCAACAGCGGCGCCGGCGCTGCGTTCGTGTACAGATCACCCTCCTCGACCAGCACATCAAGAATGCCGCCAATCTCAGCCAGGCCGAGCCGCTCGCCACGTTCAAATGGCAGCTCGAACGCCGCACACGCCGTATGCTGCGCCAGCACACCCAGGTTATCCGGCGCAATGCGCGCATGTTCGGGCGACTGCTCAAAAAGATAGTTCGGATGCGCCGCAAGGTACTGATCGAGTGGATCAGCTGTGGCAACCATCACCGCCACCGCCGCGCGCCGCCGACGACCAGCACGCCCCGACTGCTGCCAGAAGCTCGCGATCGTGCCCGGATAACCGTGCATCACACACGCGTCAAGCTCACCGATGTCGATGCCAAGTTCGAGCGCGTTCGTCGATGCCACGCCACGAATATGCCCTTCACGCAGCCCGCGCTCAATGCTGCGGCGCTCTTCGGCCAAATAGCCACCGCGGTAGCCAACCACCACCGGCTGCCCACTCATTGCCGACAAACGATGTCCAAGCCGGTCACGCAAATATGTCAGCAGCACTTCGGTGGAATTGCGCGAGCGCGCAAAGCAGATTGTCTGCAGACCATCGTCGATCAGCCGGCCTGCAATGTCGCGCACGACGAAATCGGCGCTGCGCCGCATGCCAAGATCCGCGTCGACAAGCGGTGGATTCACAATAACGACATGCTGTTCACCATGTGGGCTGCCGTCATCGTCGATGAGCTCCACAGGCAGCTCGATCAATCGCTCGGCGTGGTCCCGTGGATTGGCGATCGTCGCCGAGGCAAGCACAAACGTCGGTGTCGCGCCGTAGAACGCACAGATGCGGCGCAGGCGGCGCAGCACATTCGCCACATGGCTGCCAAAGATGCCACGATATGTGTGCATCTCATCAATCACCACGAAGCGCAGGTTTCGAAAAAATGCCGACCAGCGCGCATGATGCGGCAAAATTCCAAGATGCAGCATGTCCGCATTGGTCACAATAACGCGCGCGTCACGACGGATATCGGCGCGCTTCGCCTGCGGCGTATCACCGTCGTAAGCAGAAACAATCGTGCGCGCGCGCGGGCTGGGAAACAAGTGTTCAGCCTCAGAGACGAATGACGCCAGCTGATCCTGCGTAAGCGCGCGCGTCGGAAAGAGACAGAGCGCGCGCGCGTTCGGCTCATCAAGCAGCCGCTGCAAAATCGGCGCGTGAAAGCACAATGATTTCCCACCGGCGGCGCTCGCCACCACAGCCACATGCCGGCCAGCAAGCGCACAGCCAATCGCCTCAGCCTGATGCACATACGGCTGCTCAATGCCGCGCTCGGCGTACATACGGCGCATGTCTTCGCCCAATCCAGACGGCCACACCACTGCGCGTGCAAGGCGCGCAGGCGCACGCTGCCATTCAACTACATCACGCATGAATTCGGCGTCTGCGCGCAACGCCTCGATTGTGTCTTCGACCGACATGGAGGGAATCTTAGTTCCGAGTTCCGAGTAAACAGCGCAGTCTCGAAAAATCAACCCTAAATAATTCTTCCGCACTAGAATTTCGCTTCTGAAAACGCTTTACACTATTTTCCTGTTCGTAGCTTTCTGCACATCGACGGCCGCATGCACCGCCGCGTCGACAGCCACACCGGCGCCCCAGGTTCCAGAGGCAACGCACCTCGCAGCCACACTGGCCGCCTTTCCAACTGCAGCCAGCCTCACCACAGCAACACCACCACCATCAGCTACGGCCGTCATTCCGACGCCGAAATCCACGGTCGCATCCACCACCGACGCACCCGTACAGATATACGAAGTGCAAAAAGGCGACACGCTGTCGACCATCGCAGCAAAATTTCAATCATCGATCGCAGCATTGCAGCTCGCCAACGGCCTCAGTGAAAATCAAAATGTGCGCCTCGGCGCGAAACTCAAGATTCCCACGACGAAACTCGCCAACGACGAGACAACGTACTGGTTCGTCTACGTCGTAAAATCCGGCGATTCGCTCGGCACGATCGCTGCGCGCTTCAAAGTCGAAGTGGCAGACGTGCTGCGCGTCAATGGCATCACAGACGCATCGCGCGTACTCATCGATCAACAGCTGATCATTCCCGTAAAGACGCCGCGCATCGTCGAACAGACTTCCGAACCGGTGGCCGAAGTCGCAGCCGCAGCATCCATGCGAACGGAGCCCAAACTTATTGCGCTGATTCCACCTGAAGCAACGCCAACGATCGCGTCCCTGATCGTCTTCGATCCTGCAACCACATCCGCGCAGGCGGCATCACAAGTTGCGGCATCGGCAACGGATTTTGATTCGATGAAATCCGAATTGCTCGCGCTCTACAACGAACAGCGTGCGGCAGCCGGCCTGCCCACGTTGCAAATATCAGCTGCGCTCGTCGCTGCTGCGCAGGCACATGCCGAAGACTGTGCTGTGCGCGGCTTCGGCAGTCACACCGGCTCCGATGGATCCACTTCCCGCACCCGCATCACCCGTGCCGGCTTCAACGGCGAATATAGCGGTGAGAACTGGGCATATACCAGCACCTCCTCTTCCGCCTTCAACATGTGGTTCTACAGAGAAAGTCCAGGCGGACCACATCGGCGCAACATCATGTCGACGGATTTCAACATGGTCGGCTTCGGCATCGCACCCATGGGAAACGGCTATTTTTTCATCGCCAATTTCGGCGGCTGATCGCCGCAGCCAGCGCACCACGCACCGGTGCAAACACACCCTCGGCCGGAATCGTGAAATTCGCACCATAAAACTGTGCCGTGCGCAGCAACTGAGTGGCGACGGCGGGCAGTGATGGCAGACGCCCAACGAGCACGATGCGCTCCAGCTTCTCCGTGCGCGCCGCCCCAATGGCGACCAACGCCACTGTCTGCGCGATCATCGTGACCAGCGATGCCGCAACGTCCGCTCGTTCGAGCACACCGCGCCGCGCAGCTTCAGCCGCCTTGCCGAAATTCACCGCCGTCGCATCGGGTGGAATTGCGCCGAGTGGGCCGTGCGTCGCTTCCTGCAACGTCAAATCGAGCACCGTCGCATTGCCACACGATGACAGCGTGTCAATTTCCACCGCATCGGCGATTCCCAGCAAAAGCTGCCCCAGCCCACACAATGTGCCACCGCCAACGGCGGTGCCGCTCGTGTGATGCACATCGCCTGGCCGCACCGCAATCGCCGCCGTGCCAGAGCCGCAGCTCACCACCAGCGCTGCATCAAACAAACTGCCGGCCGCCAGCAGTCCGCCACGACCGATCGCTTCAATTTCGGATACTTTGTGCAACGGCGTCGCATCAATGAAATCCGGCAAACCCGCACTACGCCCCCCCGTCATCACCAGCACCTTAAAATCTTCCGGTCGGTGCCCATCGACGGCAAGCGCGGCTCGCACCGCATCAACATCGACATGCCGCAACGCCGGACGACAATGCATACTCAGCACTTCTCCATGCGCAGAGGCATATACGATTTTCATGTTCGACAAGCCGAAATCGATCGCAGCAAGCATCGGGCATAATCATCGCATGAGTCTGCAGAGTAATTCCTCTTTATCATCCGATCCAATCGTTGTCGACCATCTCTGCAAAACCTATCAGGTCGCAGAACGCGAAGCTGGACTTGCAGCCAGCCTGCGTAGCGTCGTCAAGCGAAAATTTCGTGACGTGCATGCCGTTCAGGATGTCAGTTTCCGAATCGGCGCCGGCGAAGTCGTCGGCTTTCTTGGCCCGAACGGTGCAGGAAAAACTACGACACTCAAAATGCTGTCAGGACTGCTGCATCCGACGAGCGGTGATGCTCGTGTGCTCGGCCACGTGCCTTGGAAGCGCGAAAGTGGTTATTTGCGCGCAATGACGCTGGTCATGGGCCAGCGCAATCGTTTGGCGTGGGACATTCCTGCTGCAGATTCGTTCTTGTTGAACAAAGCCATCTATCGCATCAGCGACGAGGAATATGCGACAACGTATCGCGAACTCGATGAATTGCTCGAACTGCAACCAATCGTGCGCAAGCCGGTGCGCACGCTGTCTCTCGGCGAACGCATGAAGTGCGAACTCGCTGCCGCACTGCTGCATCGGCCACAGGTGCTCTTTCTTGACGAACCGACGATCGGGCTGGACATCGGTGCACAACAGCGCATTCGCACCTTCCTGCGCGAATACAACCAGCGCAACGGCGCCGCCATCATTCTCACCAGCCACTACATGGCAGATGTGACCGCCCTCTGCGAACGCATCATCATCATTCACCATGGACGGCTGAAGTACGACGGCAGCATCTCCGAGCTCGCGCAGCGCATCGCCCCCTTCAAACTGATTCGCATGGCGATCGACCCAGAGGCGCGCGGCGATCTATCGGTCTACGGCGCGCTGCTGCCCAGCGACGATGAAGGCAAGGTCGTGCTGCAGGTGTCGGCCAGCGACGTGCCCGCCGTCACCGCACGACTCCTCGCCGAACAACGCGTGCAGGATCTCACCATCGAAGATACGCCAATCGAAGATGTGATCGAACGCGCATTTCGCGAGTAGAGGCGACGCAGGCGTCGCCCACGCCTGCGTCACGCACACACTTTACGAGACATAGTGACGGCGGCCATCACCGCGGCCATCACCGCGGCCATGCGCGCGCATAGCCTTCCAGGATACGGTCCCAAAGTGAATTGGCCGCAGCGTCGATTGTCTGCCGCACCGGATCCGCTTCGAACCACGCCAGCGAGCGCCGCACGCCTTCCGACCAAGAAACGTTGCAGACGAAGTCGGGAACAGCGCGTTTGATCTTCGAGTTGTCGAATACCACGCTATGCGCTTTGTCACCAATCAGCCCCGCCCCCGCCGAAGGGTCATACGCAGCGATCAGATCCGAAGGCACATGCACAAAGTTTGGCTCCACATCGACAGCGCGTGCGGCCTCGGCGTAGATGTCATTCCAGCTCAGCGCCTCATCACTCGTGATGTGAATGGCGTGTCCGGCCCATTCGTCGCGGCCAAGCAGCCCGACAAAGCCGCGCGCAAAGTCGGCGTTCCACGTCAGCGTCCACAACGATGTGCCATCGCCCGGCACGATAAGCGGCAAACCGCGACGAAGGCGATCGATCGCCGTCCACGGATGCGCCCAACTTCCAACGCAGATCGGAATCTGTGACGGCCCGTACGTGTGCGACGGTCGCACGATCAGCACAGGAAAACCCTGCTCACGAAACGCACGCATAAGGCGCTCTTCGCAGGCGATCTTATCGCGCGAATACTGCCAGAACGGATTGATAAGCGGCGTGTCTTCGCTCACCAACAAGCCGCGCGGCGGCTTTTGATAAGCGCTGGCCGAGCTGATAAAGACAAACTGCCGCGTGCGCCCAGTGAAAACGCGAATGTCGTCTTCAATGTGCTGCGGCGTGTACGCCACCCAGTCGACAACCGAGTCATAGCGTTCGGCAGCCAGCAAGCGCGCCACCCCGGCCGGGTCGGCGCGCAGGTCTCCCTGTAACACGCGCGCACCGGCCGGCACAGAATAGCGATCCGAGCGGCCGCGCACCAGCAAATGCAGCTCATGCCCACGCGCAAGCGCAAGTTCGGCGCACGCCGATGAAATCAGCCCGGTTCCGCCAATGAAAAGTATTTTCGCCATTTACGCCGCGGCCGATGCCAGCGCCTTTTCAAGGTTTTCGCGCAAACGGTTGTAGACAGCTTCGGTGACCTCGCCGTTGGCAAAGCGCAGATCAAGCTTCGTCAACGCTGCGTTGATCGACGCCTTGGTGGGCGCACTTTCGACGGGCGCAGCAGGGGCAGCAGAAGCAGCAGGAGCAGGACGCTGCATACCAGCCGCCATTGCCCCAGCCATCGCCTGACCGATGCCCATGCCCGCACCGAGTCCGGCACCGAGGCCAGCTGCGCCGCTGGCGTCGTTCTTTGCCGCATCGCGCATCGCCTGACCAGCCTGGTATTCCATGTAGCTCGTGCCAAGCGCACCCATCGCACCACGCTGTCCGATCGCCTTCGCAATCTCTTCGCTCGGCGTCACCTGCACGACATAGACCTTCTTCAGCGCCACACCGATCGCAGCGAAATCGTCCTTCGCAGCCGCACACACCGCGTTGCCCAGTTCACCTTGAATCGCAGCAAGATCGAGCAGAGACTTGCCCTTCATCGCGCTGCCGAACGTAGACGCGATTTCGCTCAACAGGATGCTGCGCAGGTAGTCGTTGATGTCCGTCGTGCTGAACAAGCCGCGCACACCGACAACCTGATTGACGAATTGCCCCGGATCCTGAATCGCCATCGAATATGTGCCGAAAGCGCGAATCTGCACCATGCCCAGCTCGCTGTCACGCACGGTCAACTCAGTCGGCGTGCCCCACTTCATGTCAATAAAGTCTTTCGTGGTGACGAAATACACTTCAGCAGGGAACGGCGTTTTGTCGTTCGTCGCCAGCTTCAGCAGCGTAGTGATCAGCGGAATGTTGTACGTCGTCAGCGTGTGACGACCTTCGGTAAACTTATCCAGCGCACTGCCGTTGCGCACGAACATCGCCACCTGCGACGGACGCACGATGAGCTGCGAACCCAGGCGGATGTCGCCCTGCCCCTGCTCTGGCACGCGCTGCACAATATCGGTCGGCCCCTGGTCCGGCCACTCGATGACGTCGATGATTCTTAGACCCATGGCTTGGCTCCGTTAAAAAATCGCACCTGCTCAGACCTTACGCAATTCGCCCCGAATCGTGATTTCTCTACAGGAGAAAAATTCAAGGGATTCATTGCAAAAGACCAACCAGCTGCAAAAAACCGAACGCATCTCACCTTTCATACATCGGTCATGGATCGGATGAGATTCATTCGAAAACCTTGTGCTTACAAAACGGCGTCGCCGCTTCCTCAGCTGCTGAAAACTTCGCTGCCGCAATAGGGACACTTTACCAGCCCCTTTCCGACAATTTCAAGTTCGCCGCTGCAGTTCGGACATTTGCCGGTTTTCAGCTTCGACGAATCGACTGAATACAGAATCTGCTCTTTCCAGTCGACGTAACCGCTGAACAACTGCTTGCCGACGAGGTCGTACACGATCTGCTTCGTCTCGTCGCGCGTAACGCCAAGTTCGATCGACGCAGCGCTCAGCGAGACTTTGCCCTGCGTCTGCACCAGGCTCAACAGCTTGCGTTGGCGCGCGATGCTCTTTTCTTCAATCGCATCACCCTGCCCCTTCACAAGCGTATACACGCCAATTCCCGCCAGCGGCGCGGCCACGAGCAATGAAAAAACGATGACGAACACGCGTGTGCTGGCGAGTTCGAACGGATACGACGATGCCCACGCACCGATGCCCAGCACAAGGACAGCACCGATACCGATCAGGATGAAACCAGTTGTTTTGCTTGCATTCATAGCACGACTCACAGCAACTATTCAGGACAGTCAATTTCTCACTGCCAAACATTTCACTCCGAATCACACTAACTCTCCCCTATTTTCTTGAAGATCTCTTAAAGACGTTAGGAAAGCAGAGATAGCGTGATGCAGAGTAGTCGATGAATGAAACGCCGCAACGCGGCAAATCAAGTTAGTTGTAACTACTCAGGCCCAAATCAGTATTTCCCGCGAAACACACTATTCTCTCCCCCGAAGGGGGAGAGAATAGTGTGTTTCGCGTTGGAAAAATGGCTGGCCTGAGTAGGTACAGTTAGTTACGAATTCCGACTATATCAACCAAAGCCACCACCGCCGCGGCCTGAGCTTCCCCCACCGCCACTACCGCCACCTGACCATCCGCCGCCACCGCTGCTGCGCGTGCTGCTCGGAGGAGGCGCCGGCCGGCTTTCCAGCGTGCGCGTGAACGATTCAAACATGCCTGCGAAATTCTTTTCCATATCCGCCAGGCCACCCGCCATGCTTCCTTCCATACCGGCAATGCCACCGCCTGCACGCGCAGCATCGCTCACATTACCCATATTCGACGCCGGTGCGCCACCACCGGAAGCAGGATGCGCATACAAAGGTCGATGCGGATACCGGCCATACGGCAAATACCAAATTGGCGCCGGCGCATCCACAGCAGCGAATTTACGAATCCAGCTGCGCTCCAGTCCGAATGCGATCGCCCACGGCAGATAGCGCGCGAACTGATCCATCGCAGCCTTAACGTCGGTATATTTCTCGATGTTCTCCATGTAGCGCTTGAACGCTGCGACGCGCATCTGCATTTCCGCACCCGCGCGCGTGCGCACCGGCATGTGCTGAGCAATCACGAAGAAGGCGATCGTCGTCGCAACACCGGCGATCGGCAGGCAGATTGCGTAATCGGTATACGAGCCGATCACTGCGCTCAGTGCACATCCCCCCAGCACCGTCACCAGTCCGACAATAACCGCGAGCGTGCTCCACGAAGAACGCGTCTTCGAAGGATCCTTCGCATACAGCTTCTGCACTGCCAGCTCTGCGTACATATCAGCCTTGATCGCATCGATGTTGGCATAGAAGCGATTCTTCAGGCTGCTGAGCGCAAGGCCATCAGACGTAGAAAGCTGCAGCGCAGTCACGATGCGCTTTTCGAAATCAGGCAGCGCCGTGCCGAATTTTTCACCGCGCCGCAGAATGTAGTCGCCTGCGCCGGTCGCTTCGGTCTGTTCGAGGATCAACACACCGCGGCTGGCCATGTCGAACAACGCCGCAATGATGTCCTTCATGTCGGCTGATTCATCCAGCAATGTGCCGCCAAGGCCGGCTGTGATCGCCGGTGGTTCAGTGAGATATTCCGCTACGAGGCCGACGTTCGGATCACGGCCACGCGTCACCCACAGCGCTGCTGCAAGCGCCGGCCCGCCGAGTAGCAAAACCAGCGAGACCAGCATTATCAGTACGTTGTTGCGCGGCTTCACCTTTTCGTCGTACTCGCGCTGCGCATCGAATTCCTTCTGCCACGCCCCCGCGCTCCCCTGCACAATGCCGTGCGGGAACTGCACGCGCACCTCGAATTCTTTTCCGCTGTCAATCGGCGTGAGCACGTCGTACGTCACAGTGGATCCGCCGAGGCCGTCCATTTTGAACTCCGACCCATACGCATCTGCCACCTGCACCACGGCGCTCTCCGGCAGCCGCACCACTACGCGCGACTTCTGCACTGCAAACCCATTGCGATCAGCGTAGACAGCCGACCAGTAGAGCTGATCACCACCTTCGTAGTAACGCAACGCGCCAGCTACCGTATAACTCACGCGAATCGTGCGGCGTTCGTTTTCCGCCGGCGTGCCGAAGTAATACTTAATGCGATACCGATTCTGCTCGGTGATCACGATCTCCGTGCGCATCGGTTCGCCCTGCTCATCGACAACCTGCACATCCGAAATCTCAGACAACCGCGACTGATCAATATCGCGATAACCGTACGAAAATGAACCTTCCGTAAAGTGGATCACATTCGTCTCGGTCACGCGCAGCATGCCATCATCACGAACGACAATTTCTGAGTCGAGCCGATCCCAGATGAGTGACTTGGTCTGTGCATGAGCCGGCTGTAAGCCAGCGACCCAAAATGCGCAGAAAAATGCGAGGAGTGCAATTCGCAGTCGATTCATGAGGATGTGAAGTGTAGTGCAAATTGGGCATGCGTGGGCATTCTGGAATGACTAAAAATCCCAGTAGCGAAAGTCGCAAATCACGGTCTCGACAGACGTTCAGATCAGACATATCCAGGCGAACCGCAGAAGAGTCCGCTCCCCGCAGGCCCCGCACGAATCATCTTTTCTTCGTGCAGTTTGTCTCCAGCGCTGGCCGCATCCGGCGGCTCGATCGCGTGATAATCGCGCCCATGTCTGCGCTTCGCATTCCTCCTCCCATCGTGCCCGGCGACGTCATCGGCGTCACTGCGCCCTCCGCCGGCGTCGGCGCCGCACTGCGCGCGCGCTTCGATTTTTGCGCCGCTCAGGTTCGCGCCCGCGGTTTCATCCCACGTATGGGCACATGCCTGTTCAGCGACGATGTCACCAGCGCATCACCACAGTCCCGCGCTGCAGAACTCATGGCGATGCTGACCGACGACTCCATTCATGCCGTCATGCCGCCGTGGGGCGGTGATCTGCTCATCGAAATTCTGCCGCTGCTCGATTTCGACGCAATCGCGCGCGCTACACCGAAGTGGTACATCGGCTGGTCGGATTGCACCACATTCATGCTGCCATTACTCACGCTGTCAAATCGGCTTTCGCTCCACGGAATGAACTTCATGGATGCCGCGTTCAAGCCCGCACCCGGCGCCGCATGGTGGCGTGACGTGGTCTCACTCAGCGCAGGCGATGTGTTTACGCAGCAGTCGTTTTCACGCTATCAAAAAACGCGCCGTGATTACGGCGAATTTCCGGAACAAACCGAATACACTCCCGACACTCCGACGCGCTGGCGCGTGCTCGGTGCCGAACGCGATGTCGCCGTCGCCGGCCGCCTGATCGGTGGCTGCGCCGATGTGCTCAGCCGCCTCATCGGCACACCATACGGCGACGTTGAACGCTTCGCTCACGAGCATGCGCCGGACGGCGTGATCGTGTATCTCGAAAATTGTGAAATGCTCTCCAACGACGCCGCACGCTGCTGGAATCAGTTCAAACTGGCCGGCTGGTTCCGCCACGCAACAGCTCTGATCATCGGCCGCACTGAGGCGCGCGGGTGGGATTCCTATAACCAGCATCGCGCCATCGCCGACGCATTTGGCGATCTGCCGATTCCGGTGCTCTATGACGTCGACTTCGGCCACCAGGCGCCACAGCAGCTGATCGTCAATGGCGCCCAGGCGCGCGTGCGATACAACAGCGACGGCCGCGGCGAAATCGCACAGAGACTGGCCTAACTCTGTACACAGCGATTCAGCGCAGCCCCAAATCATTGGGATCGTAACTACTCATGCTAGCCATTTTTCCAACGCGAAACACGCTATTCCTTCCCCCTTCAGGGAAGGAATAGCGTGTTTCGCGGGAAATATTGATTTGGGCCTGAGTAGTTACTTGGGATCTGAGACGGAGTCACGCAGACTAAGTGAGTCGCCAAAAGTTCTGGCGGCAGATTCGCCTCCACCGCTTTGCGGGAGAGGCGAATCTGCCGGACAAAACTTATGGACAGGAACTTAGCCGTCTTGTGGCATTTCATCGATTGCCTGCCCTGGAACTTCAGGATGAAATTGACGTAACCGCTACAAGATGGAAAGTCTGGCCTGCAGTGGTTACAGCTGCGCCAACGCCGCATCAAAATTGGCGATCAGCTGATCAATCGGCTCGGCTCCAACTGACACACGCACCAGGTCGGGATCGATGCCAAGCGCACGCAATTCAGCACGGCCCTGCGGCGTGCTGACGAGGTCATAATGCGCCAGATACAAAAACGGCGCAGCGATGGTGAATTCGGCGCCGAAGCTGGCGGCTTTCGCGACGCGCAGCGCATCGAAAAAATGCGCCATGTCGCCGCGCACAGAAATGCTCATCAATGCGCCGGGCGAATTCGAACATCGGGCAATGCGCGTATAACAATCACACGCACTCGGCTGCAGCGCATGGCGCACGCGCTCGACCTTCGGATTTTTCTCCAGGTGTGCAGCAAGCGCTACTGCGTTTGAATTCACCCGCTGCACGAAGTCGGCCCAATCAGAAATTTCATGCGCGAGCCGCGCTGCGTCGCGAGGATAGGCCGGTGTCGCCAGCGCACGAATGCGCACCGCCAATTCGGCTGAATCGGCGCGCCCAGGATGCACCGCAGCAACGCCGGCAAGCACGTCCGCCGCGCGCGCGGCGTACTTCGTCAGACTGCACACCAGCACATCGGCATACGGCATCACATCAACGTTGACGATGCTGGCGACGGTTGGATCGATCAGCAGCTTGGCGCCACAGCGCTGTGTCGCTCCTGCGAGGCGCGCAAGGTCACACGTTTCCAGCAGCGGGTTGCTCGGCGCTTCAACAGCAACACCGGCAACCTGCGCACCGTGCTCGTCGAGGTAGGCGATGAGCGCATCGAGGCCGGTGCCATCCAGCCATTTCACCGGGGCCTCGTCATCCGGGCCAAAACGCTCGAGCACCAGCGTTGAATCAACGTACAACCAGCCCAGCTGCAGCCACTGGCTGCGGCCGCGCTCAGCCTGCAACGAAGAGATGGCTTCGTATGCGCTCCAGAATGCATTCGCACCGCCACATGTCAGCACGAGATCTTCGCGCGTCGCATCACCCAGCCACGGCTGAATTGCAGTGCACACAGCTTCCCGTGAATCGCCTTCCACGAACGACGGCTCCGGCGCAGGCTCCGACGCCAGCCCACGCATATGCAGCCAGTCTTCGGCCTGGCGTGAACTGATCTGCACACCAGTGTGCTGCAGAAAATTGCGCGCGCGAGCAGCACTGAGCGTTCCATGTTTAAACACGAGCACGTGAAAACCATCTTCAACCGTTTCTGCAAGCACACGGCCCGCAAATTGACGCAGACGTACAGCCGCTGCATCGCCCGAAACCGGACAAACATAGGCATCGCCCCAGCCATGCTGCGTCGCCAGCGTTTTGCAGAGCCGCTCCACGAAGAAATGCCGCATGAAGCGTGGATAGCCCTGATGCAGCTGCGCAATTACCTCGGGCGCCTTCTCTTCATAGCCGATCACATCATGCAGCGTCGGCAGGCTGCTGATGACGCTGTGCGCCCCCCCACCAAATGTCGAGCCAAGTGGATAGTCACGCAGCATTGCAGCTGCGCCTGGAAATTCGTGGTCAACGGTCACGCGCAGAACGATACACCATTCCGAACAGTGCCCGCAGCGGGGGGAGCGCATGCACCGTTTGGGGCAGGCTTCATTGATGCGGAGGAACTGTAAAGGAATATGGTGGAGGGAAATGAAAAAACATGAAGGTACAAAAAAACTGGCGCAAAGAAGCAGATGTTTCTTCGCGCCAGTCATCGACCTAATCAGGCTCAGGCATCGCGCAGCGCCTTGGAGCGTGCAGACGTCATCCTCGCGCGTTCGTCGCGCTTGAGATATTTCTTGCGAATGCGAATATTCAGCGGCGTCACTTCGACAAGCTCATCGTCTGCGATGTACTCAACGCACTCGTCAAGTGACATCTGGCGAATCGGAGGCAGGCGCGACGTATCGTGATCCGACGAGCGCGTGCGCACGGCGCTCAACATCTTCATCTTGCAAACATTGACGTCGAGGTCGTCCGGCCGCGCATGTTCTCCCACGACCATACCTTCGTACACCGGTCTGGCGGATTCGATGAACAGAGTGCCGCGCTCCCACGCATTGCGCAGCCCATAGGTGATGGCGTCGCCGTCTTCCCACGCCACCAGCGAGCCGCGATCGCGCTGGCGAATCTCACCAGAAAGCGGTTCATAGCCGGCCAGCAGCGTGTTCATGACAACCGTGCCGCGCGTGGCCGTCAGCGCCGCACTGCGGAAGCCGAGCAGACCGCGCGTCGGCACCATGTACGTCATCGAGACGATGCCGTTGTCGCCGTGCACCATGTCCGTCATCTGGCCCTGCCGCGTGCCAAGCATCTCCATAACCGGGCCCTGGTATTCCTCTGGAACTTCGACGAACAACTGCTCATAAGGCTCCAGCGTCGTCCCTTTTTCGTTGTCACGGAAGATCACTTCCGGCTTGCCGACCTGAAATTCGTACCCTTCACGGCGCATCGTTTCGATCAGAATCACGAGATGTAACTCGCCGCGGCCGCTGACCACAAAAGTGTCTGCGGTTTCGCCATCCTCAACGCGCATCGATACGTTGGTTTCGAGTTCTTTGAACAGGCGCTCGCGCAGCTTGCGCGACGTACCCCACGTGCCTTCCTTGCCAGCGAACGGGCTCGTGTTCACGCCGAAAGTCATGCGCACCGTCGGCTCTTCGACGTGGATCGTCGGCAGCGCACGCGGATCACGCGCGTCAGCAATCGTCTCGCCGATCTGCAAATCCGGCATGCCCGTCACCGCCACGATGTCGCCCGCCAACACTTCGGTCACTTCGATGCGCGCCAGACCCTGATGCGTGAACAGAATTGCCAGCCGGCCCTTCTGATGCCCACCATTTGCCATGATGCGCACCACTTCCTGATTGCGCGTAAATGAACCAGCAAACACACGACCAATGGCAATGCGCCCCTTGTAATCGTCATACGCAAGACTGGTGACCAGCAGCTGGCCAGGTCCATCGAGATCCACGATCGGCTTCGGAATGAAGTTGACAATCAGATCAAACAGCGGCTTCAGGTCGCAGCCATCGCTTGAGGCTGGGCCGTCCTTGTGCGGAATCACGGCACAACCGGTCAGCGCATTTGTATGCACGATCGGGAAATCAGCCTGATCATCCGTAGCTCCAAGTTCGACAAACAGGTCAAACGTAGCATTCGCCACCCAGTCCGGTCGCGAATTCGGCCGGTCGATTTTGTTGATGACAACGATCGCGCGGCGCCCCATTTCAAGCGCCTTGCGCAGCACGAAGCGCGTCTGTGGCATCGGACCGTCGACCGCGTCGACGAGCAGCAGTACGCCGTCCACCATGTTAAGCACGCGCTCAACCTCACCACCGAAGTCTGCGTGTCCAGGTGTGTCGACGATGTTGATTTTCACACCCTCGTACGAAACCGATGTGTTTTTCGCCATGATGGTGATGCCACGCTCTCGTTCGAGATCGTTGCTGTCCATCACGCGTTCGGCAACCACCTGGTTATCGCGAAAGACGCGCGACTGCTTCAGCATTGCATCGACCAGTGTGGTCTTTCCATGGTCGACGTGCGCGATGATTGCGATATTCCGGATGTCGTTGCGTTCAGTTATGGCCATACGAGGGGAGAAGTATCTCAGATTTTTTTAGCGACTCACGTCCGCATCAATATTTTCGTAACTACTCAGGCCCAAATCAGTGTTTCGCGTTGGAAAGATGGCTGGCCTGAGCAGTTACATATTTTCTGTGAAACATGCATAATTTTTCTTTTCAAAATTTTCCGAAATTGCTTTTTGCGCTCCTTACAATCCGAGGCTCATCCAAATCAAACGCAGTGCACCAAGCGATGCGCCGACGATCGTGATGATGTTGAACACTTTCTGCGACACGCGTGTGAGCAGCCAGCGGCCGACAAACACGCCGACGAGCACAGCGGGAAACATCAGCGCAGCGAAGGTAACGCCGCGCAATGTGAAGAGCGGATGCGCCGGCGTGAGCCAGTCGAGCAGAAGATACATCGGAATTTTGGTCAGGTTAAAAATAAAGAAATACCACGCGCTGGTCCCCATGAACGCAGTTTTCTCAAGACCGAGACTAGTCATATAAATGCTCATCAGCGGGCCGGCTGCGTTCGACACAGTGGTGCTCAGACCAGCGCCGGCGCCGATCGCGCGCATGACAGGTTTGCTCGTCGGAAGCATTGCGTTGCCGAGGCTTAGGCGCAGCACATAAATCACGATCATCGCCAGCACGACGATGCCGATGAGCAGGTTGATCGAAACCTTCGCCCCGGAACTCTCGCCGAGTGCGAACAGGACTACGGCGCCAACGACCATGCCGACGACAACCGAAGGCATCAGCTCAGTAAGTTTGTCCCAGCGCGTATAACGCGAATACCAGCGCACAGCGAACAGGTCCGCAAAAATCAGAATCGGCACGGTCGCGCCAATCGCTTCGCGCGAAGGAAAGATAGCGGGCAGCATGACTGCAACGAGGATGCCGATGCCGGGCACGCCTGTTTTCGAAGCACCTGCGATGACGCCGGCCAGAATTCCGAGCGCCCACTGCGCGGGAGTGAGATTAAATTCCATGAAGGATTACGTGATACACCCTTCACGCGGAAAGCGCCAATTCGCGCAGCGGCCGAAATGAAAATCGATGATGCGGCGACGGACCATACGCAGTAAGTGCGCGTCGATGCAGTGCAGTCCCGTATCCTTTGTGAATGGCGAAGCCATACGACGAATGCGTCTCATGCAGCACACGCATGACTTCGTCGCGCGCGGTCTTCGCCAAAATCGATGCCGCAGCAACGGATATGCTGATCGAGTCAGCAAAGTTGAAGGACTTCTGCGGCAATGCGACATCGGGCAATTTCACTGCGTCGATCAGCAGCGCATCAGCCGGCATTCGCAGTGCAACGATGGCGCGCACCATCGCCAGCCGCGTTGCAGGCACAATGCCGAGCGCGTCGATTTCGCTGCTGCTCGCCATCCCCACCGCCCATGAGAGCGCCGTCTGCATAATTCGGGCGCGCAAAATTTCGCGCTGTGCGGCCGTGAGCTTTTTGGAATCGTGTACGCCATCGAGAGCGCGCGCTGTGGCATCGTCTGGCGAAAGCAGCACCGCCGCCGCTGCCACAGGGCCGGCCCACGCACCACGCCCGGCCTCATCGACGCCGGCGATGCGTCGGTGGCCGAGCGCTCGCATGCGCAGCTCTTCACCAAACGACGGCCGCTCTGGGTGTGGGCGCTTCATCGCAAATCCGAAGCCAGCACCGCACAATACGCGGCGATGCGCGCGCGCCGCATCGCCCACTTATGACCGAGCAGCATCTTCAAAATTTCGACGCCAATCTGCCGACGAAACTGCGCCAGCAGGCTGCGACGAAGCACCTCGGCCTGCTGCACGCCATGGTGCTTGGCAAAGTAGCGCACCTTGCTCGTGTTAAACCAGATCATGCGCTGCGCCGATACCTGCTCACTGCTGCGCCCTTCGTAATGCACGATCTCCGCACATGGGCGATACGCAATGCGCCAGCCGGCATCGCGTATCCGACGACACCAGTCGGTCTCCTCACAGTACATGAAAAACAACTGCTCATCGAGGCCACCCACCTGCTCCACAACCTGACGACGCACAAACATCGCCGCACCAACGACCCAGTCCACATCACAGGGCTGATCATCCGGCACATCGCGCATGGTGTACGAATCGAGCATCGCGCGCGGCGCACGCGCTTCGGCCCATGTGCTTTCAACCATCGCCAGCTCGAGCGTGGGAAATCTGCGGCGCGATGATTGCACAGATCCATCCGCATAGCGCAGCCGCGGGCCCAGCAGGCCGACGCCCGCATCTGCTCGCATGGCATCGACAAGCGCGTCGAGCGCACCTGGCTGCACCACTGTGTCCGGATTCAGAAGCAGCGCATAGTCTTCGCCATTCGATTGCTGCGCCCACCACTCGCGCACGCAGCGCAGGCCCGCATTGTTGCCCGCAGAAAATCCACGGTTCTCCTCACACAGCAAATGTACGTATGAGAAATCAGTCGCAACCATATTCGCACTGCCATCGCTCGACGCGTTGTCGACGACCACGATGCGTTGTAACATGCGCGTGCAGGAACATGCTTCGAGCGATTTCAGACAAGCGCGCAACAACTCACAAACATTCCAACTGACAATGATGACGCTGAGCATGACACGCTTGATTCGGCAGCGCTATAACTCACGCCGCACGTTGTAATCAGCCAGGTCGCATAGCAGCGCGCGCCACTCACTCGCAGGAAAAAGTTCAAGCGCGCGCTTGGCACTTTCAGTAATCGTGCGCGCTTCGACCAGCGATCGCTCAATCGCATCCGAATTACGAATATCCGCGATCAACTCGTCGTACTGATGCGGCGTACATTTGCCACGCAACGCACACTCCAGGCGCGCGTCGTCCGCATGCGATTCAGCGTAAATGATCGTCGGCAGCGTGATCATGCCGCGGCGCAGATCGCTGCCGACCGGCTTGCCAACAGTCGCCTGCTCGCCGGTAAAATCGAGCACGTCGTCGACGATCTGGAATGCAATGCCAAAGTCTCGGCCATAGTCAAGCAGCGCCCGGAACTGTGCATCGTCGGCGCCACTAATCACGCCAGCCGTGGTCGACGCCAGCACATAGAGTGAAGCCGTCTTCGCATAAATGCGGCGGAAGTAATCGTCACGCGTCGAACGCAGCCCCCAATCAGTGAACATCTGGCGCAGCTCACCGCCGACGATGACGCCGAGCGTGTCCGAAAAAATGCTCATCACACGCACGCTGTCGACGCGCGAAGCAAGATTCGAAGCATAGGCAAACAGGTAATCGCCGGTGAGCACAGTAGCCGCCGGCGTCCAGACCGCATTCAACGTCTGCGCACCGCGGCGCACAAGCGAACCGTCGATCAAATCATCGTGCACCAGCGTCGCCGTCTGCAGCATTTCAACCGCACTGGCGAGGTTGATGGCACGGCTGCGTTCGGCTGTGCCTAACATGCCCGTCACCAGCAACACCATGATCGGTCGAATACGCTTGCCACCGCTGCCGACGATCATGCCGACCGCATTGCGCAGCTCATCCGGCTGCAAATCACTGAGTTGCAGCAGCTGCGCCTCGACGTCGGCAAGCTGATCACCAAGCAATGCGCGTACGCGCTGCAACACGCTGCGGCCGCTCTGAACCGCCGCTGATTTCTCTTCCTGATTCCCGTTCAAGCCTTCCATGATGGTATGCAACGAACCTTTTGCGCTCGTACTCTACACCATCGAACGGGGTGCATTCGCCAAAAGGGGCGATTTGGTCATCCGCCATCGCGTGCGGCCCATCGTTGGTAAATCCCTCGAAACGCGCTATCTC
>CANJQH010000021.1 GCA_947476335.1 Anaerolineae bacterium | reverse complement strand
TCGCCGCATCCGCCATCTCGTATTGCTGATTGTTATTCGGCTTGCGCCGATCCGGCAAGCTGGCCCATCGCCCCTGCAGCTGTTTTATGACTGCATCGAGTTTCATCACCCTCTATCTTCGCCCACCTTTCAGATTGAGAATTGCTGGGCAGACGCACCCGATACACCGCCAGAGCGTCCTTGTGGTAGAGTCTTAAAATCCGCCCATAGCTCAACTGGACAGAGCACTTGACTTCGGATCAAGGGGTTGTGGGTTCAAATCCTGCTGGGCGGACCATTCTCACAATGTTGCACGTGCAACACTGCCTCTCTTCTGTCTGTTCTGTCTGCGGAATTGATATGGAACCCACCTTTGGCCAACTTCGGGACGTCCTGCTCAGCGAGTTCACGGAGGCCGAAGTGGCATCGCTTTGCGGTGACATGGGCCTTGACTATGAGCAAATCCCCGGAACCGGTTTCTTCGGAAAAACGCGTGGGTTGATCAGCACCATGCAACAGCAAGGTCGGCAAAATGAGCTGATGACGCGCGTCCGCCGTCTGCGACCGCGGGCTTTCAATCCGGATCTGGAACTGACAGATGCCGATGAAAGTGACGATTACACCGGTGACGACAGTCCCGATGTCGATGACGAACCCGTCCACCATCAAAAGCAACCAGCCCGCAATGTTGCACGTGAAACAACGCAGGAATACGACATCGTTCCACAGCCGCGCGTGCTGATGCCATTAATCTTGATCGCCGTCGTCGTGGTACTCGCTGGGCTCGTCGTATTTCTGCCCGGCATCCTGCAGCGTGGACTTGCCCTGCCCAGCCTCGCTTTACCCACAGCATCCCTTCCCACCCCCACCAGCACCAGTTCCATCCCTGTCGTTGCTGTGGCTGCAGCTTCTTCTACGCCCAGGAATACACAGGGCGTCATCGTACTCGCGACCCGCTCCGTGCCCCTCGAAACGTCCGCCCCCACCATGCCGGTGATCGCCACCCGCAGCCAGGCTGTACCAATCCCTGCATTTACAGCAGAAGTAAACGCCCAACCCGCAGCACAATTTGTCGCAGATGCCAATGCTCTTTTGCCCGCCTATTACAAAGGCGAAATCGGCGCTGACAAAATCGCAGCAGCGTGGAGTGGACAAGCATACAAAGCCACCATCGGATGGAATAAGAAACTCGCCGCTGTGCTGAAGCTCGGCAATACACTGCGCAGCACGCTGGAAATTACCTATGAGTTCGTCAAGCAGCCTCTCGTCACTGCCATCGACGGCGACACCTACACCGTGGCGAGCCGCGAGTATTGGAGTTACGCCAATCCGGCGCGCCAGATACAGACCTGCGAAACCCGTGATTACACGTACACCGTGGTAAAAACCACCAACGGATACAGCATCCGCGCATCAACCGGCGCACTCATCAATAAAAATTGCCGCTGATCAACTGATCAAAGGCGAAAAGAAACACATCGGCTGCACGGCGCTCCAGACCACACCCACATTCCGCATGTGGCGCCGCTTGCTATCTTGCCACTTCATGCAAGGCCCGGGAACCAGACGACGCCAGCATATGCACCCTCATACGGCGCAGATTTTTGCTGGATTGGTCGGGCTGGAAATAAACAAGCCTTCCTCTGAGCAAAATAAGCAAGACAAGATAAGTAAGAAAAGCAAGAAAAGAGTGATCAAGAAAGAAGAAAAAAGACGAAGAGAGAACAAGAGAGGATCCGTCAGACCACACGATCAGCCGAGGCAAAGGGAGTCGCGCTAAAAATCCAAAGAGCGCAGCCTCACAAGGCTAGATTTTTTTACCGGTCGTGGATAGATACGATGAATTCGGCGGACGCGCCCCAGCCGAGGATCTGGGCCGGGGCTGCGTCACATCAGCACTGAACGCGCAATCCGCACTGATTTCTGCCTTGACGCACGATTACGTCAGCAACACTATGGCAGCAATGCCGTCATCTCGATCTCAACCAGGCAATCCTTCGGCAACCGCGCTACTTCGACCGTCGAGCGGGCCGGAGGATTCTCCGTGAAATAGCTGCCGTAGACCGCGTTCATCGCCGCAAAATCGTTCATATTCTTCAGGAACACGCCGGTGCGCACGACGTGCTTCAGATCCGTGCCCGCCGCCTCAAGCACAGCGATCAGGTTCTTCATCACCTGCTGCGCCTGCTCCGTCACTCCGCCGGGGACCAGGTCGCCCGTCGCCGGGTCCGTCGGCGTCTGACCAGCAAGAAACACAAAACCATTGGCCTTAATGGCCTGCGAATACGGGCCGATCGCCTTAGGGGCCGCATCGGTGTGGACAACAGTACGATTTGACATAATTTTTTTTGAGTAAAAAAGCTTTACGATGATTTTTATCGCAAAGAAGACAAACTGACGATCGAAGACAGCACCATGCTGAGCACTACAAGAACGACTATGACCACGCCGAACATATTCGTGAAGCGTGAGCGAGTCGAACCAGTGGAAATTTCAGGGCTGCGGTGTGATCGCCGGCTGCGCATAATAACGTGATTGTAGTAGACCCGAAGAGAAACAACCGAAGCAACGAAGCCACGAAGCAAACTCGCTACTCTGACCCGCGCCTCTGACTCTCTCCCACGATCCGCGCCACCTGCACAGGTCCCTGCCATACCTCATTGTCGACCCTACGCTCCTCAAATGTGCCTCCCATCGCCGTCCGCCGCAATACCGCGCGCCAAAACGCCGTCGCCCCAGTGTTCGCCACAATCTGGCCCATCTCCCAGACGCCAGGCATCCGCCCGAACAACTCGCGTGCAAACCACTCCCCCAGCCCCCGCCCGCGATAACGCAGCAACACAAAAAATTCGTCCATCAGCCAGTTTGACGCCCGGCCCGGCGCTACATAACTACCCCGCTCCACGAATGCAAATCCGGCCCACCGACCATCGATCCGCAGCAAATACCGTCCTACGCCGCCGCGCCGCCGCCAGCCATCTGCCAGAAAATCATCCGGCGTAAAACGACCCTCCATATCCACATCCTCTTCATTCCAAGCACTGAACTCGTGCGCATACAGCTCAAACATCTGCCGCAGCAGCGGCTGATGCACAGGAGTGGCCAAAATAACCTCGCGTCGCATCCACATATTGTCAGGCGCATCCAGTGATTTGAAAGCAGTCGGTCACGAACAAAAAAGATCCTTGCTATCAAAAATCGCAGGGCAGGAACGCCAAATTACGCCCATGTAAAGGTTTAAGAGCGTAAGCGACAAAACACACAGCGCCGCTGTACACTATCGTCGTCGACAAAAATACTCGCCATTCACAACCATGTCACACGCACGAAACCCCGGCACCCCCCTCGACCTCAACTGGGTCGAACGCGTGCGCGTCAATCGCAGCGCCGTCGAGCGCCGCACCGCCAGCCTGCCTGGACGCCGCACCGTCAAGCAAGCCTGGCAAGCCGCATGGCTCATGCGCGCAATCACCCTGATCGACCTCACCACCCTGCAGGGCGATGACACACCCGGTAATGTGCAAAGGCTGTGCGCCAAAGCCCGTCGCCCGCTGCGCAGCGATATCACCGACGCTCTTCACGCCGGGCCGCTGCACCTGCACGTCGGTGCGGTCTGCGTATTTCATGAAATGGTGCGCACCGCCGTCGAAGCCCTGCACGGCTCCGGCATCCCCGTCGCCGCCGTCTCCACCGGGTTTCCCGCCGGCATGACGCCCTTCGCCCTGCGCATACAAGAGATCGAGCACTCCGTCGAAGCCGGCGCCGCCGAAATCGACATCGTCATCTCCCGCCGCCACGTGCTCACGGGCAACTGGCGCGCCCTCTATGACGAAATTTGCGCCTATCGCCACGCCTGCGGACACGCACACCTCAAAACCATCCTCGAAACCGGCGAACTTGCCACACTGCGCAACGTGCAACAAGCCAGCCTCGTCTGCATGATGGGCGGCGCCGATTTCATCAAAACATCCACTGGCAAAGTCACCGTCAACGCCACCCTGCCCGTCGGCTTGACGATGGCACGCGCAATCCGCGATTACCGCGAAAAAACTAGCCACATCGTCGGATTTAAGCCCGCTGGCGGCATTCGCACCGCCAAACAAGCCCTGGACTGGATGATCCTCATGAAAGAGGAACTCGGCGACGACTGGCTGCGGCCCGACCTCTTCCGCTTCGGCGCCAGCTCGCTACTCGCCGACATCGAACGTCAGCTCGAACACCACGTGACCAACCGCTATTCAGCGGCATTCCGCCACCCAATGATGTGAAGTGAAGTAATAAAAACCGGTTTCTAATCATTCTTGACTACTCAGGTCAAACTATTTTTCATCGCGAAACACGTGTTTCGCAAGAAATCTCAACCAAGATCTGCGTAGCTACATGTTCTTTTCATCCCCCGCGCCATGCAGACCGCTGAAATTTTTGACTCCCTCGACTACGGGCCAGCCCCCGAAAGCGCCAAACCCGCACATGCCTGGCTCGACGCACACAGCCGCACGTTCGGTATGTTCATCGACGGCGCGTGGACACAGCCGGACGACGCACGCTTCTTCGACACCGTTGAGCCGGCCACAGGCAAGCCGCTTGCCCGCATCACCCAGGCCAGCACCGCTGACGTCGACGCCGCCGTCGCCGCCGCGCGCGCCGCACAGCCTGCCTGGGCCGCCCTGCGCCCA
This sequence comes from Anaerolineae bacterium, assembly GCA_947476335.1. Lineage (GTDB taxonomy): Bacteria > Chloroflexota > Anaerolineae > J036 > Brachytrichaceae > CANJQH01. The sequence continues at coordinate 39,423 of CANJQH010000021.1, read as the reverse complement.
CATGATCGCGCACGCTTCCTCTATGCGCTGGCCCGCCAGGTTCAAAAGCACGCGCGCCTGTTCGCCGTCCTCGAAACACTCGACAACGGCAAACCCATCCGCGAAACGCGCGACATCGACATCCCCCTCGTCGCACGCCACTTTTATCACCACGCCGGCTGGGCACAGCTTTTTGAGACCGAAATGCCCGGCTATCAACCCGTCGGCGTCGTCGGGCAGATCATCCCGTGGAACTTCCCCCTGCTTATGCTGGCATGGAAGGTCGCCCCCGCCATGGCTATGGGCAATACAGTCGTCCTCAAACCCGCCGAATGGACGTCGCTGACCGCCCTGCTCTTCGCCGAAATCTGCACCGAAATCGGCCTGCCGCCCGGCGTGCTCAACATCGTCACCGGGGACGGCCGCGTCGGCGAACAGATCGTCACACACGCCGGCGTCGACAAAATCGCCTTCACCGGCTCGACCATCGTCGGCAAACGCATCCGCGAGCTCACCGCCGGCAGCGGCAAAAAACTCTCACTCGAACTCGGCGGCAAGTCACCTTTCATCGTTTTTGACAATGCCGACCTCGACAGCGTCGTTGAAGGCGTCGTCGATGCAATTTGGTTTAATCAGGGCCAGGTCTGCTGCGCCGGTTCACGCCTGCTCGTGCAGGAAAACGTCGCCGAAACGCTCTACGAAAAGCTGCGCATGCGTATGGAGAAGCTGCGCGTCGGCGACCCGCTCGACAAAGCCATCGACATCGGCGCAATCATTTCGCCCCGTCAGCTGCAGAAAATCCGCGATCTCGTCGCAACCGGCGTTGCCGAAGGCGCACAGATATGGCAGCCAAGCACCCCCTGCCCATCTGAAGGCAACTTCTTCCCACCAACGCTGTTCACCCACGTCACCCCCACCGCCACCATCGCGCAAGAGGAAATCTTCGGCCCTGTGCTCGCGGCAATGACCTTCCGCACACCCGCCGAAGCTCTGGCGCTGGCAAATAACACCCGCTACGGCCTCGCTGCGTCCGTCTGGAGCGAAGACATTAACCTGGCCCTCGAAGTCGCCGGCAAAATCAAGGCCGGCGTAGTGTGGATCAACTGCACAAACCAGTTCGACGCTGCCTCCGGTTTCGGCGGTTACCGCGAATCCGGCTTCGGCCGCGAAGGCGGGCGCGAGGGGCTGTATGAATACGTGCGACGAATTCAGACCGCTGACGTCCGACCGCCGATGTCCGACAACGACGGACTGCCGTCGACGGTCAGCCGTCCCACTTCCCCCATCGACCGCACCCCCAAGCTGTACATCGGCGGCAAGCAAGCGCGCCCGGATTCGGGCTACAGCCGCGCTGTGCACGGACCCAATGGCGCCGTAATCGCCGAGGTCGGCGCGGGCAGCCGCAAAGACATCCGCAACGCCGTCGAGGCCGCGCGCGCCGCCGCCGGCTGGGGCGAAGCGAGCGCGCATAACCGCGCGCAGGTGCTCTACTACATCGCCGAAAACCTGGCTGCACGCCGCACGGAATTCGCCACCCGCATCACAGCACAAACCGGCGCAGCCGCCGCCGAGGCCGAACACGAAGTAGATCAGTCGATCGAACATTTGTTTGCATTCGCAGCGTGGGCGGACAAATATGACGGCGCGGTGCATCGCACGCCCATGCGCAACGCCACGCTCGCCTTCAACGAACCCATCGGCGTCATCGGCATTGCCTGCCCCGAACACACGCCCTTGCTCGGCTGCGTCACACTGGCGGCGGCTGCCCTCGCCATGGGCAACACAGCAGTGCTGATCCCCTCCGAAAAACACCCGCTGTCGGCCACCGATCTCTACCAGGTGCTCGACACCAGCGACGTGCCCGGCGGTGTGTTGAACATCATCACAGGCGGCCGCGACGAACTGGCAAAGACGCTGGCGGAACACGCCGACGTCGATGCGATCTGGTACTTCGGCACGCCCGAGGGCGCCGCCATGATCGAACGCGCCTCCGCACACAATCTCAAACACACATGGATCGGGCCGACCACCACCAGCTTCACACCGTTCGACGCCGCCCTGCAGCACGAACTGCTGCGCCAGTCCACCCAGGTGAAAAACGTGTGGGCACCGTACGGCGCCTAAGTGAGTCGCCAAAAGTTCTGGCGGCAGATTCGCCTCCCCCGCAAAGCGGGGGAGGCGAATCTGCCGGACAAAACTTATGGACAGGAACTTAGCTATTTCAGATTTCGTAACTGCTCAGGCCAGCCAATTTTCCAACGCGAAACACCGATTTGGGCCTGAGTAGCTACCAGATTTCAGATCTGGACGGCAGTCAATCTAAAATCTAAAATCTGAAATCTGAAATCTGAAATCTAAAATCGTGTATACTCCTGCGCGTGTTCCTCGATAGCTCAATTGGCAGAGCAACCGGCTGTTAACCGGTAGGTTTCTGGTTCGAGTCCAGATCGAGGAGTGCGAAACCCGGCTTCACAAAAGCCGGGTTTCTTTTTTTTCACGCGGCTATACTCCGACCTCGGCAAACCATGTTCAAAAAGATCCTCATTGCCAATCGAGGCGAAATCGCAGTTCGTATCATCCGTGCGTGCCAGGAACTGGGCATTGAAACAGTGGCCGTGTTCTCCGAAGTGGATCGCAACGCGCTCCACGTGCGCTACGCCGACGAGGCGTATTGCATCGGTCCGGCACCCTCACGCGAGTCGTATCTGCGCGTCGACAAAATCATCGACATTGCCCGACGCACCGGCACAGACGCAATTCATCCCGGCTACGGATTCCTCGCTGAACGCGAGGACTTTGCACAGGCGTGCGCCGATGAAAATATCGTATTCATCGGCCCGTCACCCAGCGCCATCGCAGCGATGGGAGACAAAGCCGTCGCCCGCGCCACCGTCATCAAAAACGGCGTCGCCGTCATTCCAGGAACCGAAGGCGTGGCAGACCTGAGCGACGAGGAGCTGCTCGCCATCGCACCGTCGATCGGATTCCCGATGCTGATCAAAGCCAGCGCCGGCGGCGGCGGCAAAGGTCAGCGCGAAGTGCGCGACATCGAGAGCATGCCCAGCCTGCTGGCTGCTGCGCGCCGCGAGGCCGAAAGCTCCTTCGGCGACGGCCGCGTCTATCTCGAGCGCCTCGTTGAAGCCGCCCGGCACATCGAATTCCAACTGCTCGGCGACCATTACGGCAACATCATCCACCTCGGCGAGCGCGAATGCAGCCTGCAGCGCCGCCGCCAGAAGCTCGTCGAGGAAAGCCCGTCCGTCGCACTCGATCCCGAATTACGCGCGCGCATGGGCGACATGGCGGTGAAGGCGGCGCAGGCCGTGAATTACTTCAACGCCGGCACCATCGAATGCCTGCTCGACAAGCAGGGCAACTACTACTTCATGGAAATGAACACGCGCCTGCAGGTGGAACACCCCATCACCGAGCGCGTGACCGGCGTCGACATCGTCAAGGAACAAATTCGCATCGCCCGCGGCCGCAAACTGCGCTACACGCAGGAAGACATCAAACAGACCGGCTGGGCGATCGAGTGCCGCATCAATGCCGAAGACCCGTTCCAAAATTTCATGCCCAGCACCGGCGTCGTCAGCCACATCCACTTCCCCACCGGCCCCGGCATCCGCATCGAGAGCGGCGTCTACGAAGGCTTCGAAATTACGCCTTACTACGACTCGATGATCGCCAAGCTGATCTGCTGGGGCGACACACGCGGTGAAGCGCTGATGCGACTGCGGCGCGCACTCGGCGAAATTCGCATCATGGGCGTCAAGACGAACATCCCGTTCCACCAGCAGCTCATCCAGTCGACACGCTTCCAGGCAGGCCAGTTCGATACGCGCTTCGTCGAGGACCGCTTCGAAATGCAGGAAGAACAAACCCATCATGCGCACATCGCTGCGGCGGCCGCGACGCTGATCGCGCATAAACACGCCAAGCATGCTGCCGAACAGATCGGCCTGGCGGACGGCAACAGTCGGTCGAATGCATGGAAATGGGGCGGCAAAACCAGCTGGTAGCCGCTAGAGTTCATCTTCGCTGCCGCACCTGTAAATCAGGCGCGGCAGCAAAGCAGCCATTCCATCGACTGTACCGCGCGCTATGAGAGCTTCACCCGAACGCACCGCCTGGACCGTGCTTTTCGCGGCGTTGTTCACCTGCGTCGCGCTGGCCGTCGGCGTCCCCGCCAGCATCCTCGGCTACGTCAACAATGCCACCAACGCTGCCTACATGCGCCTCAGCCTGCAGTCCGGGATTCTCACCTCATATTCGCCCGCCGAATCCATTAAAGAAGCACGCGTGGTCGACCTCGCCGGGCGTGAGTTCAAGGAAGAGCACACCGTCGTCGCCGGTGACCGCTCGGTGGGCCTGCTCACCTTCGCTCCAAACGCAACCACCGCGCCCTACATTCATGTTCAACTTTATTCAAACGCGCAGGCAACCATCAAACGTGCCCGCGTGCCGCGCTTTCTGCTGTCGAATACGCACGACGAACTCACACTTGTGCTGAGCACCGGGCGCATCGACCTGCTGGCAGATCCCCCGGCCAACCGCGCCTTTGTATTGCAGATCGAAGGCGCCACTGGCACGATGCGCATCGATGAAGCAGGCCAGTACAGCATCGAAATGGTCGACGGCGCGATGCACGTGCGCGTACACCAGGGTGCAGCGCGTCTGGCCACTGCAAGCGGCGCACCGGCCGCAACCCTGCTGCGCGATCAAAGCGCCATGCTCACAACGACAGGCAAAGTGCTCATCCAGCCCACAGCACCGACCGAACTGGTGCGCAACGGCTTCTTCCACACCAGCCTGCTGACCGACTGGCAGTTCAAAGCCGAAGTCAACGCATCCGACGCCGTGCGCGGCACCGCCAGCCGCATCAATCAAACCACGACCAACAACAGCACAAACGGCACATTGCTCTTCGAACGCTCCGGAGACAACATCGGCTGGGGCCGCACCTCGCTCACGCAGCAGATCAATCAAAGCGTACAACAAAGCAAAGATATGCGACTGCGCATCGTATTTGCCATCCTCGAGCAGCAGCTCGAAGTATGCGGCAGCGAAGGCACCGAGTGCCCCCTCATGGTGCGCATCGACTACACGACGAAGGATGGCCGCGACGACTTCTGGCTGCAGGGCTTCTATGCCAAAGGTGATCCCTCCGTGGTAAAGCTGCCCGATTATGTGCGCTCAAATTTCCGCGGCAACCACATCGCCAAACCACTCGGCATGCAACAGGTATACGAAACCGAAAATTTGCTCCAACAGCTCGGACAACCGCGTACCGTAAAGTCCATCACGATCTATGCCGAAGGACACGCCCTGCGCACACGAGTGGATTCCGTGGAACTGCTGGAGGAGTAGTAGTGCGTCCAGGCAAAACTTGCGGGTCCCCACTCAACATCCTGATATCGGCGCCACGCCGTTGCCAGGGCCACGCCTTCCGCACAAACCCTGGCTGAATCGAAGTACGCCCTTTCAAGGCTGAAAAAGCGCCAAAGGCGCGACGCAGTCCTAGCCCAGACTATCAGTCTGGGATGCACAACCGCACCCGTGGGAAATTGCTGCATCGCAATGTGAGCGCAATGAAAGCGCAATGAAAGCGCCATGTGGGCGCAATGTAGGCGCCATGTGGGCGCCATGTGGGCGCAATGTGGGTTGTAGGCAAGGTTCACACAGGGCAGACGCTCACAAGTTTTGCTTGGACGAACTACTTAGGGCTGTGGGTCACAGTGGGGAGTAAGACATCCACGATCACTATCCCCTCTCTACCCTCCAAACACAGATTCACTGTCGACGCCTATACTCCCCACAACAATGACCAAAATCACCTTCATCGGCGCGGGAAGCCTGGGCTTTACGCGCGGCCTCGTTCGCGATCTACTGACGTTTCCGCTGTTGCAGGATGCCACCATCACGCTGATGGACATCGATCAGGAGCGACTCGATTTTGCTTACGCCGCTTCCAAGCGCATCATCGAGATGGGCAACTACCCGGCGAAGCTGGAAGCCACGCGCGACCGCGCCGAGGCGCTCAAAGATGCCGATGCAGTGGTGGTGACCATCCTGGCAAACGGTGTCCACATCTGGCGCCACGACATCGAGATTCCAAAAAAATATGGCGTAGACACCAACATCGGTGACACACGCGGCCCGAGCGGCATCTTCCGCGCTCTGCGCACCATCCCGGTGATGATCGACATCATCAAGGACATGGAAAAGTACTGCCCGAACGCGGTGATGCTCAACTACACCAACCCCATGGTGCTGCTATGCCGCGCCATGCAACGCAGCAGCACCATCCCCCTCGTCGGACTGTGCCACAGCGTGCAGGGCACCGCTGAAATGCTCGCCGAGTGGATCGGCGCGCCGATGAACGAGATCACCTACACCTGCGCCGGCATCAACCACCAGGCATGGTTCCTCAAATACGACTGGAATCACAAGGACGCCATTCCGCTGATCCGCGAGGCAGTGAACAAGCCTGAAATTTATCAGAAGGAACTCGTGCGCAACGAAATGTTCCTGCACCTCGATCACTATGTCACCGAATCGAGCGGCCACAACAGCGAATACAACGCCTGGTTCCGCAAGCGCCCCGACCTGATCGAGAAATACTGCCTCCACGGCACAAACTGGAACCCCGGTGAGTATTCCTACATCATCAGCCGCTACCTGGAACGCGAAGGCGCCTGGCGCGATGAGGCAAAGGAATGGCTGGCAAAGGACGAGCCGATCAGCCTGAAGCGCGGCCATGAATACGCCGCCTACATCCTGAACGCGCTCAAAGGCGGCGACACGTTCTCCTTCAACGGCAACGTGCGCAATACCAGCCTGATCACCAACCTGCCGCAGGATGCATGCGTCGAAGTGCCTGTCTACGTCGACCGCAACGGCTTCCGCCCCGTGCACATCGGCAACCTGCCGCCGCAGCTGGCTGCACTCAATCAGGTCAACTCCATGATCGAAGAGATGACCGTCGAAGGCTGCCTGACCGGCGATCCGCGCATGATCTTCCACGCCATCCTGCATGATCCGCTCACCGCCGCCGTATGCTCGATGGCCGAAATTAAATCGATGGTCAATGAAATGTTCGAGAAGAACCGCGACTATCTGCCGACGTTCAAGCACTTCACCGTGTAATTCCACGGGCACCTTTTTTTGCGCGATGGACGCGGATCTATACACATAAAAAAATCGTACCTACTCAGGCCAGCTATTTTTCCAACGCGAAACATGCGACTCCTTTCCCCGAAGGGGAAGGAATCGCATGTTTCGCGGGAAATACTGATTTGGGACTGAGTGGTTACAAAAAATCCGCGTCCTCCGTCCTCTCCTCCGCACGTATGATTACGCCGCACGCAAAATGCCGGCGCCGTCATGAACCACGAAAACTCCCAATCTGCCTTCACAACAAAACGCAGCACGGTGATCCTGTTAATCGCCGCCCTCGTGCTGCTCGCGATGCTGGCCATGTTTGCGCCGGGTGTGCAGCTGGCCGAAGGCACACCCTTCTCGTTGCAGCGCAGCACAATGCACATGGGAGCCATGCCTGAATTGAGCGGCGGAATCACAATCGTGCTGCTACTGCGCATCATGCTGGCGCTGATGCTGATCGCCGTCCCAATCTATGTCGTCATTTCCCTCCTCACAAAAGAAGGCCGCCGCCGCCTGATCGGCCACATCGCCGCCGTCGTACTGCTGACGCTGCTGCTGCAGGGCCTGCAGCGACTGAACGTCGCCTCACCCGACCTGCCGCCGCTGATGCAAGCCAGCGAACAGGCGCCAGCGGGTAAACAGGCCACACCCCAGCCGGAGGCGGAATTCAAAGACACGACCAGCGAAGACACAGTCACAGCGGCCACAATCATCATTGCGCTGCTGCTGGCATTGACGGCAATCGGCGTCGCCGTCGCATTCATGCGCAAGCGCAACACTCCACCGACGGCGCTTAATCAGCTCGCCGATGATGCACAGCAGGCGCTCGACGCGCTACACGCCGGCGACAACCTCGAAGAGACGATCCAGCGCTGCTACCGCAGCATGTGCGAAACCGTGCAACGAGAGCGACACATCCAGCGCGCCGATTCGGCCACACCGAGCGAATTCGAAGAAAGCCTCGTGCAATCCGGCCTGCCGCGCAGCGCCGTACATCAGCTCACCGAGCTGTTCGAACGCATCCGCTACGGAGCACAGACCGCCGGCGAACGCGAGCAGGACGCGGCAAGCGACAGCCTGTCTGCAATCATCGCCGCATGCGCAGCCGGTGCACGGAGGCACGTATGACGACCGAGCAACTTCGCACCATTTCGCCACTGCGCCTTGCCGCCGTCGCCGGCGTGCTGCTGCTCACCGCCGCACTGACATGGCTGCTGCGTGATACGGTGCGCGAAGTGGTCGTACGACCACTGACCTATCTATTCTGGTTCGGCAGCCTGCTGCTGCACAGCATTCCCGAACGCATCTTGCTGCTCGTGCTCGTCGCCTGCTGTGGGCTGCTGGCGCTGCGCAGCCTGACCGCGCGGCCGCGCACCTTCGTCAGCACGGGCGGAGAAGAAATACGGCGCGGCGAAGATCCACGGCTCGAGTTCTGGCGCAGCCAGTTTCGCTACGCGCCACACAGCGACTTCGCCGCTGAAAAACTTGCCGCCGAATTGCGCATCCTGATTCTGCAAATGCTTGCTCACGAAGAGCGCCACGACCGCGACACCATCATGCACTACGTGCGCAACGGCGAACTTGCCCTGCCAGAACACGTACGCAATCTGCTGCTCGAAAAGCAAATGTGGAAAACCGACGTCGAACACAGTCTCACACTCACCCTGCAGCGCTGGCGCGCCGCCGGCCGCACATTGCTGCGGTTGCCCCCAACACCCGAACCGCCATCGCCGTTCGAGCGCGAGCTGGAGCAGGTAATTGAATGGATGGAGAAGAAAGAAGAAAGAAGAAAGTAGACAGCGATAGTCGATGGTGATACTGCACGATTACCATCACTGTCCACTCGTAACTGCTCAGGCCCAAATCAGTATTTCCCGCGAAACACATTATTCCCTCCCCCGAAGGGGAGAGAATAATGTGTTTCGCGTTGGAAAAATGGCTGGCCTGAGTAGTTACGTCCACTCTCTTCCCACAAACAGGAACCGAAAATGAAAATTCTGAACGTCGCCCAAATCAGCGCACAAGTCGTGAACGAAGTCGAGCGTGCCATCGTCGGCAAGCGCGCAGCGCTCGAAATGATGATGGCCGCGTTCCTGACGAGCGGCGGCCACGTGCTACTCGAAGACTATCCGGGCCTGGCAAAGACGCTGATCGCCAACAGCTTCGCCACCGCGCTCGGTATGAAATTCCGGCGCATCCAATTCACGCCCGACCTGCTGCCAGCTGACATCACCGGCGGCTACATCTTCGACCGCGCGAAAAACGACTTCGTACTGCGCCCCGGCCCGATCTTCGCCAACGTTATTTTGGCCGACGAAATCAACCGCGCCTCACCCCGCACGCAGTCGGCGCTGCTCGAGGCCATGCAGGAATATCAGGTCACGCTGGAGGGTGAAACGATGAAGCTACACGAACCGTTCATCGTCATCGCCACACAGAACCCGATTGAATACGAGGGCACCTTCCCACTGCCCGAAGCACAACTCGACCGCTTCATCATGAAATTATCGATCGGCTATCCAAGCCCGGACGAAGAGCAGGAAATTCTGCGTCGCCGACGCGAGCGCCGCCGTGAAACGCTCGAACTTTCGCCGATCGTGAGCGGCGACGATCTGCTCGCCATGCGCGAAGCCGTCGAAGACGTGCACGTCGATGCCGACATCGAGCGATACATGGTGGACCTGGTGGCACGCACACGGCAGCAGCGCCAGGTCGCCGTCGGTGCAAGTCCGCGCGGCACGCTCGCTCTGCTAAAACTTGCGCGCGCATGGGCCGCCATGCAGGGCCGCGAATACGTGCTGCCCGACGACGTCAAACGCTTCGTGAAACCGGCGCTCAGCCATCGCTTCATCCTGCAGCCCGATTTGTGGTCGGTACCACAGGCAGCCGATCGCGTCATCAACGAACTGCTGCAGTTCGTGCCGGTGCCCGTCATGCGCCCATGACGAATCGCACGCTCATCCTCTTCGGCCTGATCTTCGCCCTTTTTCTATTCGGCCTGGCGACGCTCAGCGCAGCGCCCCTCGCGATGGCGCTGCCGTTGCTGCTGTACCTCGCACTCGGGCTGGTGCAACGGCCGGAACCACTCGAACTAACGGCGGAACGCAGCTTCGGCCATGAGCGCGCACGGCCGAATGAACCCATCACCGTGCGCTTGTTCGTCACCAACACCGGCGCACAGCCGCGCATCCTGGCGATTGAAGATACGCTGCCCGCCGGAATGCGCGTCATTGACGGCGACCACAACGCGCTCACCACGCTGGCACCCGGCGAAACGCGCACGCTCGAATACACAGTGCAGGCACCGCGCGGTGAATACAAATTCCGCGCCGTGCACATCGCCGCGAGCGATCCATTCGATCTGGCTGTGCGCCACGAGCAGCTCGACGCGCCGGGAATGCTGACCATCGAACCCGATCTGCAGCCGCTGCGCACAATCGCAATCCGGCCACCGCGCACGCGCGGCTTTGCCGGCCCCATCGCCGCGCGCCAGGCCGGCAGCGGTGTCGATTTCTTCTTCCTGCGCGAATATCAGCCCGGCGACCGGCAGCGCGCAATCAACTGGCGCGCATCAGCGCGGGCGATTGCACGAGCACAGGCGCGCGCCGACCAAACCGTATTCACCAATCTCTTCGAGCAGGAGCGCATCGCCGACGTCGGCCTGATCCTCGATGCGCGTCAGCAATCCGAGCTGCACTCGCAACGCGGGTCGCTGTTCGAGCGCTCCGTGCAGGCGACAGCGGCGCTGGCCGACACATTCCTGAGCAACGGCAACCGCGTCAGCCTGCTGATCTACGGCGGCGGCATCGCCAGCGTTTTCCCAGGCTACGGGCGTGGGCATCGCATGCGAATCTTTGCAGCGCTCGGCCGTGCGACGCCGGGCCACCACTTCGTCTTCGAGACGCTGCGCAATCTGCCGACGCGCATGTTCACACCCCAATCACAAATCGTATTCGTCGGCCCGCTGCCGGGCGAAGACGTCGATACGCTGGTGCGCATGCGCGCGCGCGGCTACGCAGTGATGGTAGTCAGCCCGAACCCGGTGCGCTTCGCGACACAACCAGGCGAAGTCAGCAGCCGCAGCGATGCGCTGGCCCTGCGCGCAGCGACGGCGGAGCGCGCACTGCATCTGCAGCAGCTGCGCCGGCAGGGCATCACTACGGTGGACTGGGACGTGGACGAGCCACTCGATACCGTACTGCGCAGCGCACTGCGGCCAAGTGCGCTGCAGGCGCGCGGCAATATCGGAGGCGTGGCATGACGCTACTACGAATCATCTTCGCAACGACGGCCGCAGCGACGCTGCTGGCGGCGGCGGCACTGCTGGCGAGCGGACAACACATGGCGGTAGTAGCGGCGTTCGCACTGGGTGCGGTGTGGCTGGTGGCATGGAAACGCGGTGTCGACGAGCTGTTGCACCTCGGGCTGGCGGGCATGCTCGGACTGGCGGCGATCGGCGGCATCCTTGCACTGCCGGCGGCGGCAATCGTCAGCGCAGGCGCAGCACTCGCGGCATGGGACGCGATGCGCACGGAACGCGCGCTGCGCGCATTCACACGCGTCGACGGCGTCGAGCAGATCATGCGCGCACGGCTGCGACGCGGCGCACACGCGATCGGCGGCGGGACAGCGGCCGGTCTGGCGGCGCTGGCCGTGCGCGCGCAGGCACCACCGGGCGTACTGAGCTTCGGTGTGCTGGCGCTGGCGGCGCTGATCACGGCGCTCGTGGTAGCGGCGGCAATTCGCACAGCGCGCGGCCACTCCCCCGAACCGTAGCGCAGCAAATCACGCCGCCTGCGCATTCGCTGACGATCGCCGCTGACAAACCACGACGAAAAACAACTTGCCGCGTACCTTATGACGGTTGGTTCATCAAATATACACACGGCTATGCTACACTTTTGCGCGTACGACATCACATCTCGCAACCGTGAGCCTGCAAATCGCCGTGACGCACAATGAACTCATGGTTAACTCACCCAAACTAAACTCTGGGAGTCCTATTCAGGAAATTTTATGGAAATGCGACTTGCCGGCAAAAAAGTAGCTGTCCTCCTCGAAAGTGATTTTTACGAAAAAGAAATTTTTTACTATGAACATCGCTTTCCCGAAGAAGGCATCGAACTGCATTTCATGAGCCGCCTGTGGGGCCAGCCGTACCTCACATTCAAAGGTCATGAAGAGCACTATCCGTTCGAGTGTCATCGCAGCTTCGAGAACATGAGCGACGACGAGTTGCGCAGCTACTCCGCCGTCATCGTGCCGGCAGGCATAGTGTCTGACCGTCTGCGCTGGACCGAAGACATTCACAAGCTGCCGCCGGCGGTCGAGTTTTTGAAGCGCGCCTTCGCCGAGCCGACAATCATTAAGGGCATCATCTGCCACGGATTGTGGCTGGCCTCACCGGCGCCCGAACTCGTGCGCGGCCGAAAACTCGTCTGCCACAACAATCTGCTCGGTGACGCCCGCAATATGGGCGCGATTTATACGGACCAGGACGTGGTCGTTGACGGCGACCTGGTGACGGCCCGCACCGGCGGACACTGTCACATGTTCGCGCGCACAATCATCGACATAATGCATGCCCGCGCCTGAAAACGTGGGGGTTTTTACGCGGCATGAGCCAAGCAACTATGAACATCGTTGAAAAGACACACGGCACGCACGGCAATGAACGCATCAACGCATTCAGCGACGGTGTCTTTGCGATTGTCATCACATTGCTTGTGCTCGAGCTGAAGGTGCCGGAGCATCTGCCTGAGGGTGGACTGCTTGCGCTCCTGCCCAGCCTGCTGCCCTCGCTGCTCGGGCACGTCATCAGCTTCGTGCTCGTTGGCATGTTCTGGGTCGGCCACCACAATATGTTCCTGGGCATCAAGCGCCACGATCGTGCGCTGCTCTGGCTGAACAATTTTTTTTTACTGGCCATCGCCACCATGCCATTCTTCGCCGGCCTGCTGGCGCATCACACGACAGACCAGGCATCGATGATCGCCTATGCGCTCAACCTCATCGTCGCCGGAGTCTTCCTGTGGATGACCTGGCGGCACGCGACGCAAAAGCGTCGCCTGGTGTCAGCCGAGATGCCCGCCGCCGTCGTCTCTCATGTAGAGCGTCGCATTCTGATGGCACCGGTGCTGTGCATATTCGCCATCATCAGCACATTTATTAATCCTTCAATCTCACAATTCATCTTCGTACTAATCGCCTTGCTCTATATTTTCCCGAACCCGCTCGACCTGCTGCATCATCACAAGATGAAAAGTAGTCAGTCCCCGACCTCTGCACCTCAGCAATAAGCGGAAATTGACCAAAAAATTGCACTGCGTCTTCATTAGCAAAAGCGCACGTACATCTCACTTACATCAATTGAAAAATCAGCGAGACGAGCCAGACGCACAAAAAAGAAAACCTAAAAAGGAAATAAAAAACATGACCAGCACACTTGTAAAAACAATCTCCGACACCATCGCAGGCTACGTGACATTCTTCGACCGCAATCGAGATGTCTATGGCGTCAAGACCCCGGGCGGCACTGAGTTTGAAATCAAAATCAAGAGCAACACCTACGCACTGATGACGCGCAATCTCGGCAACCCGTGGGCCGACGCCACCGGCCGCATGCGCGACATGCTCACACCCGGCCGCTTCGTCTTCACGTATGGCGTGTTCTACGCGCAGGGCGAAGGCCAGGTCTTCGAGGCGCAGTACCTCACCTTCGCCGGCACCAAGCCAGATGAGTTCGCATTTGAGAAAAGCGACTGGTGGGTCAAACAGATTCACGAAATCGGCAATTTTTATCTCAACGCGCAGTTCCCCAACGGCGCGATTGATTACCGCGATTACCGCACCACGATCACGCTGAACGGCAAGAAAGAAAAAGACAACTACCGTCAGGAGACCGACACCATCTCGCGCCTGGTGTACGGCTTTGCCTCCGCCTACATGTTCACCGGCGACGAACGCTTCCTCGAAGCCGCCGAAAAAGGCACCGCATACCTGCGCGATCACATGCGCTTCTACGACGCTGACGAAAAGATCGTCTACTGGTACCACGGCATCGACGTGCACGGGGACAAGGAAGACAAGGTCTTCTCCTCCGAGTTCGGCGACGACTACGACGCCGTCCCCGCCTACGAACAGATTTACGCCCTCGCCGGCCCGATCCAAACCTACCGCATCACCGGCGACCCGCGCATCCTCAAGGATGCGGAGCTGACGGTTTCGCTGTTCGAGCGCTTCTTCCTCGACACCGAAAAGGGCGGCTATTTCTCGCACCTCGACCCGATCACGCTCGACGCACGCAGTGACGCGCTCGGCGCGAACAAGGGCAAGAAAAACTGGAACTCCGTGGGCGACCATGCACCGGCGTACTTGATCAATCTGTACCTCGCCACCGGTGAGGAACAATACGCGAAGATGCTCGAGCATACCTTCGACATGATCGCCGAGCACATGCCGAATTACGAGCACAGCCCGTTCATGCAGGAAAAGTTCCACGAGGACTGGTCGCACGACATCACACACATGTGGCAGCAGAATCGCGGCGTGCCCGGCCACAACCTCAAGGTCGCCTGGAATATCACACGCATGTACAACCTGATGCCGAAGGAAAAGTACAAGTGGTTCGCCGAGCGCATCGCCGAGGCGATGCCCAAGGTGACCATGGACACGCAGCGCGGCGGCTGGTACGACGTGATGGAGCGCATGAAGAACGACGACGAAGAACTGCACCGCTTCGCCTTCCACGACCGCAAGGCGTGGTGGCAGCAGGAACAGGGCATCCTCGCCTACCTAATCATGAACGGCGTCTACGGCGGCGAGGAAAATCTCAAGCTCGCGCGCGAGTCCGAAGCGTTCTACAACGCATTCTTCCTCGACCACGATGACGGCGCGGTCTACTTCAACGTGCTCGCCAACGGCCTGCCCTTCCTCGTCGGCACCGAACGCTTCAAGGGCAGCCACTCGATGAGCGGCTACCATTCCACCGAGCTGTGCTATCTGGCGCAGACGTACCAGAACCTGCTCATCCACAAGCAGCCGCTCACGCTGCACTTCAAGCCGCAAGCGAACGGCTTCAAGAACAACATCCTGCGCGTCTCACCCGATATCCTGCCCCCCGGCAGCATCAAGATCACGGCCGTCGAAATCGAAGGCAAGCCGTACACCAACTTCGACGCAACCGGCCTGACCGTCACACTGCCGGCAAGCGAAGGCAGCCTGCGCGTGAAGGTCACACTGGAACCGGCATAAATATGGAAATTGAAACCAATTCCGTTGACGGCATCGCCGTAGCCACGATCATCGGCGACATCGACGGCAGCAACGCCGCAGCCGCCCAATCACAAATCCTGACGCTGGCGCAGACATGCACCAAGCTGGTGCTAGACATGAGCCGCGTCAGCTACATGTCCAGTGCCGGCTTGCGCATGCTGCTCGCCAGCTACCGCGCCATCGCGGGCAAGGGCGGCACCGTGCTGCTCGCCGGGCTCTCTGAGGACCTCAGCGACACCATGTCACTCACCGGCTTCCTCAGTTTCTTCAAAACCAGCGCTACTGTCCTGGAAGGCGTCGGACTGCTGAAATGAACGATTCCACCGCCGTCTCCGACCTCGCCAGCCTTGTCCGCGTCGACAGCTATCCTACGCACGAGCACGAAGGCATACGCCTGCGCCATGGCACGCCGCTGCCGTTTGGAGCGACGATCGTGGCCGGCGGCGTGAATTTCTCTGTCTTTTCACATAACGCCAACTACTGCCAGCTCGTGCTGTTCAAAAAAGGTGCTGCCAAACCCTTTGCCGAAATTCCATTCCGCGGACTCTTCACCGACCCGCAGACGCACGAGCCTCTGTGGGGCGAATTCCGCATCGGCGACGTGTTCAGCATGGTCGTCTTCGACCTAGACCCGGAGTCGATCGAATACGGTTTCCGCATGACCGGCCCCGGCAACTCAGCAACACGCGGCGAACCAGGCATCCATCGCTTCGACTTGACCCACGTGCTGATGGATCCGTACACACGCGCCGTCAGCGGCCGCAACGTGTGGGGCGTCGCACCGAACTGGCAGGACGTTTACCCATATCGCGCCGGCATCGTGCAGAACGACTTCGACTGGGAGTCCGACCGGCCGCTCGAAATTCCCATCGAGAAGCTCGTCATCTACGAGGCACACGTGCGCGGCATGACGAAGCACGCGTCATCCAACGTGCGCCATGCCGGCACCTTCGCCGGCCTGCGCGAAAAAATTCCGTATCTCAAGTCGCTCGGCGTGAACTGCATCGAACTCCTGCCCATCTATGAGTTCGACGAAATGGAGAACGATCGGCTGAACCCGCTCACCGGCGAACGCCTCTACAACTACTGGGGCTACAGCACCGTCGGCTTCTTCGCGCCCAAAGCCGGATACGCCGCCGTCGGCCGCCGCGGCGATGGCACCATGGTCGCCGATGAACTCAAACAGCTGGTAAAGGAACTGCACACCGCCGGCATCGAAGTCATGCTCGACGTAGTGTTCAATCACACCGCCGAGGGCAACGAATTTGGCCCGACGCTGTCTTTCCGCGGCATCGACAACCAGACGTACTACATGCTCACGCCGGAGGGGTACTACTTCAACTTCAGCGGCACCGGCAACACGCTCAACTGCAACAACCCGATCGTGCGCAACATGGTCGTCGATTGCCTGCGCTACTGGGCGTCTGAATACCACGTCGATGGCTTCCGCTTCGACCTGGCCGCCATCCTCGGCCGCGACCCGTCTGGCGCACCGCTGTCCAACCCGCCGCTGCTCGAGTCGCTCGCCTTCGATCCGATCCTCGGCAAAGTCAAGCTCATCGCCGAAGCCTGGGACGCCGGCGGACTCTATCAGGTCGGCTCCTTCCCCGCCTATGGGCGCTGGGCCGAATGGAACGGCAAGTTCCGCGACAGCGTACGCCAGTTCCTCAAGGGCGAGCCCGGCAAGGTCGGCGAAATGGCGCTGCGCGTCCAAGGATCGCCCGACCTCTACGCCTCGCGCGGGCCGACTGCGTCGATCAACTTCATCACAGCCCACGACGGCTTCACGCTGCACGACATGGTCTCGTACAACGAAAAGCACAACGAAGCCAACGGCGAAAACAACAACGACGGCGCCAACGACAACGAATCGTGGAACTGTGGTTGGGAAGGCCCTACCGACGATACAGAGATCAACGCGCTGCGTAACCGGCAGATGAAGAACGCCTTCATCATGCTGCTGACCAGCCAGGGCATCCCGATGATGCTGATGGGCGACGAAGTAGCGCGCACACAGAATGGCAATAACAACACCTACTGCCACGACAACGAGCTGAACTGGATGGATTGGTCGCTCGTCGAGAAAAATGCCGAATTGCTGTCTTTCGCCAGCCGGATGACGAAGTTTCGCGCAGCACACCCAGCGCTGCGCCGCCGCGATTTTCTGACCGGCCGCGACACACTCGGCAGCGGATATCCGGACATCAGTTGGCACGGCCCGCACGCCTGGCACCCCGACTGGTCGCATGACAGCCGCGTCCTGGCTTGGATGCTGTGTGGAAAACACAGCAAGGACGACTACGTATACGTGGCGCTGAACATGCACTGGGATACGCACATCTTCGAACTGCCGCAGCTGCCGGACGGCAAGCGCTGGCACGTATTCGCCAATACCGGCGCCGCACACCCCAACGACATCTACGAAGTCGGCACTGAACCTGAACTGCCCGAACAATCGCACATCTTCATGGGTCCGCGCTCGACGCTGATCGTCGTTGGACGATGAACAAACGCGACTTGCACACTTGCCTTGTCATCTTCCCGAATCGCATCTCTTCTCCCCTTCAGAGGGGCTCCCCTTCAGAGGGGCTCCCTTTCAGAGGGAAGCCCCTCTGAGAGGAAAAATGTAATTCGGGATAACAAACGGATGAACCACAGCAGCTGGCAAATCACGATCAATAAGCAAACACAAGCAAACACAAGCAAACACACACAAACACACGCAGAAAATAAGGAGAAAACCATGGCATTTAACCTGACATCTGATATCCACAACGGCGTCGTCCGAATCACACTGAGCGGTGAGCTGGATGCAAGCGTGGCCGGCCAGTTCAAGACCGCAGTCGAACAGGCAGCGGTGGCGCAGCCGAAGAGCCTGGCGCTGCTCGTGAGCGACCTGAGCTACATGTCGAGCGCAGGCCTGCGCGCGCTGGTCTTCGCCAAGCAGAAAATGGGCGCCAGCATCCGCATCTTCGTCGTTGGCGCACAGGAAACCGTGCAGGAAACCATCGAAATGACCGGCTTCAGCCACAGCGTCGTGATGTTGGAATCCTACGACGCCGCACAAATCGAAGCCTAAGTTCCTGTCCATAAGTTTTGTCCGGCAGATTCGCCTCCCCCGCTTTGCGAAGAGGCGAATCTGCCGCCAGAACTTTTGGCGACTCACTTAGCCAGCAGAATCCCCACCACCCCAAAGCCCCGGGCGATGCCCGGGGCCGATACATCTGCGAACGGGAGACGCAGCTCATGGATACCGAAAATCTCACGGTTCCCGGCAACCTCGATTCGCTTAAAGCAGTGCGCGAATTCGTCAAACGTGCAACTGGCAGCGCCGGAATCGACAAGCAACGCGCCTATAAACTTACGCTCGCCGTCGATGAAATCCTGGCCAACATCGTCATACATGGCTACGATGAGGCCGGCCGCAGCGGCGACGTCGAAATTTCCTATCACGTCGAAGAAGACCGCCTGCGTGTTGATCTCTACGATTGCGGCATCCCCTACGATCCGACGCAGAACGACACACCTGCACATCTGGACAAACAGCTGGAAGACCGCCCGATCGGCGGCCTCGGTGTATATCTCGCCCGCCAGGGAACAGACGACTTCATCTACGAGTTCGTCAACGATCGCAATCACAATACCTTCATCGTCAACCGCGCTGCGAATGGCAGCTGAGGCAATTCCATGATCGACTCCGCCCGCATCCTCCTCGTCGACGGCACTGATTCACGCCGCAAAAAACTTGCACAGCACCTGCGCGAAATGGGCTATGACAAAGTCGACGAAGTCGCTGACAACGCCACAGCCCTGCTCCTGGCCAGCACCAACGCGCCCGAAATCGCCCTCATCAACGTCGATGCACCAGACAAACAGGCGGTCGAACTCGTACATCAGCTGATGACCGACGAACGACTCAAAAGCATCGCCTCGCTCCTGCTGGTGCCAGCCAGCCAGTCCGACACGCTCGAAGCGATCGTTGACCAATGCATGATCGCCGGCGCCGCCGACTGGATGCTGCATCCGGCATCGACCGCGCTGCTGCGCATTCAAATCGAAGACACCCTCGTCACCCGCAGAAGGCGCATCGAGCAACACGAGCTGATCAAACGCGAAAAACTGCTCAACGACATTGCCACCGCCCGCCGTTTCCAGCTCGACTTCCTGCCCAAGGACTTGCCCCAGCCGGAAGGCTGGGAACTCGCTGCATCGCTCCAGCCCGCACGCGAAGTCGCCGGCGACTTCTACGACACCTTCACCCTCACGCAGGGCCGCCGCGTCGGGCTCGTCATCGCCGACATCTGCGACAAAGGCGTCGGCGCAGCTCTCTTCATGGCGCTCATCCGCAGCATGACGCGCGCGTTCGCCCAGCAGAACCACAACATGGACCTGACGGATCTGCTCACCAGCGATTCGCCCGCCCCTATCGGCAGCAGCCGCCACCGCGGCCTTTCTTCCGTCGGTGTCAACGCGCTCAAAGCATCCGTCACCCTCACCAACAATTACATCGTCGAGAATCACTCCGAACTGAACATGTTCGCCACGATGTTCTTCGGCATCCTCGACCCGCGCACCGGCGTGCTCGATTACATCAATGGCGGCCACAACCCGCCCTATATCGTCGGCCCCGATGGCGCCATACGCAAAACGCTCAAACCCACAGGCCCGGCGGTGGGTATGATAGGCGGCATTGAGTTCACGGTTGACCATACCGTGCTCGAATCAGGCGACATGCTGATCAGCTACACCGATGGCGTGCCCGACGCGCGCGATCCGCATGGCAAACGCTACGGCGACGAACGTTTTCGCCGTTTACTGTCCAGCCCCGCTGCTTCCGCACCAGAAATGATGGAGCGAGTGCAGTCAGCCATGCGCAGCCACATTGCAGAAGCAGACCAATTTGATGACATCACGCTGCTCTTCGTGCGGCGCAAGTAAAAAAATTACCTCATGGCCACGATTATTTCAATTCACTCCTACCGTGGTGGCACCGGAAAATCCAACACCACCGCCAACATCGCCGCCGTGCTTGCCCAAAAAGGCATGCGCGTGTGCATTATCGATACCGACATCCTGTCGCCCGGCGTACACGTGCTGTTCGGCCTGAAAGAAGACGACATCGGCCACTCGCTCAACGACTACCTGTGGGGCAAGTGCAACATCGAGGATGCCGCCCGCGACGTCACCATGCGCGTCTCCGAAGGCATGAAGGGCAAGATTTATCTCGTGCCCTCCAGTATGAAGGCCAGCGACATCGCCAAAGTGCTGCGCGAAGGCTATGACGTCGGCCTGCTCAACGACGGCTACCAGCGGCTGATCGAAAAGCTCGACCTCGACGTGCTCATGATCGACACGCACCCGGGCCTCAACGAAGAAACACTGCTGTCCATCGCCATCTCAGACGCACTCGCCATCATCCTGCGGCCGGACTCGCAGGACTACCAGGGCACCGCCGTCACCGTCTCCGTCGCGCGCAAACTCGACGTGCCCAAGCTGATGCTGATCGTCAACAAGGCACCCTCCACCCTCGACCTGGTCGATGTTAAAAAGCGCGTCGCAATATCCTACGGCTGCGAAGTCGCCGCCGTCTTTCCGCACTCGGATGAAATGATGATCCTCGCCAGCGAAGGCATCTTTGCTCTGCGCTTTCCCGATCATCCGTTCACCGAAATCGTCCGACAGGCGGCCGAAGCACTGATTTCCTAAATTCCTGCTCGCAGCACAAATCGGAGCGGGATTCGTACAAACCAACGACCAACAAACTACTGATGAATGCAACGCTTGAGAAGATATTCCGACTGCGTCGCGACGAAGTCACACCTGCACTGGTACTGGGTGGCGTGCTCTTCCTAAACGCAGCCGCGATGCAAATCTCAAGCGTCGCATCCATTAGCGGTTTCCTCAGCAATATCGGCGTGCCTCAGATCCTGCTGGTCTGGATCGCCGACTTCGCCATCATCCTCCTGATGAGCGCAGTCCAGTCGCTCATCGTTGATCGCGTAAACCGCGTACGCCTCATCGCTGGTGTGCTCGTCGCCTTCCTCGCCTTCACCCTCGGCATCCGCCTGCTCTTTGCACTCGATGCCCCACCCGCCCTCAATTACTCCCTCCTATATTTGCTGACCGACCAGCAGTGGCTCTTCCTGCCAGCCATATTCTGGGTGCTCGCCGCCGACATCTTCAGCATGTCGCAGGCCAAGCGGCTCTTCCCTATCATCACCGCCCTCGGCCTCGTCGGCAAATTGTGCGGCCTCGGCCTCAGCCTCATCGGCCCGAGCATCCTGAGCGACCAGCTGCATAGACCACTCGCCGATATGCTGTGGATCAACGTACTGATCTACGCCGGCGCATTCGCGTTGATCACGCTCGGCCTCCGCAAGTACAGCCAGACGAAGCCCCTACCGCGCAGCGAGGGCGTTCGCGCCACCTTCATCGAGGGCTTCCAGTTCATCCGCACTGTGCCCATGTTCCGCTACCTGACGATCTCCGTCATGCTGCTCGTGTTGTGCGCAACCATCATCGAATTCAATTTTCTCGTCAATGCCGACCACACCTGGTCCAGTGGCTCCTCATTTCCGGAATTCTTCGCCACCTACCGCATCATCGTGATCCTAATCTCGATGCTGATGCAAGGCCTGTTCACCAGCCGCCTCATCGAACGCATCCAGCTGAAAAATGCATTCCTGATTCTGCCCATCGTTACGCTGATCGTCTCCTGCGTAGCGCTGCTGCGAGCGGACGTGCGCACCGCCATTCTCGCCATGCTGACAACACAGATCGTGCACGACACGATGAACAATTCAGCCAGCAAATCTCTGCAGTCGCTCGTGCCCGAAGACAAACGCGGACGCGTCGGCATCTTTATGGACAGCTATCTCACTGCGGCCGGCACCATCTTCGCCTCACTGGTGCTCGGTGCGCTGTTGGTGATCAGCACAATATTAAGTCTTGCCAATGCCGCGCCACTTTATATCGGCGTCTGCCTGCTCTGCGCCGCACTCGCCATCGGCGCCATCCTGTTCATGCGCAGCCACTACGAGTCCAGCATGCTCAATTGGCGACTGACCCGGCGCAAACGCGCCACAAACATCCTGAACCAGCTCGATCTATAGAATTACCCCCCATGTCGAATGCGCCTATTCCCTCCCTGTCCGACCCCAGTCGCACAATGCGCATCGGCCTGGTCTACAACCTGCGCAGCGATGTGCCCCCGGACGTGTTGAACGCCTACAGCGACGACTACTTCGCCGAACTCGACAGCGACATTACCATCGACGCGCTGGCGAACGCCATCTCCACCGCCGGCTACGAAGTCGTGCGCATTGGCGCCATCGAACACCTCGTGCGCTTCCTCGCCGCCGGCCACACCGTCGACGCCGTGTTCAATTTTGCAGAAGGGCTGTGGGGCAGCGCACGCGAATCTCAAGTCCCCGGCCTGCTGGACGCCTGGCGCATCCCCTACACATTCGCCGACCCGCTCACCCTGGCGATCTGCATCGACAAAGCCTTCAGCAAACGCATCTGGCGCGCCCATGGCCTGCCGACGGCCGATTTCACCGTCGCAGACACCGAACACGCCGTCGCCACACTGCTGGCAACAACGCCGCGCTTCCCACTGTTCGTCAAACCCGTGCGCGAAGGGTCGTCGAAAGGCATCGACGCCGGCGCCATCGTGCACACGCCGCAGGCGCTGCGCGAACGCGTACGCTATGTGCACGCGCACTACCAGCAGCCCGCCCTGGTCGAACGCTTTCTCACCGGCGCCGAATTCACCGTCGGCGTGCTCGGCGCCGGTGACGACACATACGCACTCGGCGCCGCCGAGGTCAAGGCCGCCGCCGCTGGCGGCATCTACGGCTATCAGGAAAAGCAACCCGACCGCGACGGCGCCGAACTCTACGCTCCCGTGCGCGACGAAAATCTGCGTACGCAGCTGTGTGACCTCGGCGTGCGCGCCTTTCGCATCCTCGGCGCTCGCGACGCCGGTCGCGTCGACATCCGACTCGATGAAGATGGCCAGCCACAGCTGCTCGAAATCAACCCACTCGCCGGTATGCACCCAAACTTTTCAGCGCTGCCAACAATGGCGCATTGGGCCGGATTGAGTTACAACAGCTTAGTCTCCATAATGCTGAATCACGCCCGTCGGCGCTGGCTCACCACGTGAGAAATCATGACCACTCTAAATCCGGTAAGCTCGAATACTCCTGCATCTCCCTCTGCGTCGGCTGATCCTACGCGCAAAAAGAAAAACCAGCTTTTTGTCAGCCTGCGTATAAAACTGCTGCTGACATTCTCTACGCTCTTCATCGTCGCCTTCGCAGCGAGCTACTACTGGTTCTATAGCTATGTCACCAACCTGGCCATGACGCGCATCACCACCGACTTGACGAACATCGTCAAAGCGGCGGCCGACGGCGTAGATGCCGAACAACTGATGACGCTCTACGCAGAGGGCGTGCCCAACACCGCAGGCTTTACCGATGATCCGCGCTTCACTAAGCAGATCAACTGGCTCGATTCGGTGCACCATATCGACCCGCGCGCATGGCCTTACATTTATGTGCCCACCGACAAACCCCAGGACGTGATCTTTCTCGTCGACCTGTGGGCGCGCTATGAGCCGACCAAGGCTTCGAAATTCAAAGAGCGTTACACCTCGACGGGCAAAATGACCAACGGCTTCAAGGAATTTTTCCTCTACGCCGAAAAGCCGTACAAAGACAACTGGGGCACCTGGGTCTCCGCCTACGCCCCCGTGCGCAACAAGGAAGGCAAAATCGTCGCCGCCGTCGGCGTCGATTACCAGGCTTCCTACATCGAACAGGTTCAAAACGACATCCAGACCAACGTCGGCATCGGCGCAGTCGTGCTATTCATCCTCCTGCTCGTCATGGTCTACCTAATCTCCCGCGCACTGACGCAGCCGATCGGCCGCCTCACCTCCGCCGCTCGCCAGGTCGGCGAAGGCAAGTACGACCAGAACATCACCACTTTGTCCGCCACAAATCTACGCGACGAAATCGTGCTGCTCGCGGAAGTGTTCACCAGCATGGCCGCCAAGATCTACCAACGCGAACAAGCCCTCATTCGCAAAGTCGAAGAACTGAAGATCGAAATCGACGAAACCAAACGGCAAAAGCAGGTCGAAGAAATCGTCGACAGCGAATTCTTTCAAGACCTGAAGGCAAAAGCGAAGGCCATGCGCAGACGACCGTAAAAACTGCGCGCTTTCCGCGGATAATGCCCCTCTCATGAACAGCCTCGTGATCACCGGCGGCGCAGGCTTCATCGGCAGCAACGCCGCCGCTTACTACCTCAGCCGCGGCGCCGCCGTCACGATCTACGACAACCTCTCCCGACCGCGCACGCAGTACAACCTAGACTGGCTGCGCAGCCGCCCAGGCGCAGAAAATCTGCGCTGCATCACCGGCGATGTGCGCGATGCCGATGCCGTCCGAACCGCCATCGAACATGCGCAGCCCGACCTCGTGCTGCATCTCGCCGCACAAACGGCAGTCACCACCTCGCTGCGCAACCCGCGCGAGGACTTCGAAATCAACGCGCTCGGCACCTTCCATGTGCTCGAAGCTGTCCGCAGCCTTAGCACCCCCCCAGCCCTGTTTTATGCGTCGACCAACAAGGTCTACGGAAGCATGGAAGACGTCGCACTCGTCGAGGAAGCACAGCGCTACCACTTTCGCGATTTCCCCGCTGGCATCGATGAAAGCCGCCCGCTCGATTTTCATTCACCCTACGGCTGCTCGAAGGGCGCCGGCGACCAATATGTGCACGACTACGCCCGCATTTACGGCCTGCGCACCGTCGTCTTCCGCCAGAGCACCATCTACGGCCTGCGCCAATTCGGCGTCGAAGACCAGGGCTGGCTCGCACATTTCATCATCGCCGCCGTGCTCGGCCGGCCGATCAAAATCTACGGCAATGGCAAACAGGTGCGCGACATGCTGCACGTCACTGACCTCGTCGCCGCATACGATGCCGCATGGCACAACCTCGACCGTGCGGCTGGCGAAGTATTCAACATCGGCGGCGGCATCGACAACACCATCGCCATCTGGACTGAGACCGCGCCACTGCTCGAGGAACTCGCCGGCCACCCCCTTCCCGTCACCCACGGCGACTGGCGCCCCGGTGATCAACCGTGCTTCGTCTCCAACAACGCCAAGCTTGCCGCACGCCTCGGCTGGAAACCCACCGTCTCGCTCCCCACAGGCATTCGCCAGCTGTGGGCATGGGTGTCCGAAAACCGCACACTCTTCGAGGGCTGACCCATCATGCGTGCACTTGATCGATTCGCCACATTCGTCCAGGACCACTGGCTCGCCCTCTCCTGTACCTTTCTGATCGCCTACGCCGCTCTGCCCATCGGCGCCGCCGTGCTCAAATCGGCCGGCTGGGAACGCAGCGCACAGCTGATCTACCAGCCTTACAAAGCGCTCTGCCACACCTACGGCTTCCGCTCGTTTTACCTGTTCGGCGAAAAAACCGTCTACTCACGCGACGAATTCGAACAAAAAACCGGCCTTGATACCCGCACCCCCCGCGGACTTTTCGCCGCCCGCGACTTCCAAGGCAACCCACAGATGGGCTACAAAATCGCGCTCTGCCAACGCGACATGGCCATCTACCCAGCCATGGCCCTCGGCGGCATGCTGTTCGCCGTGCTGCGCAGGCGCATGCGCCCGATGCCGTGGTGGCTCTTCGTCACCGTCGGCGTGCTGCCCATCGCCCTCGATGGCTTCTCACAATTGTTCAGCCAGCCGCCCTTCAGCCTCTTCCCACCCTTCCAGTGGATCCCCCTGCGCGAAAGCGTTTGGCAACTGCGCGTGCTGACCGGCTCGCTCTTCGGCTTCTCCGCCGCCTGGCTGGTCTTTCCGCTCATCGCGTCCACATTGCCCCCGCCGCGCGAGACGTGAAAAAAAAATCCGGGCATGGAAACAAAAAACAACTCCACACTCCACACAGCTCTCACAGCGCTGCAGGAAAACAAAGCCACATGGGCGTGCATGCCGCTGCCTGCAAAAATCAAATTACTGCGCACTGCTCGCGCCGCACTCGGACGACATGCACAAGCGCTGGCCGATTTGTCCGCCATACGCAAAGGCCACGATCCACACGCAAACGCGGCCGGCGAGGAATGGATGCTCGGCCCATGGGCGGCCGCATACGGCATGACCACGCTGCTCTCCACACTCGAAACGCTCGCCCGCGATGAAACGCCACGCCTGCGCACGCGACGGCGCGCCGACGGGCGACTCGCCACGCAGGTCTTCCCAACGAACGCATTCGAAAATCTGCTCGTGCACGGCCTCATCGTCGAAGTGCTCACGCCGCCCGGCGCCCCACACATCACCCATATACAGCCGCACGAGAACAGCCCCGGCGCAATCGCGCTGGTGCTCGGCGCCGGCAACGTCGTTTCAATCCCAATTCTCGATACGCTGCACAAGCTGTACGCCGAGAACCAAGTTGTGCTGCTGAAGATGAATCCGGTCAACGATTACGCCGGGCCTCTGATCGAGCAAATTCTGGCGCCCTACATCGACGCCGGTTTCCTGCGCCTCGTATACGGCGACGCCGCAGTTGGGGCCGCCGCCGTGCAGCACCCAGCGATCGACGAAATTCACATCACCGGCAGCGCACGCACGCACGATGCCATCGTCTTCGGAAGCGGCGCCGACGGCGCACAACGCAAGGCGCGCGGCGAGGCACTGCTGAACAAGCGCATCACCAGCGAACTCGGCGGCGTCAGCCCGGTCATCGTCGTGCCAGGAAACCCAGGGGACTGGACGGCCGCAGATTTTCACTTCCAGGCCGAGAACATCGTCTCGCAGCGCGTGGTGCACAACGGATACAACTGCTGCTCATCACAGGTGCTGGTATTGCCACAGGGCTGGTCCGGCAACGAGCCGCTGCTGAACGAAATTCGCCGGCTGCTGCGCGAACTGCCCGCCCGCGCACCCTACTATCCCGGCAGCGCCGAACGCGGTCACGCCGCCCTGCAGGCGCACCCACACGCCGAGCGCTTCGACCACGATCCGCTGCGCGCGCTCATTACCAACCTGGACCCGAACGCGCCGCAGCACGCCTTCGTTGAAGAAGCCTTCTGCCCAGTGCTGGCCCAGACCGCGCTGCCCGCGCCCGACGTGCCGACGTACCTGCGCAACGCCGTCCGCTTCGCCAACGAGAAACTCAGCGGCACGCTGAGCGCCACGCTGCTGATCGACCCGCGCACGGCACGCACGCACGCCACCGCACTCGATGCGGCCATCGACGAACTGCGCTACGGCAGCATCGGCGTGAACATCTGGGGCGCCGGCGGTTTCCTACTTCCAGGCGCAGCCTGGGGCGCACACCCCGGCCACACCATCCACGACATCGGCAGCGGCATCGGCATGGTGCACAACGCCTATCTCATCCGCGACGCACAGAAGACGGTTATGCGCGCGTCGTTCCGCGAAATGCCGCGCGCCTGGCGGCACGGCGCTTTCAGCCTGATGCCCAAGCCGCTCTGGTTCATCACACATCGCAACGCGCTCGAAGTCGCCCAACGCGTCACGCGCTTCTCGCTCGATCCGAGCTGGCGACACATGCCGCGTCTGCTCGCAGCAGCGTTGCGCGCATAACAGCGCGCGCAACAGATGGACGGCGACTGCGCCCAAAAGCCCAAAAGCGCCCGCACATCCGCGTAGGTGAGAATACAGCGCATGTCCGAATCCCCCGCGCCGCGCCGCAACCCGGCCGCGCTGATTCTCCTCTTCATCGGCGCCGCGCTGTTCGGCGTTGGCGCCGCCGCCCTCATCCTCAGCTACACAAAGCAGGACACCACACTCGCCAGTGTGCCCATCAATATGTCGATGTCGTCGCTGCTGCGCGAAGGAAAGCCCGCACCCACCTTCACACTAAAAACTCTCGACGGAAAAAACAACGTCGCCCTCGCCGACCTGCGCGGCAAAACGCTGCTGATCAACTTCTGGGCCTCATGGTGCCCGCCCTGCATCGAAGAAACGCCCGACCTCGCCGCCGCCTACAAGGAAATCGCCGATCCAAATGTGGTCTTCATCGGCATCGGCCTGCAGGACGAAAATGCAAACCTGCGCAAATTTGCCGACGACAACAAAATTCCCTATCTCGTCGTCGAAGACCCCGACGGCAAAGTCGGCGACGCATACGGCGTCCGCGGCATGCCCACCACAATCTACGTAGACCGCGATGGCATCGTGCGCACAATCGTCAACGGCGCTGTGAAGCGCGAAGCGGTCGTGGCACAGATCGCGGCAATGAGTAAAGAGTAGAGAAGTAGAGAGTCAGAGTGGAGAGTCAGAGTGGAGAGTCGCAGCAAAGGCACACTCTCCACTCTGACTCTCCACTTTGAAAACTACAGCTCGCAATACCGATCGATGCGCTCGGCGATCACGTCGAGGCTGGCTTTCCAGAACGATTTTTTGCGCAGGTCGATCTTGAAGCGCTTCGCCAGCGTCGCTGCATCAGCGGTGCCGGTGCTCGCCAGCAGATCTTCGTACTCCGTAACGAAACGCTGCCCGCGCTCACGGTACATCGCATAAAGACCGGTACCGAAAAGCAGGCCGAAAGCGTACGGGAAGTTGTAGAAGGACAAGCCGGCGAAGTAGTAATGCGGCTTCCATGTCCACATGTACTTGTGCATGTAGCGCTCGTCGAGCCCGTCGCCGTACGTTGCGCGCTGGCAACGCAGCATCGCCTCCGAAAGATCCTCAGCGGAAAGTTCTGCCGAGGCGCGACGCTGAAACACCTCCGTCTCGAACAGATAACGCGACGTGATGTCGACCACGACCTGCGTCTTGCCAATCAGATCTGTCTCGAGAATCGCCAGCTCAGCAGCTGGGCTGCCGGCCTCTTCGAGCGCCGCGTCGATGATGAGCGATTCGCAGAAGATCGACGCCGTCTCCGCCAGCGTCATCGGCGTGATCGTCTGCAAGTACGGCTTGCCGACGAGGCATTGATTGTGAAATGCGTGACCGAGTTCGTGCGCAACCGTGCTGACCTGATCGAGCGAGCCATCGTAGTTGCACAGGATGCGCGATTCATCGACTGCGAGAACTTCGGTACAGAACGCACCCGCGCGCTTGCCGGAGCGCTGTTCCGCGTCGATCCAATTGCGATCGTACGCCGAGCGCGTCATTTCGAGCAGCCGCGGGCTGAAGGCGCCGAAGGTCTTCTCGATCAGCGCGCGCCCATCCGCCCACGAATAGATGCGCTCGTCATGGCCGACGGGCGCGAATAAATCCCACCACGGCAGACCACCCTCGTGGCCCAGGCGCTTCGCCTTCGCGCGCAGATAACGACGGAAATGAGGGAACGCATCCTGCATCGCACCAAGCATGGCATCGAGCGTCTTGCGGTCAATGCGCGCCGCATCAAGTGCCGGATGCAGATCGTCCTTGCGGCCGCGGTGGCGATTCAGCACAGAGGCCGCACCCTTCACACCATTCATGGCAGCGCTGAGCGGCTCCTCGGCCGACTTCCACGCCGCGTGCTCAGCCTCGAAAGCGCGGCGGCGCACTGCCGCATCCGGATCGTGCTGCATTACATTGATCAGCGCCGGCATCGACAGCGCTTCAACTTTTTCGCCGTCGCCGTTGCGATCGAACTGCACAGTGAGCTGCGATACGAGATTGCCCTGCAGTTTGCTCCATGCGTTGGCACCGCTCAGATCAAGCTCAGCCGCCAGATTTTCTTCCGCTTCACTCATCTGAAAGCGACTCTGCTCAACGGCCTCGTTCAGATAAAACGCGTGCGCCTGCACAACCGCGTCACCGCGCTGAATCGCAGCCGGCAGGCGATCCGCATACGCACCCAGCCAGGCGCGAAACCGCGTCTCGATCTGCGCAATGCGCACACCGATCGGCTCGAGGCTGCTCATGGTTTTGCGCGCGAGCTGATTCAATGAGTCGGTTGAAACAAACGTATAGACATACGTATTGACCGTCGAGTACAGGCGCATGAGCGCGTTGAAGCGATCAAGATAGCCGGCCAGTGCAGCCGCCATAGCCGAAGTTTTCGGCTTTTTGGCGGTACGGGCGATGCCAACTTCATCAAGGTATTTCTCCAGTGCGCGCGTTTGTCGTTCACACTGTTTTGTTGCGGCCTTGAGCTCAGCAGATTCGAGCGACGGATAAACGTTGGAAAGGTCCCAGCGCGGCAGCGCGCCGACGGATGCAGAAGAAGCCATGCGCACGATTATCACTTGACGATGCCCCCGCCACATCATCAAATGTGCGTCACCCAAAATCGCGGCTGCTCCCCACATCCACAGGTTATCCACAGCATATCAACAGCCCCCGGCCGTGCTCCAGTTATCCACTTTTCCACAGCCTTCCACAGGGGGTTATCCACAGGGTGTGGATACTGTCGAGTTATCCACGTATCCACACCCATATGTGCTGGTTGTCCACAGGGTGTGGACAACTCATCCCCTTTTGCATCCACAAGTTATGCACAGGATAGTTTTTTTTACGCGACGAAAAGTACCCATATACAGAGTCTTAGAGGCTCGTCGTACCCATATGTGGGGGGTATCAAGAGTTATCCACACTATCCACAGTACTACTGCAACGTCTGTACCAGTTCATTGTGGAAAAGTTTTCCGCGCGCATTCCACACACATTCATTAAAAAAACTGCGCAGCAAACTTTACCCAAAAGCTTCAAAAAAAGTGTGCGGCTCACGTATCTGCTTGTCAGTGTTTTGTTTGTCAGTGTTTTGATAGAGACAACTTTTTTTAAAAAAGAGCAAGAGAGTGCAAGTGCGTGTTTTGTGCAGAAATGCTTGGGAGCCTTTTGTAATCAGTGATAATCAAAAGCACCCCAAATGGAAAAAATTGTGTCGCTGTGTACAAAATATGGCGTTGATATGGCGCATGCGCGCGATGTTGCCCAACACGCGCTTGCGATCTTTGATGCCACACAGGTGCTGCACAAGCGCTCTGTGCGCGCACGTGAATTACTTGAAGCGGGTGCACTGTTGCACAATGTCGGCCTTGTGCAGGATGTGGAGAACCATCACATCGCCGGGCGCGACATCATCATTGACGCGCCACTGGAAGGCTTTGAACCGGCCGAACGCGCCATGCTGGCCTGCATCGTGCTGTTCCATCGCCGCAGCGTTAATGCTGTGCGCGAGCCGTTGTTTGTCGCACTCTCTGCATCCGAGCGCGAAGACACACTGCATGTTGCTGCGATCATGCGCGTCGCCGATGGGCTCGATCGATCACAGTCGCAGACGACGGCGATCGACGAAATATGCATCACCACAGACGGCGCGCTGCTGATTCGCACGTCGGGTCCCCACAGTCACGAGGATGCCGCGGCTGCGGCACGCAAGGCTGATCTGTGGCGTGATCTCGTCGGGCCGCTGCGCGCACACGGCCGCCTCACCGCCGCCGGCATCGCCGCCGATATGCCGCTCACTCACGCCGCTCGCCGCATCCTGCAGTACCACGCCGACCAGATCATGCCCGATCCGCAGATGGACGAATGGGCGTCATTCGACGTTGGTGCATGGCCGGCGCCGCGCGTGAAAACGATGCGCATCGCCGTCCGCCGCATTCGGCAGGACTTGCGCATCTTTGCCGATCAATTCAAACGGAGACCGGCGTATCTGCTGGCGAAGGGTGCCCGCTCGCTTGCATCGGTGCTGAGTGATGCGCGCGAGATGGATATGCTGCTGGCGCGTGCCAAGGATTTCACCCGCGCCGTTGCCTCTGATTCCACACCGGACAGCGCGCGCCCGCCGGATGCGCTGGATGCGCCGGATGCGCCGGATGCGCTGATAGACGAATGGAAGGCTCAGCGCCGTGCGGCGCGCAATCGGCTCAGCGACTATCTCCAAACCGATGGGCATGTGCGCTGGTGTCGGTTGCTGGCCGAATGTGTTGCAGATGATGACTTCTGCAAACGGCGGTCGCTAAAAGTCGGTGAGCCGTCACTTGTGCGTCATTCCATGCACGTGCTTTTGTGCGAGCATCTTCGCGCCGTGAAAGCCTATGATGTTCTGCCCGATGTGCCGTCGCCCACTGATTTACATGCGGTGCGCATCGTGGTGAAGAGGCTGCGATACTTCGTCGATGCGCTGCAGGAAGTTCTCTCGCCCGACCAGGCGCGTGCGATCCTCAATGCATGTGTCGAGGCACAGCGTACGTTTGGTGAAGCCAATGATGCGCATATGTCTGCGACGCGTGCGCTGGAGTTCGTCGCTGCTGATCGCACGCTGCACAAATCGACGTTAAAGGGAATTGTGTTTTTTGCCGATGCACAGCAGCACATCGTGGATGAACAAACTTCACAGTGGCGCGCGTTGCTTCAACCATTTCTGCACATAGATATATCTACGTAGTCTTGTCCTTGTAAATCTGGGCCTGAATCGGCCCCTGAATTTTCTGAATCGTGAACGCAACTCGCTGCTCTATTTTTTTATCCTACTGAGTCGCAGCATTCCTTTCTCTTCAAGGGGGAGAGATGCTGTGATTCAGCGTAGTCACCTGCGCAGTCAACAAATAAAACGTTACACGCTGCAAGATGGCAAGCCACGTTCGTTACAAATAAATTGAGACGGCATTGTGAGCGCAATCCGTCGTGTGCAAAAAAAATGATTTTGATCTCAACCTGTTTGACCCGCTGTTTGACCCGCTGTTTGACCCGTAATTTTCATGTACGCAGCTTGTGCGCAATTCTTGCTTTCTCGTTGTTCGCTGCTGGACTGTTCACTCCTGGCACTGTGCGGGCTGCGTCTGTGCTGCCGGCCGCGCCGTCCGCGCCGTCGGCCACACCCGGTGCGCCCACCACCGGCTTCGACCCGAATCTTGTCATCACAATCGTTACTTCGGTGATCTCCAATGGTGTCATGCAGACGGTCGAAACCCCGCTGAACCTCGGCGCAATTCCGGCGCCGGCAGCGCCCGAGCGTCTGCCCGCCGGCACAATCAACATCGCATTGCTCGGCAGCGACACGCGGCCGCAGCAGGGTGGCCTCAATACCGATGTGATCATGATTGCCAGCGTGCACCCGCAGCTGCCGATCGTCACACTGATGTCGATTCCGCGCGACACGCTCGTCTACATCCCCGGCAAGAATATGCACAAGGTGAACACCGCCTTCGCGCAGGGTCCGGATGTATTCAAAAAAACCATTCGATATAACTTCGGCATCAATATCGACAACTATGTGATGGTCGATTTCACTGCGGTGGTGAAAACGGTGCAGACGCTCGGCGGCATCGAAGTAGTGGCTACCTGCCCGCTGTATCACGTGTTCCCGCGCGATCCGTTTTACTTTGCGGATGAAACATCGCCGATGACCGTCACGCATCCATACACCGACAGCTTCACCGGCGAAGTCTGGGAAGTGGGCTCGCGAGTGCCGACGCAGACGATCGAAATTCCGCGGCCGGGTGTGTACAAGTTAAACGGTATGCAGACGCTGGCCTTCGCCCGTGCGCGCTATGGCGTGCCTGGTGGTGACATTGATCGTGGTCGTCGTGCACAGCGCGTGGTGCGCGCGATACTGAACAAAATACGCACGTCCACTTCTCTGGCAACGCTGCCGACGCTGTATCAGCAGTATTCGCGCAGCGTGCGCACGGATATGACGCTGGCCGATGTAATTTCACTGGCGACGCAGGCCGATCGCATTGAGGCACTGACGATTCGCAATCGTTTCTTCGACGGTGTGGGAATGACCGCGGTGACGCTGCCGCGCGTTGGCGCCGTGCTGATTCCTGACGCGAGTGCGGTGACCCGTTACATCGAACGTGCGCTGACCGTCAACGACAACGTGCGCGCCAATGACGGTGTTCCGGTGGAATTTTGGAATGCTACGCCGTGGGACGACTACACCGCGGCCGCAACCGATCGCCTGCGTGAGCTCGGTTTCACCGTCGTTGATTCCAAGCGCGTGCTGGCTGAGGCGAACTCGCACATCGTTGATTTCACCAGCACGAAAAAGGGCAGCGCACTGCCGCTGCTGCTGCGTTCGTTCAACATCGTATCGACGAATGTGAGCGAGGAGCCACAGGATCGGCCTGAGGGAGCGCGCTATCGCATCATCGCCGGTGCGGATTTCCATACCTGCTACCAGAGTGGGTACGAATATCCGATTCACGCGGTTGCTGCGCCTGCAAATACTGCAGCGCCTGCCGTGGCTGTGGCTGAATCACCCACGGCGACTCTGGACGCGCCGGCCGCACCCACACCTGTGCCTGTAACAACGGCGACGTCGGCCGCACCCACACCTGTGCCTGTGGCAACGGCGACGCCGGCCGCACCCACACCTGTGCCTGTGGCAACGGCGACGCCGGAGGGGTAGCGCTCTTGTTCGTGTAATTCTCACGAAATGCGCCGTCCCTCTGTCCGAAGAAACGCAACCCCTGGCCTATTTAAAAATGGGTCGGGGGAGAAATTTGAGCCGGGACGGTTTG
This sequence comes from Anaerolineae bacterium, assembly GCA_947476335.1. Lineage (GTDB taxonomy): Bacteria > Chloroflexota > Anaerolineae > J036 > Brachytrichaceae > CANJQH01. The sequence continues at coordinate 4,532 of CANJQH010000021.1, read as the reverse complement.
GAGGAAGATGCCTGAGTCGTTGCCAGTTGTCGTCTGTGGTAACTACTCAGGCCAGCTATTTTTCCAACGCGAAACACACTATTCTCTCCCCCGAAGGGGGAGAGAATAGTGTGTTTCGCGGGAAATACTGATTTGGGCCTGAGTAGTTACCGTCTGTGACAATATGTCCTGTGATTCACGCGCTTATCTTCGACTTCGACGGCACCATTCTGGATACTGAGACGCCCGAGTTCTATATCTGGCAGCAGATTTATCGCGACCATGGCACCGAGCTGGCGTTGCAGGAGTGGGTGTTGGGCGTCGGCGCAATCGGCGCCTTCGATCCGTATGAGGCGCTGCAACAGCGTGCGCCGGATCTGGTGTTGAACCGCGACGAATTGCGGGCATATGCGCGAGCCCGGCACGAGCCTGTGATTCATGCGCAGGCGCCGCGCGATGGCGTGGTGGAAGTGCTGCAGAACGCGCGCGCGCGCGGGCTGCGGCTCGCAGTCGCTTCCAGCTCTATGCATGACTGGGTTGATGCGCATTTGAAGCGCCTTGGGCTGTTCGAATATTTCGACATAGTGTGTTGCCGGGACGATGTGGCACCTGGGCGTGCCAAGCCGCACCCCGATATTTATCAGGCGGCGCTGGCGGCGCTCGGCGTGCGTGCTGCGGAAGCCATCGCCATCGAAGATTCGCTGAACGGTATGCGCGCAGCGCTGGCGGCCGGCATTTTCACTGTGGTGACGCCCAACCCTGTCACCGCACAACTCGACTTTTCGCAGGCCGACTTGGTGTTGCCGTCGCTGACGCAGTTGGATCTCGATGTTATGTCAAAAAAATCCCCGTCTTCTTAGATCCCGGGGATTTTGTTGACATAACGCGCGTAGTTGCGCCCAGCCGCTCGTTGACGCACACTGCGCAGCATGACGACACGAAGCGGAACTGCGCTGATCGAACAGATGAATGGCCTGGCTGTGCCGTATGGCAGCCTCGCTCTGTGGTGGCTGGGACAGATGGGTGTCGCTGTGAAGGGCGCACGCGATGTCCTCTATCTTGATCCGTACCTGACGGGCAAACTCGCCGCCGATGCGCAGCCGGGTGAAATCTTTGTGCGCGCCTTTCCCCCGCCGTTGCAGCCGTCGGAGGTGACCAATGCCACCGCCGTGCTTTGCTCGCACGAACATGGTGATCACACCGATCCCAGGACCATCGGCCCGATCGCCGCTGCGTCGCCCGCAGCACGCTTCGTGATTTCCGGCTGGGCGCAGCCGCAGGCCGATGAAGCCGGCATTGCCGCACACCGCCGCATCGTTGCCGACGTCGAGCCGTTTCAACTCGGCGAATTCACGGTAACCCCGGTGCCCTCCGCGCACGTCGCCCGTGAGCGCGATGCGCAGCGCGGCGAGCGCTGGCTCGGTTTCCTGATCGAGGGCAACGGCGTGACGCTGTATCACAGCGGCGACACCGTCCACTTCGCTGGCTATTTCGAACGAATGCGCGCACTGCCCACAGCCGACATCGCCATCGTCGCCTCGAACGGCCGCGACGCCCGCCGCGATTCGCACGACATCCTCGGCAATTTCAACCCGGCCGAAGCCGTCTGGGCGGCGCAGCAGCTCGGCTGGGATACGCTCTTTTTCGGACACAACGACCTGTTCCCGTTCAACAGCATGTCCCCCGGCTCGATGGCCGAGGCCGTCGCCACCGTCCACCCCCGCCAGAAATGGCATGCCCTGCAGCCGGGGGAGCTGTTTTTGTATGTGAAATAAACAGGGACAGGGACAGGGGACAAGAAAAATATGTATGGAAATTTTTCCTGTCTCCTGTCCTCTCCTATAGCCGATACCAGCGTCGCGCGTTCTCGGCCCACAGTTTGCGCTGTGCTGTTTCACTCATGCCGCGCTTAGCGCACATCTCGTCGACGGCCTCGACCCAGCGTTTATAGCTGGAGGCGAGCAGCACCACCGACCAGTCGCCGCCGAACATGACGCGGTCTTCGCCGAAGGAATCGACCAGGTGATCGAAGTACGGCTGCAGATCCGCGGTTTTCCATTCATCGTGCACGGCGTTGTTAACCATGCCGCTGACTTTTGCCACCACATTGGGCAGCGCCGCCATTTCGCGGATGTGCGACGCCCATGGCTCCATCTCGCCGTCGCGGATATTCGGGTTGGCGAAATGGTCGACGATGAACTGGGTCTGCGGGCAGCGCCGCACCAATTCGACGGCGTCAGCCAGCTGATCGCGGCGGATGCAGATGTCGAATGAGTAGCCGAATTCGGCGAGGATGCCCATGCCGGAGATGAATCCTGGGCGCAGACACCAGCCTGGTTCGCGTTCACCCTGAATCAGGCGGCGGATGCCCTTGACGTGCGGGCCTGCGGCGCGGGTTGCGGCAAGGAATGTGCGCAGCGGCTCGCCGTCCTCGACGGGTGCGTTCGCGATGATGCCACGGATGCGCGGTTCGACTTTGGCACGCTCTTCGACGCTGATCACTTCAAGCAGCGAATAGTGCGCCGCCACGTCGACCTCGGCGTACACCATTGCTTCGATGTCGATGCCGGCGGTGTGTTCGCCGTATTCAGCGAGATCGAGCTGCTGATTCAGCTTCGGGATGCCGTCGAGCCACGGCATGCGAATTTTCTGGGGATCCCACAGGTGGACGTGCGTATCGATGATTGAGCAAATGGGCATTTTTTAAGTTCCGATTTCCGGGTGCCGAGTTTGCCCGCTTGGCACCCGGCACCCAGAAATATTTTCACACCGCTGCTGGATTACGAGCGCCCATGAAGCGCTGATGCCAGTACGGATACGGCGGCTTTTCCACGCTGGCTTCGTCGAGTCGTTTGATCTGCTCGGCTGTGAGCGACCAGCCGATTGCGCCGAGGTTGTCGCGCAGCTGCGCCTCGTTGCGCGCGCCGAAGATGACGCTGGTGATCGTCGGCCGGCTGAGCAGCCAGTTCAGCGCAATCTGCGAGTGCGTCTTGGCGGTTTCGGCGACGAGCGCGTCGAGCACATCGATGGTGCGAAACAGCCCTTCCTGCGAGCCCGAGAGTGCTGTTTCTGCCCATGCTGCGGTGCGTGTGCCGGCGGGTGTCGGGTCGCTGCGGCGCACCTTGCCGGCCAGTCGGCCGCCGGCGAGCGGGCTCCACACCAGCGTGCCGATCTTCTGGTCGACGGCGAGCGGCATGAGCTCCCACTCGTAGTCGCGGCCGGCGAGTGAGTAGTAGGCCTGATGCGTCACATAGCGCTCGAGGCCGTATTTTTCCGACGTCGCAAGCGACTTCATCAGGTGCCAGCCGGAATGGTTCGAGCAGCCGATGTAGCGCACCTTCCCGCTGCGCACCAGGTCGTCGAGTGCGCGCATCGTCTCCTCGACGGGCGTCAGCGCATCAAAGCCGTGCATCTGGTAGAGATCGATGTAGTCGGTATTCAGCCGGCGCAGGCTGGCTTCGCAGGCGCGGATGATGTGATGCCGCGAAGTGCCGGAGCCGTTCGCACCGGGTTCGCTGCCGAAGGCGGCCTTCGTCGCCAGCATCACTTTGTCGCGCCGGCCAGCGAGCGCCAGGCCGAGGATTTCCTCCGAGCGTCCGGCTGAATAAACATCGGCCGTGTCGATGAAATTCGCGCCCACTTCCAGCAACAGGTCGATGATGTGCGTCGCTTCTTCGACCTGCGTGTTGCCCCACGTCGAGAAGCCACCGTTGCCGCCGAAGGTCGCCGTGCCGAAGCACAGCGCGGGCACCATGAGGCCCGAGTTGCCGAGTTTTCTGTGTTCCATTTTTAGTTCCGAATTCTGAGTGCCGAGTATGCAATATCACGCGCGATTGCGCTCGGAACGGGAGTGCGCAAAGCCCAATTGGTATCCGCGAAACACGCCATCATCCGCCCCCTTCGGGGGAGAGAATAGTGTGTTTCGCGTTGGAAAATTGGCTAAGTTCCTGTCCAAAAGTTCTGGCGACTCACTTAGCCTGAGTAGTTACCGACGATGAGGTATGGCGCGATTTCGAGAAAAGGCTTTTGTGCGTCGGTGCCGAGCGGCGCCAGCGCGTTGAGCCATTCCTGTGGTGCGCGGCTGCTGTAGAAAGCGCGCTCTTCTTCTTCGGCGGCGGCGCGAATCTGCTGCTGGATCGAAGGGTTACTCACCACGACGAAGTGCCAGGGCTGCAGGTTCGCGCCGTTCGGTGCTGTGCCTGCTGCGCGCAACGCGTTCTCGATCACCTCACGCGGCACTGCCCGATCGGAAAAATCGCGCACTGTGCGCCGCTGGCGCATTTCGTTGTAAAACGCCACTGTGCGCGCGCATTTCGTCGACTGAATATTCCAGGAATTGAAGGGATTGTTGGGGCATGGGGAGAAGAGTTCGAAGTCCGAAATCCGATGCCCGATATGATCGGACGTATCTGTTTACCGGGTCACCGCAGACTGCCCGCCGAAATCAAGTTCAACCAGGCCGCGCAGACGCATCATCGCGGACAACAACACGCCGAAATTAACGCCTTGTCTTGACCAGCTTTGAAGCACGCTGGCAATCACTTCATGGACGT
>CANJQH010000020.1 GCA_947476335.1 Anaerolineae bacterium | reverse complement strand
CCCCTTCCCCTTTCGGGGGAAGGAATAGTGTGTTTCGCGTTGGAAAACCGGCTGGCCTGAGTAGTTACTGAACGTCGGATTACGAACGTCGGATTACGAACGTCGGATTACGAACGTCGGATTACGAACGTCGGATTACGAACGTCGGATTACGAACGTCGGATTACGAACGAACGAGTCATGCAGTACTTCGTCAAGCATCTGATCATGCGTCTCAATCGGCAGACGCTCCACGCGCTGCAATGCGAATGCCAGGCCGATGCGCGGCACATGCGGACGCACCCGCGTCAGCAATCGATCGTAGTAGCCGGCGCCGTAGCCGACGCGTGTGCAACGCCCTTCGTCCGTCGGCGCCCACACAAGCAGCGGCACAAATACTAAGTCGATCTCGTCAAGCAGAACGTCACGCCGCAGCTTCGGCGTGCGCATGCCCCAGCGGCCGAGATCGAACGCCGCCAAGTCGAGCGTGTCGATCTGCGTCGCCGGCGTCTCGTCGCTGTCTTTCAAAAACACCGGCACAACGACGCGACGGCCACTCGCCTGCACATGCTCGATGATCGCACGCGTATCCACTTCGCTCTGAAAAGACAAAAAGATGTGCACAGTGCGCGCACGCACATACGCCGGATGCGCCATCGCCCGCGCACAAATTTCTGCGCTCCATCGCGCACGCATCTCTGCAGACGCCGCATCGCGCAGTGCGCGCACCTGTTTTCGCAGCTCTATTTTTTCACGCATCGCGCGGATTCTATGTCTGGATAACTACGTCTGGATAACTACTCAGTCCTACGTCGATATGTCCCGCGAAACGCACGATGGAAAATAGAGCGGCCTGAGTAGTTACATGTATGAGTGCATCCACTATAGTCACGTCTCTCATGAGCATCAACATCCTCGTCATCGGCACCGCTTCGCGCGATGTACTGCATCTGCCCACCGGCATCGTGCACACTGTGGGCGGTGCCGGGTTGTACACAGCGCTCGCCGCCGCACAGGCCGGCGCCCGCGTCACTTTGTGCGCTCCATACCCACAGCCATTGCCCGGCGAATTCAATGCCGCAGCCGCGCGCCTGACATGGATCGGCCCATCCATCGACGCAGATGCGCTGCCGCGCCTTGCCATCGCACACCACGGCGGCGGCAAAGCCACACTGCTCGACGCAGCATGGGGCGCAGAGGCGCAGCTCGAACCAGCGCACCTGCCCGCGCGCCTGCCCGATTTCGACGCAGTGCACATCGCCGCACTCAGCAGCGCTGCGCGCATGCTCACATTCGCTCGCGCTTGCCGCGAACGCGGCGCCCGCTTCATTTCCGCCGGCACATACTTTCGGCTCGTACAAAATTCACCCGACGTCGTACACGAACTCATCGACGCATGCGATGGCTTTTTCATGAACGACAATGAGGCGCGCGGATTGTTCGGCAGCGTCGAAGCCGCGCACAGCACACACAAACGGCTGCTCTTCGTCACGCTCGGCGCAGACGGCGCACAAGTCTGCACAAACAGCGCGCACACGCACCTGCCCGCACCGCCGGCCCATGAGGTCGACCCGACCGGCGCCGGCGACACATTCTGCGGCACAACGCTGACGATGCTGGCGCGCGGTGCATCGCCGGTCAACGCCGCCGCCGCAGGCTGCGCTGCCGCGTCACGCATGATCGAAGCGCCCGGCCCGGCACAGTTATTGCAATAGCCCGAATACGCCCGCCCGCCGCTATCGCTGACACACTGCACAAAAATGTGTGCTGCGCTGCGCCACCACAATGCGCTGAATCGGCCGGCCACATTGCACGCACGACTGATCTGTGCGGCCATACACGCGGAAGTTATTCTGAAAATTCCCGCCGGGGTACACCCAATCGAAGCTGGCACCATTCGCCTCGATGCCTTCGAACAGCACCGCGCGCACAGCATCAAACAACGCGCGCGCATCATTTTCAGCAACGGTGTGTGCAGCACGCAGCGGATGCAGCCCGGCGCGAAAGAGCGACTCATCGGCATAGATATTTCCCACGCCGGCGATGAAATGCTGATCGAGCAGCAATGATTTCAGCACACCACGCCGATCGCGCAGCCGCTGCAAAAATTCGTCCGCACCAATCTGCAGCGCATCAGGCCCGATATGGCCGACGACGTCGTCGATGTGCTCCGGCAGATACACACGCCCGAACTTGCGCGCATCATCGAAGCGCAGCGCCAGCCCACCGTCGAGCAACCACACCACGCGTGCATGTTTGGTGAACGCATCCGCGGCCGACAACACATCAAGGCGCCCACTCATGCGCAGATGAATGAGCATCGGCCGCCGCACCGCGCCGCGCTGGAGTTCGACGATGAGGTACTTACCAACGCGTCCGACCTGCGCAACATACGCTCCATTCACCGCAGCAACAAACGCATCGACTGCAAGCCCGTGCACTTCGCGCGGCCACAACACGCGCACATCTTCAATGCGGCGTCCAAGCAGCGCCGGTGCGCCGCGCCCTTCCCGCAGCGTGCGAGCGATGGTTTCCACTTCAGGCAATTCAGGCATTTTTTGTACCTACTCAGGCTGATTAATTTTCCACAGTGAAACGCACTGTTTCATCCGTTTCATCCGTTTCATCCGTTTCATCCGTTTCATCCGTTCCTTCAAAGCGCCGTCGTCAGCAAACCAACAACGCCCTGCCCGTTTCTTCCGAAGAAGGTTCAAAAAATCCAGCGGAGGGGGGAAGGCATCGCGTGTTTCGCGGAAAAGACTGGTTTAGGCCCGCACAGTTACTAAAAAATACCTCAAACATGCCGACGCATGTGAATCAGGCTGCGCTGCGGACGAAAGCCAGCGCGCATCAGCGCCGCACGCGCAGCTTCATGGGGCCACGACTGCGCAGCCGAGATCGGCATTGCGGCCAACGGTGCAAAACGCTGCAACGCAGCATCCAGCAAAAATTCGCCAAACTCATTCTTCACTGCGTCATCGAGCATGAGTTCAATGTGATGGTGCGGCCCCTCACGGCTGATATGCGAACGCACTGCGCCCAGCACCACGTCGCTTGATGCACGCTGCAGCACCTGCCACTGCTCCGGCTCACCCATCAGAAAATTGCGCGTCGACCACCACACGCCAAGTTTGTACAAACCGGCATCGAATGGCTCGGCATATGTCAGCTCGTCGGGAATATTCATACGCGCCAGATTCCAGATAGCGCGGCGGTCCGACCAGCGTGCGGATCGCACGAACAGATCCAGTGCAAGAGGAGCAGAAACAGGCGGCTGCTCATGCAGCGAAGTGCGTAAGTAGTACGTTGTCACGCCCAGTGGTTCAAAGCCAAATTTCCCGTACAAGCTCTGCGCCACTGTATTTTCTTGATCGACAAGCAGCGCCACAAAGCGCGCACCGTGCGCCATCGCGTACCGCACGCACGCTTCGACGACAGCCTGCGCCACACCGCGCCGCCGATACGCAGGATCAGTAGCGACATTGCCGATGATCCACACACCGCGATGCGCCGGGTTGCGCTGAATCGACGCGTTGCCAATCAGGCGGCCACCTTCAATCCAAACAAAGCTGGAGCCGAGGCCGAACGCCATCGGTTCATATTGACCGTAATTGCGCAGCAGTTCAATCATGCGTGAACCGACGAAGCCAATCTCTTCCTGTGAAAAAGTGGCTTCGATCAGTGCAGCCAGCTGCCGGCCGTCGCGCCAAGGCTCAAGGGCACGCACCTGCGGGGGCAGTGGCGCACGTGGTTCGGTCCGCAGCGATACACGCATCACAATATTTTACGAGCCACACATATTTTGTAACTACTCAGGCCCAAATCAGTATTTCCCGCGAAACACACTATTTTCTCCCCCTTCGGGGGAGAGAATAGTGTGTTTCGCGTTGGAAAAATGGCTGGCCTGAGTAGTTACCCTATTTTTCACTACGAAGCTACAAAACGCACCCGCGATCTCCGTCCCTCTTACTTCGCGTGAAACACCCGTGCGGCCCCAGCGCGACGCAGCACCGCAGCGATGTGCTGCGCATGCGCAACATCGCGCGCAATGGCAAGCATGTTGCCACCGCGGCCGCCACCGCTCATCTTCGCACCAAGCGCACCAGCCGCACGGGCGGCGGCGCACAACGCATCCAGCTCAGGGCTGGAAACCGACAACGACTGCAACAGCTCATGATTGACATTCAGCGCCGCACCCAGGCGCGGCAGATCACCAACTTCCAATGCCAGGCGCGCTTCATGCACGCAGACGGCAATCGCGTCAAAGATGCGCTCAAAGTGAGCCGGAGCGCTTTCCCACGCCCGACGTACTTCGCCGACCGGCACATGCGTCGGCGTCGAGCGCCCGGTATCGGCAATGACGATCGGCAGCGCAGCAACATACACGCCACTCAACAGCTCAGGCGTGCGGCCGCGCACAAAGTACACCGGCTGCTCCCAGGCGATCGTCGTATTGTCGATTCCGCTCGGCGTGCCGTGATGCAGCTTTTCGATTTCATAGGCGAGCGCGCTAACTTCATCCGGCGTAAATTCATAGCCGGCCCATGCGCCAAGCGCGCGCGCCACTGCAATTGAAACCGCCGCACCACTGCCGAGGTTGGCGCCAAGTGGAATGTCGCTGCGCAGCTCGAGCCGCGCATCCGGCGGCGTGATGCCAAGTTTTTCGCATGCCAGTTGCGCGATGCGCACCAGCGGCGCCACCGGCGCTGTGGTGAGAGACAGCGTCTCACCAAGATCAGCAGCAAAAATCTCGAAAGGCTCGCGGTGCGCAGCAATGTGCGCATGCGCACGAAGCTGCGACAGCGGCAGCGCAATGGCCGGCCGGCCATATACAACGGCATGTTCGCCGCACAAAATGATCTTCGCGCAGGCGCTGCGCTCAAGTTTACGCATTACGCACTTCCCATCGCCAGCGAGCGACGATCTGCAGCCAGCTTCGCAGCAAAGACCAGCGGCAGCGCAGACACAGCCAGCCCGACGAATGAAAGCGGCCAGATACCAATCAGTTCGAGCAGAATACCGCTCGACAGGCTGCCCACAGCACTGCAGATGCTGATGACGGAGTCGTTGGCGCCCTGCAAACGCGCACGCTCGTCCTTACCCAGCGCGTCCGTCAGCAACGTCGAGCCGGCAACGTAACAACCACTCCAGCCGAGGCCAACCAGAAATTCGGCCAGCGCGATAACGGGTGTGTTGAGAGAAATCGGCACCAACACACAGCCGATGATCAGAATCGACGCACCCAGCATGATGACACGACGACGGCCAATGCGATCGGTGAGCAGGCCCACGACGGGAGAAAGCGCATACATGCCGAGCGTGTGCATGCTGATCACCGCCGCAATGTCGCCGAGTCCATGATTGTGATCCTTCATATGAATACTGATGCACGACATCATCAGCGCCATACTGGCCTGCCCAGCGGCCATCGCAACGAGTGCAGTGCGCGCAGCCGGCACTTCGCCCAGCAAACGCCGCAGCGAACGCTGAGGCGCATCCGGCAACTTCGCCGCAGCCGTCTCCGACTCCACAGCTGGCTCAAGCGCAGCGACGCGCGTGACAAGGCCACGTAAATCGAGCGCCAGCAGCACAAAAATTGCGACGCCTGCCAGCACATAGAACGACGCTGTTCCATACAGGGCGCCGACATACTGCGGCAAACCGAGGCGCTGGCCAAGCGCATCGAGCGGGGGCGCAATCAGCGGTCCACCAACGGCGCCGATGGTGGCGCCCCACACCACGAAGCTGAGCGCGCGCGCACGGCGGCTCGACGGATTCACCTCAGCCGCGGCAAAACGCGATTGATCGAGGATGCCGCGCCCGAAGCCGATCACGACCAAACCGCACAAAAAAATGGCAATGCTGGCGATGAACACGCCCGTGCCAGCGATCGCACCGCCGAGGACGCCAAAGAGCGTGCCAAGCGTCAGCACATAGCGACGCCCAAAGCGCGTCACGAGCTTGCCAGCCTGATACGCCATGAAAGCCGAACCAGCCAGCACAACGGCAGACGGCAACCCACCGAGTGAACGCAGCCCAGTCATGCCGACGATCGCAAGCTGATTGACGGCGACGGACGACGAATATGCAGCGGAAGAAAGGCTCTGCGCAAGCATGAGCGCAGCGGTGACGCGCAACACGGCGCGTTGATCTGAAAAATTCATTTCGTACTTGGAAAAATAAACTCGGTGAATTTCTTCCCAACCAAAAGTCAGGAAGGAATCCACCGAGTTTATTCCGATACGATAAATTCGCTGGCTGAACAACGACTCGACCTCAGGTCGAGTCGTTGCGTTACTTGAGCATGCTCAGGTAAGCAACCAGCTTATCGAAGTCAGCTGCAGGGATCGTATCCTTGAAGTTCTGCGGCATGACGCCGGCCGGGCACGCACCCGTCGGGCACTGCGGCGCGATGTACGCATTCGGATAGTGAATCGACTGCTTGATGAAATCCTCTGGCGTCGTCGACGCCGGCTGATCCTTCACCTTCGACTTGTAATCGGCGCTGGCGATCGTCTCAGCAGAGAGCGTGTAGATCTTGCTCAGGTTCGGACCGACAGCGCCCTGACTGCCAACGCCCTTGATGGCGTGGCAGGCGTTGCAACCCGCTTTAAGATAGACCTGCTTGCCAGCTTCCTGGTCAGCCGTCAACGGAACCGCCGTCGGCTTCGGTGCACCACCGCTGCCAGGTGGAGGCGGCAGAATCGACTCGCCATCCGGCTTCGGAGCCTGCGCCCAGTTGATCACGAAGCTCGTGATGTTGTCGACCTGGTCATCGCGCAGCGGACCGCCGTACGAATCCAGGAAGGGCGGATGCGGATCAGCCCAGTCGGCGCTGCTCTTGATCGGCAAGCCCGAAGCGATCACGCTGCGGATGTAATCACGCAACGTACCCTTGTAGCCAAGCTCTGCGAGCCGCTTGCTGGGCTTGATCTGCTGAATCACACGCTGTCCATCGACCTCGCGGAATTCAACCTGACCAAGAAAGTTCTCGTTGCTGATGCCAGGAGCGATGCCATCAATGCCCTTGCCTTCCGGTCCATGGCAGCGCGCGCACTGATCTTTATAGTAACGCGCACCCTGCTCGATGAGGCGGCCGCGGAACTGCAAGTCGCGCTCACTGAGCGTCGTGGTTATATCTGCCACATACGTGAGCGTACACACGCTCAGCATGAACAGAAAAGCCACCAAGCCGGTCAGAATGCGCAGCGTGAAGCTCGGCCGAAAAGTCACAATTTTCTTCAACATTGCGATATATCCTTGCTGCTTCAAAGTTCCTTTTGAATTTACTTTTCGGTGCCTTTCTCATCTATCCGCTATCCGCAGGCATATCCGCAGGCAGAAGAGAAAAGCACGGAAATATCTCAACAGAAACTTTGAACCTCACGCAGGGTCAGTGCGAGTAACCCGACTCCTTGTGCAGGTAGATGTACTTCTCGAACTTCTGCGGCGCACCCTTGGCATCGGTGTAATCGATGAACAACGTGAACTTGCGCAGGTCGACCTGAATATCTTCGATCGCCACTGTGCCCTTGGCATCCGCCGGCATGATCTTCCCCAGCGGATCGGCGTTGGCTTTGCGCGAGCTGATTTCGCTGTTGATCTCTTCGATCATCTTGTCGAGTTCAGCTGAGCCAGAGCTTGGCGTTCCGATGACGTCGTACGTTCCCGGGACAAGCGCATCAAAGCTCATTTCCTTAATGACGCCCTCACCTTCATCCGGGATGAAGTGCTGACCGACTTCGACCGCCGGGTCACCACCCACGTATCCGAAGCCGGTGATTGGCACGCCCAACGGGCGGCCGGCCAGCGACAAATACAGGATCAGCGCGGCGAACAAGGCTCCGATGCCGAGTGCGATCTTGCGATCACCGTAGCGACGGCTCGGATTGGGATCGATATAAGGAACGATGAACAGGACCGCGATCAGCAGCGGGCCGACGATCACGCCCCAGAACACCTTCGGCGTCAGTCCAAGTCCATTGGCGAAGAACGAGTCGGCACCCGGCAGGAATGGAATCACATGTGGAATCTTCAAGAGGCCTTGCAGCCAGTAGAAGTACCACGGCGCCACAGTGTGCAATGGTGTCTGCTTCGGGTTCGCGTGGTTCTCCAGCGGCGCGGCGAAGACCGTCGCGCTCAGGATCGCCAGCACCGCAAACGTCACCGCGGCATACATGATCTCGTTGGTGGCGATGTCCGGCAGGAAGTTGACGCGCTTCTCAGGCGGCACCTTGCGCGCGGTATCTTCACCCACAGCGTCCATATCTGGCGGCAGTGAGATGCCGAAGCGCACAACCTTGTAGTAGTGCACTGCAACGAACACAACACCGATCAGCGGGAACAGCAAAACATGGAAGAGATAGAAGCGCAGCAAGCCGCCGGCGCCGATATCCGGCGCACCGCGCAGCAACAGGTTCACTTCACGTCCAACGAGCGGCGCAGCGTCCGCCATCGAGGTGCCGATCGTCACGGCCCAGAAAGCCAACTGGTCCCACGGCAGCAGATAGCCAGAGAACGACAGGAAGAGCGTGATGATCAACAGAATCACGCCAGTGAACCACGTGAACTGTCGCGGCTTTTTATAGGATGCCGTAATAAACGTGCGACACATGTGCAACGTCACGACGATGACCATGCCTTCCGCACCGATACGGTGCAGATCGCGCATGAACTTGCCAAAGGGCACGTTCGTCATGATGTCGATCATGTTCACATACGCAGCCGTCGGCGACGGCGTATAGAAAATCATCAGGAACAAGCCCGTAATGATTTCCCACGTAAAGAACACCGCAGACAAAAGGCCCAAGCGGAACGTCGGATACAACGTCGTCACCGCTTCGTGATAGAAGGTCGGCCGAATGTGGTACCAGAAGCTTTCCGTATGCGGCTTGACGCGCGGATTCGGCTTCGCCGGCGGATCACCACGCAGCACACCGCGCACATCGTTCCACGTTAACCCCGTATTCCAACGAGTGAAGGCGTCGTCGAGGCGCTGCGCCACGGTGCTCTTAACACCGGTGGTGCGCAGCTGCTTGACAAGCTTCTCACCGATTACTGCCATAGTTCGTTCACCTCCGAAAATGACTTTCCAGCGAATTTCTCTCTCCCCCTACAGGCTCACCTTGCGAGCGGGGAAGGAATTCGCCAAATCAATGTTGATCACGCTTTTCTGTACCTACTCGGACCTAAATCGAGATTTTCTGCGAACCACGGTTTCGCAATAGAAAATAGACCTGCCTGAGTAGGTACCTTTTTCTAGAAATGCGACTTGCCGGTAATCTTCAAACCAGTGTTGACAAGGATGGTCTGCGCACCCGAAGGCAGCGAAATCGCAGTGCCATCGTCGGGCGACGTCGCGAGGACGTTGCCATCCGCGTCGAGCACTTCAAACTTGAATTTGTCCAGGGCGCGCGGCGCCGGGCCGGCGACGTAATCGCCGTTCAACTGGAACTGTGAGCCATGGCACGGGCAGGCGAAGATGCCAGCGGCATCCGACCACGGGTAAATGCAGCCAAGGTGCGTGCAGATCTTATAGAGCACGTTGACGCCCTGATCCGTGTTCACCAGCCAGAACTTACCCACATCGTTGGCATGCGGAGGCTTGTTCAGCTCGGGGATATCCGCCACGCTGGCCGGAATCTTGCCGCCGAATTGGCCCGGACGAAAGCGCGGGAAGGCAAAAAAGAAGGTCAGCCCGCCGAACTGCGCAAGAAACAGCGCAATCGACGCGCCCCACACATAATTGAGGAATTCACGGCGCGAAACACCACTGTTCGCGGCAACAGCCGCTTCCTCTTCCTTTTTCGCAGCGGCTGCCGGCGCAGCAGCACCTGCAGGCTTCGCCACTCCCGGGGCGACAGGCGCTCCAGGACGCGGTGCACCGGGCGCTCCAGGCTTAACGGCCACCGGCGCTCCCGGCTTCAGACCAGCTCCCGGGGCGACGGGCGCTCCCGGCTTCATCGCACCAGGCGCAACGGGCTTCAATCCAGCCCCAGGCGCAACAGGCTTCGGTGCTGCAGGCTTCGGCGCTGCAGGCTTCGGCGCTGCAGGAACCTCCGGCGTCTCTGATTCTTGCGGCTTGTTCTCATCAGACATGTCGACTTCACCTCAATTCCCAGTCATTTCCCAGTCATTTCCCGGTCATTGCGATCGATGCACATGAATGCACCCCCAACGCGGACCTTGTACACAATAAGTCCACCGGAACGGAAACGTGAAAGCGAAATATAGCATTCCCGCTTCGCTCGGTCAGTGACGTACCGCAGTGTAGGAATGTGATTTTCTGTAACTACTCAGGCCCAAATCAGTATTTCCCGCGAAACACACTATTCTCTCCCCCTTCGGGGGGAGAGAATAGTGTGTTTCGCGTTGGAAAAATGGCTGGCCTGAGTAGTTACGATTTTCTGCGCATGACACGTGATCTCCACTGCCGGGCAACCCGCCAAATCACATCTGCCGTTTGGGGAAGACCACAGTTTTTCGCACGAAAAACGCGGAAATTCGGAGAGCGTGGATTTTTACGCTCTATTTCACAACTTCACGACGCCCGCAGCCACCAGCGCCAGCAGCACCACGCCAGCGCCGATGCGATACCAAGCAAACGGCTTCAGATTGCGCTGCGATACATAGGAAAGAAAAAAGCGCACAACGACCAGTGCCACCACAAAAGCCACCGCCGCACCGATCACAAACATCGGCAACGCCGTCGCACTGATCGCATCGCGATTTTTGAGGAAGTCATACACCGTCGCCACACCCAGCGTCGGAATTGACAGATAAAACGAAAACCGCAGCGCCGTCGAACGATCCAGCCCAGCCAGCAGGCCGCCGATCAGCGTCCATGCCGAACGCGACATGCCCGGCACCAGCGCCACGACCTGCGCAATTCCCACCGTCAGCGCTTGGCGGGTGGTCATTAATTCGAGATTGCCGCTGCTGCCAACCAGTAACGCGCCGAGTTTTGCGATCACCACCTGCTGAGCTATCGCATTTTTCTCGAAGTTATTTATTGCATGCCTGTTGATGCGACGCTCACGGTCTTCCGTCCACAGCATCACGATGCCGCCCAGGATCAGCGCCACCCCCACTGTCGGCGTGCTGAACAGCACACTCTTGATGAAATCCTTCGCCAGAAACCCGATCGCCGCCGCCGGCACGAACGCGATCGCCACATTCACCAGCACCCGCCGCGCAGCATCTTCACGCAGCGCCCGCCGCAGCAACGTCGCCAGATCACGCGCGAAATAAACGACCACCGCCAGAATCGCCCCCAGCTGAATGAAAATCTCAAAAGTCTTCGCCGTCCGCTCGCCACCGATGCTCGCCGAAAAATTCAGCAGCGCATCCGCAACGATCAAATGTCCAGTCGACGAAATTGGCAGAAACTCGGTCAACCCTTCGACGATGCCCATGACGATGGTTTTCAATAGGAGGAGGATATCCATAGAGCGAAGATCATAGACGAGAGATCACAAACGGGCGCATCCGCCGTCGTCTATGATCTCCGCATGCTCGCACTCGTCACCGGCGCCACCGGATTCGTCGGCGCCAACCTCGTGGAAGCCCTCGACGTGCGCGGATGGCGCGCCCGCGCGCTGCGTCGCAAGTCGTCGTCGCTCAAGGCGCTGCACAGCCTCTCCTACGAAGACGCACTCGGCGATGTCACCGACTACGACGCGCTGCTCGCAGCGACGCGCGGGGTCGACGCAATTTTCCACGTGGCCGCCGTCGCCACATACTGGCGCAGCGACGTGCAGCAGATGTATCACGTCAACGTCGAAGGCACGCGCAATGTACTGCGCGCAGCACAAGCAAACGGCGTGAAACGCGTCGTCGTCACCAGCAGCAGCGCCTCGATCGGCCGCGCACCATTCGGCCACACCGTCGACGAATCGGCACACTTCAATCTGCAGCCGCACGAATATCACTACGGGTACACGAAAGTGCTGGCCGAAAACGTCGTCGCCAAATTCGTACAGCAGGGCCTCGATGTCGTCATCGTGAACCCAGCCGTAATCATGGGCCCGCGCGATGTCAACCTGATCGGCGGCAGCCTGATCACCGAGCTGGCCAAGCGCGACGTCGGCTTCGCCCCGCCCGGCGGCGTCGGCATGATCGATGTGGCCGACGTCTGCGGCGGGCAGATCGCCGCCTTCGAACGCGGCGTCGCCGGTGAGCGCTATATTCTCAACAGCCACAATCTTTGGCACACCGAAATCCTCGACGTATGCAAACGCGTCGTCGGCCGCACCAGCCACACTACGAAGCTGCCACGCGCAGTCATGCGCACCGCCGCTTACCCGGTCGATCTCCTGCGCCGCTTCGGCGTAAATATCCCAATGAACGGCGAACAGCTGCGCTTGTCCTGCGACACGTTCTGGTTCGATCCAAGCAAGGCGCGCGCGCAGCTCGGCCTCACCGCACGGCCCTTTGAAGAAACGGCGCAGCGTACATACGACTGGTACAAAGCAAACGGATTTATTTAAATGTGGCAGCTCTTTCACGGCCCCAACGCGCTCGAGCGCGATGAAGCGCTGGCAAAGATCATCGCCGACCTTAAAAAATCCGTCGGCGATGACGGCATCGCCGATATGAATATCTCGCGCCTCGACGCCGGTGATCATATCGACGATCTGATGCGCGCATCAGAAGCCATTCCGGTGTTCAGCGATGTGCGCCTCGTCATCGCACGTAATCTGGTACGCACATTCGAACGCACAAAAACGAAGAAGCGCGCAGCGGCGGAAAAGAAAGGAGCCGAATCGACAATCGTGGACGACTTCGACAAACTGCTCGTCTATTTGTCACACGCGCCCGAAAGCACACACATGGTCTTCGTCGAAGACGAAACACTCGGCGACACAAACGCACTCGTCAAAGCGGCGCACACAAAAGTTGGCGGCGGCGAAGTGCATCGCTTCGAGCTGCCAGCCGATCCCGTGAAGTGGCTGCAGTCGCGCGCGAAGAAACACAATGGCGCCATCACCCCACCCGCCGCGCAGCTGCTCAGCACGCATATTCGCCAGGGCAACAAAAATGACCGCGACCATTTTGAGCAGGACGCCTCAACCTACATGTACAAACTCGACAACGAGCTGCGCAAGCTGATCGGCTACGCCGGCAGCCGCCCCGTCGAGCCAAAAGACATCGAATTGCTCGTGCCCCTCGAAGACGTAGCCGACGTCTTCAAATTCACCGACGCCATCGCCGCACGCGACGCCGGCGTTGCATGGAAAGAGATGCGCAATATCCTCACGCGCGGTGAACACCCGCTCGTCCTGCTCACACATCTCGCACGCCAGACGCGACTGCTCATTCAGGTGAAGGACAACACCGGCATGGGTGAACAGGAACTCGCAACCGCTCTCGGCGTGCACCCCTTCGTCGCGAAGAAAACGATGCAACAGGCCGGCCGCTTCCGCGACGACGAATTGCGCAGCCTCCTGCATGCGCTGCTCGATGCCGACATCGCCATCAAGTCCGGCACAATGGAAGCCGACGCCGCGCTCGATGTAATGGTCGCCGCAATGTGCGGAGGGACACGCTGAAAACCGACGACCGACGACCGACGACCGACGACCATCAATCGTTCGCCGCAAGTTTTTTCAGTTCGAACAACGCCGTCAGCGCAGCGAGCGGGCTGAGTCCGTTCGGATCGATTTCGCGCAGCCGCGCCAGCGCCGGCGGCTCGGCAGTGAACATCGTCAGCTGACCAACAGGCTCCGCCTCCGCTGGCTCACGCCGATGCGGCGCCGGCGACTCAGGCGCCGCCTCCAGATTCAACAGCACTTCCTGCGCACGCTGCACCACAGCATTCGGCATGCCCGCCAGCTGCGCCACGTGAATGCCATAGCTGCGGTCAGCGCCGCCAGCAACAACTTTGTGCAGAAACACCACGCGGCCGCCTTCGTCTGAAACCGCAACGTTGTAGTTGCGCACGCGCGGCAGAGACGCCGCAAGCTGAATCAGCTCGTGATAATGCGTGGCGAACAACGTCAGCGCCGCACGCTCAGGGTGGTTGTGCAAATACTCAATCACGCTCCACGCAATTGCCAGGCCGTCGTACGTGCTGGTGCCGCGCCCGATTTCATCAAGGATCACCAGGCTGCGCGGCGTGCAGTGATGCAGGATGCTCGCAGTTTCAACCATCTCCACCATGAACGTGGACTGACCTGCTGTGAGTTCGTCCTGTGCGCCGATACGCGTAAAAATTCTGTCCACAATGCACAGGTCGGCCGACCGCGCCGGCACGAAGCTGCCGATCTGCGCAAGCAGCACGATCAGCGCAGTCTGGCGCATATAGCTGCTCTTGCCGCTCATGTTCGGGCCAGTGAGCACCATGATGCGCGCTTCGCCGTCAAGCTGCGCATCGTTCGGCGTATACGGCGCATCTTTCAGCAGATGCTCGATCACCGGATGGCGGCCAGCAGCGATGTCGATGCGGCCGGCGTCGTTGAAGTGCGGTCGCACATAGTTGTTGCGCGCCGCGACTTCAGCCAGCGACGCCGCAACATCGATGCGCGCCACGCGCTGCGCCGCATCGAACAGCGCGCGCGCATGTTCAGCAACCTGCTGATTCAGCTCGACCAGCAGCCGGCGCTCGATCACGGCGATGCGCTCGTCGGCGTTCAAAATCAGCGTCTCGTACTCTTTCAGCTGCGGTGTAATGTAGCGCTCAGCATTCGTCAGCGTCTGCTTGCGAATGTACTCGGCCGGCGCCTGCTCCGACATCGCTGAAGTGAGTTCGATGTAGTAGCCGAAGACTTTGTTATAGCCAACCTTGAGCGAACGAATGCCGGTGCGCTCACGCTCACTACGTTCAAGGCCGGCCATCCACGTCTTCGCATCGCGCGCCGCAAGATGAATCTCGTCAAGCTCAGCGGAATAGCCAAGGTTGATGAATCCGTCTTCGTCGGCCTCCGGCTTCAGCGCCGCAGTGATCGCATCAACCACCGGCTGCAGATTCCATTCGATCGCGTCGATCGTGTCGATCGCGTCGATCGAATTATTTTTTTGCGGTAGTGCAAGCGCCTGCGCACAGGCATTGCGCAGATGAAGTAAATCCTTCGGCTCGGCGATGCCGCTTACCGCGCGCGTCGTCAATCGCTCAAGATCGGGCATGCCCTTGAGCGCCTCACGCAGCTGCGTGCGATACAGCAGGTCACTGTGCTGCGCCTCAACGATGTCGAGGCGCTCCTCGATGCTGCGGCGATCCAGCAGCGGCTGCGCCACACGCGCACGCAGCAGACGCGCACCCATCGGCGTCAGCGTGCGATCGAGCACACCCAAAAGTGTCGGCGCCGGGCCAGATTTGCGGCCCGCTCCACTCACGCGCATCGCGTCAACAAGCTCGAGATTGCGGCGCGTCACCAAGTCAAGCCCCATGAACTGCCCAGTCGAATAGGTGCGCAGCTGCGTAAGTTGCCGCAGCGCAGCCGGCTGCATCTCGCGCAGATAGGAAATAATCGCACCGGATGCTCGCAGCCCCGCCGGCGCTTCCTCCAGCCCATATGCCTGCAGCGTGCCGACTTTGAAGTGATCGAGCAGCGTCTGCCGCGCGTGGCCGATTTCAAAGCGATACGCCGAGTACGGTGTGACAGGACAATGCACCGATTCAACGACGGGTACGCCATCTACTTCGGGCATGATCAGTTCGCGCGGTTGAATGCGCGCCAGCTCACGCTCGAGCTCAACGTCGCTGTCGATCTGTGTGGCGAGAAATTCTCCGGTGGTGATGTCACAGTACGCCAGGCCGATCGAATCGCCACACACCAGCGCCGCCAGATAGCTCGGCCGCGCCGCATCGAGCAGCCGATCTTCGACGACGGTGCCCGGCGTCAGCACACGACGCACCTCGCGCGGCACCAGCCCATTCACTGGCTCGCTGCCAATCTGCTCCGCCACCGCCACGCGATAGCCACGCTCAATCAGCCGTGCCATGTACGAATCGGCCGCGTGATGCGGCACGCCCGCCATCGGAATGCGCGTGTCCTTGCCGATCGGCCGCGACGTCAACACCACATCGAGCACACGCGCAATCAGCTCAGCATCAGCATCGAAAGTTTCATAAAAATCGCCCAGCCGGAAGAACAAAATGCAATCCGCATATTTGCGCTTCAGATCGAGGTACTGCCGGCGGATCGGGGTGGCTTCATCTTTGACAAGGGCCATGAGCGACGAAGATGATAGCAGGGGTGTGCGAAGATTTATGCCATGCTTCATAAGCTCGCCATCGCCATTCTCACCACTGTGCTCAGCATTGGCCTCGCTGCACCAGCAACACAACACGTCACCGCGATGCAGGTCGCCGACGCCATGCATCCACGCGCCATCCTGCGCGTACGCAGCATCAACGCCACAAATGTGAATGTCATGGCTGCGGCGCTCGCAGAAGATTTCGATCTGCTCGAAATGCGCGACGGCGCCGACCTCTTCGTGATGGGTGACGACGTAGTCGCCGCCGCACTGCGCGCGCGCGGCTACACGGTCGAAGTGCAGCAGAAGTTCGCCAGCCGCACACAGTACTACGGCGGCTATCGCACCATCGCAGAACACTACGCACATCTCGACGCGGTCGCATCTGCACACCCTGAACTGGTGCAGCTGGTCGACTACGGCGATTCGTGGCGCAAAGTCAACCGCCGCGCGAACGGACATGACCTGCGCGCGATCTGCATTACGAAGCTGCGCACCGGCGACTGCGCGCTCGATCCGAACAGCGACAAACCGCGCTTCTTTATCATGGCAGCGATTCACGCGCGCGAGCTCACCACCGCCGAAATCGCCTGGCGCTGGATCGACTACCTCGTCGACGGCTACGGCGTCGACGCCGACGTGACGACGCTGCTCGATTCCACCGAAATGTGGATCGTGCCGCAGACCAATCCCGACGGCCGCAGCATCGTCGAAGAAGGTGGCAACGATCCCTATTACCATCGCAAGAACGCCGATGTCGTCAGCGCGCCGTGCACACTCTATTCCCCGCCCAGCAATTACTACGGCAGCTACCATCCCGGCGTCGACCTGAACCGCAACGGCTCGTGGATGTGGGACCCGCCCATCTCCGCCAGCAATACGAAATGCAGCGCGGTGTACCGTGGTCCATCCGTCGCTTCGGAACCCGAAACTTATTTTCTCGAAACACTGATCCGCCAGCTCTTCCGCGACGAACGCGGCCCGGTCATCAGCGACACCGCACCACTAACGATGACTGGCGCTTTCATTACGCTGCATTCCTTCGCCAATCAGGTAATCCTGCCGTGGAACCACACGACTTCGAGCAAGGCGCCGAATGACGCCGGCCTGCGCGCGCTGGCTTTCCGTATGAGCCACTACAACGGCTACACCACCGGTCAGTCCGGCGAAGTGCTGTACTCCACCAGCGGCTCGACCGACGACTTCGCCTATGGCGAACTCGGCGTGCCCGCCTTCACGTTCGAGATCGGCCCAGGCTACGGCGATTGCGCCGATTTCATGCCGCCGTTCTCCTGCCAGGACGGATTCTGGAACGAAAACCTCGGCGCGCTGCTCTATGCAGCCAAGGCGGCGCGCGCGCCATACGTGCTCTCGCACGGCCCGGCGCCGACGATGATCACGAGCACAGCGACGAGCAACGGCGCACTCGTGCATGCAACTTTCGACGACAACGCATTCGGCAACGTCGGCTATGGCCGCCCCGCCGCACAAGCCGTTATCAGTGCAGAGTTATACCTGGATGCACCGCCATGGGCCGGTGGCACGCCCATCGCCATGGCGCCCATCGATGGCGCCGGTGATTCAAGCAGCGAAAAATTCGAAGCCACATCACCATTCAGCCCATGCATCCCGCTGCCGACAACCGCATGGGTGCGCGCCTTCGACGCCGATGGCAACGCTGGTGTGTTTGCATCGACATGGATCAGCGCACCACTCGACGGTATGTCTCCCACTATATGCAGTGCACAGATCGATCGCCTCTTTGTCGTCACTGATACGCCGGCGTTACTGCAGGTCGTCGTCAGCAACACGCTGCCCCTCAGCATCACCGCCGCTGAAATGCAGATTGATGCGAGCGATTTCATCAGCAACGTCATCGCCATGACGCCCGTCGACGGCGCCGCCGATAGCGCGAGCGAAACGTTCACCACCACCATCGACAGCGCACTACTCGCCGTCGGCGCACACACCGCCACGCTGCGCGCACTCACATACACAGCCACTTACACGCCGACGCGCGAGATCGCGTTCATCGTGCTGCCGCCCGGGTATCGGAATGTGTATGTGCCAGCAGTGGTGCAGTAGAAAGTCGGAGTGGAGAGTCAGAGTAAAGAGTAGAGAGTAAGAGCAGAAGCTTCAAAGTCAACTCTCCACTCTGACTCTCCTCTATATCACCGACCGCTATGATCACCGCCATGCTCAGCAACGCGCAGCTCGCAGCGATCTTCGCCGACATCGCCGACCGGCTCGAAATTCAGGGGACTGAAAACGTATTCGCCATCCGTGCGTATCGCACAGTAAGTGAGAACATTGCCGCACACGGGCGCACCGTGGCTGATATCTACCGTGATGGTGGAATCGCTGCGCTGCACGAAGTAAAGGGCATTGGCAAGGAGATCGCGAAAAAAATCGAGTCGCTGTTGAACACGGACGTGCTCGAGTTCTACGAGCGTCTGAAATCTGAAGTGCCAGACGGCGTAGTCGCCATGCTGCAGATTCCAGGCGTTGGGCCGAAGCGCGTACATGAGTTTTGGAAGACGCTCGGCGTCGAAGGCATCGACACATTGAAGGCGGCAGCGCTGGCAGGCAAACTACGTGAGCTGCCAAAGATGGGCGAGAAGGCTGAGCTGAAAATTCTCGCCGGCATCGAGTCACTGAAGCGCACCACCACCGGTCGGCTGCGCGTCGATCAGGTCATGCCCGTCGCCGAAATCATCATTGCCGCGCTGCGCGAAATTCCCGGCGTGCAAAAAATTGAATGTGCCGGCTCACTGCGCCGCGGCCGCGACACCATCGGCGACCTCGATATCCTCATTGCCACAGCCGATCCCGCGCCGGTCATGCAAGTGTTTCGCTCGCACACGCTCGCATCCGAAGTCATCAACGCCGGCGCGACGAAGTCGACGATCCACACACGCGATGGCCTGCAGATCGATCTACGCGCGATCGAACCTGCGGTGTGGGGAACGGCGCTGCAGTACTTCACGGGCAGCCAGATGCACAACGTGAAAGTGCGCGAACATGCGCAGAAGCTCGGCTTGTCGCTGAACGAGTACGCCGTCACCGACGTGCGCCGCGACGAAAAATTCCAGTTCGACAGCGAAGAGGCCGTCTACGCGAAACTGAACATGGCATGGATTCCGCCCGAGCTGCGCGAGGACCGCGGCGAAGTCGAAGCCGCGCTCGATCTCGGGCCGTATCGTATCGTCGCACCCGATCTGATTCGCCTCGAAGACATGCGCGGCGATCTGCAGATGCACACCATGTGGAGCGATGGCCAGCTCGATGTGATGGGCATGGCGCGCGAAGCAATCACACTGGGCTACGAGTACATCCTGATCACCGACCACAGCGTCGGCGTCAACGTCGTGCGCGGCGTGACCGCCGAGCAGGTGCGCGCACAGGGCAAGGAGATTGCAAAGGTGAACGCCGCGCTGCACAAAGAAAAACTAACGTTCACCGTGCTGCACGGCGTCGAAGTCGAAGTGCACAGCGACGGCGCACTCGATCTGCCGGACGATGTGCTCGCCGAATGCGCACTCGTACAAGCAAGTGTGCATACGCTGCTGAATTCACCGCGCGAAAAAATTACGGCGCGCACGCTGGCAGCGATGACGAATCCTCACATCGACATACTCGGCCATCCGTCAGGCCGCCGCATCAACGCGCGCGAAGGAGCCGACTACGACTGGGAGCGCATCTTCGCTGCCGCGCTCGAGCACAATGTGATTCTCGAAATCAACGCGAATCCGGATCGGCTCGATCTGCACGACGTACACGCGCGCCGCGCCGCCGAGCTCGGCTGCAAGCTGAGCATCAGCACCGACGCACACAACGCAGCAATGCTGCACAACATGCGCTATGGCGTAACGATCGCGCGCCGCGCATGGATCACCCCCGCACAGATCGTCAATACATGGCCGCTGACAAAGCTGCTGAAGTGGGTGCGGGGAAGAGGATAGAGAGTCAAAGTGCAGAGTCAGAGTAGACAGTCAGAGCGACGACTTCAAAGTCAACTCTGACTCTGACTCTGACTCTTCACCGGGTACATCCGCCGTTAGGGACGGATACTCGCGCGCATCGCGTCGCCGCCATCACCCGGGGCTTGCGCACCTTCGGTGCTTTGCCCCGGGCTGGGCAAGCGATCGCCCCTCCGGGGCTGGGCACGGGCCTGCCTCAGTGGACCGCGCCGTTGGCGCTCATGTTCCGTCCAAAAAGCGCCGGAGGCGCGACGCTGCCCCAGCCCGGACCATCGGTCCGGGTGACAGCCCACGCCATTTCATGAAATCTGCCCCAAACGGCACATCCGCCGTCGGCGCAGCCTTCTCGCGCGCATCGCGTCGCCGCCATCACCCGGGGCTTGCGCACCTTCGGTGCTTTGCCCCGGGCTGGGCAAGCGATCGCCCCTCCGGGGCTGGGCACGGGCCTGCCGCGGTGGACCGCGCCGTTGGCGCTCATGTTCCGTCCAAAAAGCGCCGGAGGCGCGACGCTGCCCCAGCCCGGACCATCGGTCCGGGTGACAGCACGCGCCATTTCATGAAATCTGCCCCAAACGGCAGATGCGCCGTCTTCACTCAGACTCTGCACTCTGACTCTCAACTATCATCCCCTCCGTGTCGAATCCTTTCACGCGCTCCATCGCTGTGGCGCTGCACGAGCGGCGACTGCGCGAATTCATCACTCATTGGGATGTGATCGAAGCGCTCGTCGTACGCGTGTATCGCGGCGATGCGGCGACTACTGCAGACGAAGTCGAATATGCAGCGGTGCGTCCGCATGCACTTGCCACGCACACGCAATTACGCACTGCACTCGAACCGCACTGGCGCACAGCAAAAGTCGCTGGCGTACTCGCCACGGAAGACCCATTCGTCGTGATGCTGCGCCATGAAGCGGCAGCAGATTTCCTGGGCGATTGGCCAGCAATGCAGGCGCTGCCCGCTGCGCGTGAGGCACTCAACAAGCTCGTGCTCGAGGTGCAAAAATGAGCGGCGCGTGGCAGCTCGTGCCAGACGAAACGCAGTGGCAGACCTCGCTCGCAGCGCTGCCATCGCCGCATGTGCTGCAGTCGTGGCCGTGGGGCGAATTCAAATCGCGCTGGGGCTGGACAGCACAGCGCTGGCTGCTCGAAGATAACGGCCCGGCGTGTGCCATGCAAGTGCTGCGCCGTTCGTTCGGTCCGCTGTGCATGCTCTACGCAACGAAAGGCCCCGTCGCGCGTGACGTCGCGTCATACGAGCATGGCCTGGCTAGACTCGAATCGCTCGGCCACGCACAGCGCGCCGTGTGGGTAAAAGTTGACGGAGATCCACCAGCGAGTCATTCAGCATGGACAGCAGCTGATCTCGATGCAATGCGTGCACATCTGACACAGCGGCACTGGCACCGCTCAACCGAACCGGTGCAATTTCGCAACACCATGCTTACCGACCTGCGTGCCGACGATGAGCAGCTGCTGGCGCGCATGAGTTCGAAGTGCCGCTACAACGTGCGGCTGGCTGAAAAACGCGGCGTACAGGTGCGCGTAATTCCGATGCTCGAAGGTGCAGACGCCGAAGCACTTTACGCAATGTACGCCGAGACCGGCGCACGCGACGGCTTCGGCATCCGCGAACGCGCGTATTACCTCGACGCGTGGCGCAGCATGAATGCCGTCGGCTTCATCGCCGAACGCGAAGGCGAAGCGCTCGGTGGAATCGTGCTGTTCAGGCACGAACATCGCGCATGGTATTTCTACGGCATGTCCCGCTCCATCGGTCGCGAACATATGCCAAATCACCTGCTGCAATGGCAGGCGATGCGCTGGGCGCGCGAACAGGGCTGCGATACGTACGACTGGTGGGGCGCGCCGGAGCAGCTCGTCGAAAGCGATTCCATGTGGGGCGTCTATCGCTTCAAGCAGAGCTTCGGCGCTGAATTTGCCGAGGGCATCGGCGCATGGGATTACACACCAAGCAGACTTCTCTTCGCGCTATACCGGCGGATCAGGGGGAAGAGTAGAGAGTAGAGAGTCTTAGTCTGAGTCGTAACTACTCAGACTAAGTTCCTGTCCATAAGTTTTGTCCGGCAGATTCGCCTCCCCCGCTTTGCGGGGGAGGCGAATCTGCCGCCAGAATTTTTGGCGACTCACTTAGCCATTTTTCCAACGCGAAACATGCTATTCCTTCCCCCTTCAGGGGAAGGAATAGCATGTTTCGCGGGAAATATTGATTTGGGCCTGAGTAGTTACCTGAGTCTGAGTGGAGAAATACTTCCTACTCTCCACTCTTCACTCTCTCCCCCGCGCTGCGATAATTCCCATAATCATGAGAATCCCATTTATTGCCGGCAATTGGAAGATGAACAAAAGCATCGACGAGGCACGTCAGCTCGTCTCTGAATTACTGCCCCTGCTAAAAGACATCAAGACGGCCGAGATCGCTGTGTGTCCGCCGTTCGTGTCGCTGACGAGCGTAAAGTCACTGCTGCTCGGCAGCGCAGTCAAACTCGGCACGCAGAACATACACGACCAGGAAAAAGGTGCGTTCACAGGCGAGGTCGCGCCCGGCATGCTTGCCGGCTGGGTGGATTACGCGATCCTCGGACACAGCGAGCGCCGCCAGATTTTTGGCGAGAGCGATGCTTTCATCAACCGCAAAGTGCTGGCTGCACTAAAGCATGGCATGACACCGATTTTGTGCATCGGCGAAACGCTTGAAGAAAACGAGGCTGGGCAGACCGAAACGGTGCTCGAGCGCCAGGTCCGTGCAGGCGTAGCCGATATTTCGGCTACAGATGCGCCGCGCCTAGTGGTCGCTTACGAGCCGATCTGGGCCATCGGCACCGGCCGTGCAGCAACAGCGGATGACGCGCAGACGCGCTGTGCATTCGTGCGCGCCTGCCTGCGCGCACAGCTGGGCGACGCAGCGGACACCATCCGCGTGCAGTACGGCGGCAGCGTTTCAGCAGCCAACGCCGCCGAAATTCTCAGCAAGCCCGACATCGACGGCGCACTCGTCGGCGGCGCGAGCCTGAAGGCGGCCGACTTCGCAGCGATCTGCCGTGCAGCAGGCGCATAGACACTCTCGAGAATGCCCAGCGCACTGCTCTACTTCCTGCTGGCATTCGGTGCGGTGTGGCTGCTTGAAAGGCAGGCACACCGCCGACTGCAACAGGTCTTTCTGCTGCTCACCGGGCACATCGACGCAGCGACGCTGCTGTATTCGTTCGTACTGCTGCCCGGCGTAGCGCTGCACGAATTGAGCCACGCTTTCGTCGCACTGCTGCTCGGCGTAAAAGTACGCGGCTTCTCACTGCGCATGAAGCGTCTCCCCGCCGGCATAATCCGGCTCGGATATGTCGAAATTCTGCGCACCGATACACTGCGCACCAGCCTGATCGGCGCAGCACCTTTGTTGGCCGGCATCGCCGCGCTGCTGATCGTCGGCGACCAAGTGTTTGAACTGCACCGCATCACCACCGCCCTCGCCACCTTCAACGCAAGCGCAATCACAGCACAGATGCTCAGCATCTTTTCTGCAAAGGATGCGTTCTTTTGGATTTACGTCGTCTTCACAATCGCCAACGGCATGATGCCATCACCCAGTGACACACGCGCCTGGCCGCCGGTTGCAGCAGGCTGCGGCGCCATCAGCGGCGCACTCACACTGCTGGTCTACGCCATCGGCGGGGCACCACTGCTGAATCAGATCACAGCCACAGCCGCAGCCGGCGACGCGCTGCGGTGGCTGGGCAGCGTACTCACGCTCACTGCCTTCATCAACGCCGCCGTCATCCTCATGCTCAGCATCGTCGCTGTGTTGCTCAGACGTGTGACCGGACGACGTACAGTTTTCCGGCGCTGAGTTCATTATGAAAATTCACGATTTCTCCGACCTGCTGCATCTGAACGTTCGCGGACACATCGAAACGAACGGCACCCTCACGCAACTCACACTGCACACCGATGCAGACGAACAGCGCCTGTACTTCGGGCTGCCGTACTACACTGCAGCACGACCGCTGTTCATCAGCGGCCTGATGACAGAGAAGAACACATTGCTGCGCGCGCCGTTGTTGTTCACATGGATCGAGGAAAATTTCATCCGCGAGCCACGCGCAGAAATTTTTGGCATGACTGCCGATGGCGAACAGCCAGTGATGTTTATGCGCGATTTCGATCTCGATCGGCCACGCGAAATGTGGCTGCGCTGCGGCGAACCAGCTCGCTGGGTGAAGCTCAACACCGTACTTCTGAGTGGCCGCACACTGATGGGCGAAGCCGGCGCGCTCGACGCGCTCGACGCGCTCAGCATGGCGCTGCCAAGCATCGCGCAGGATTTCATCGCCACAGTACGCACAGATGTGTCGTCCGGCCACAGTTTGAAGGCAGCACTACGCACGCGGCGCAAATCAACCAACGCGGCATGGATGGCCCTCGCCGACGGCTGGCGCATAGTGATGACGACGCTAACGTAATACTCGTAATGCCCGTAATACCGGCAGCATATAACTACCGAACTGCCGCACTTCGTCATCACTGTAGAGTGGCTCATCCGCGCCGGCGCGATATTTCTCCAGCGCCCGCGCCGTGATCGACGACTGCCGCCACGGCAGTTCAAGCAGAGCCCACAGCCCACCTTCGTCCTTTGAGAAAAGACGCCCCATGCGCCCGTACGCCAGCGCACGGCAGGCATTCAGCACCACCGACGACGGGCCGACCGCATTCGCAAGCCCCGGCACACCGAAGCGGTCACTCAGCACATCGGCCAGAATCGAGTCGAGCACATCTGCACTCGGCACATTCGGCAACACATCTTCAACTGGCGGCCCGAACAGCACGACGCCACGTTCACGCGCCACTGCGATATGCGCGGCCAGATCCACGTCCCGTCCAGGAGCACAGCCAGAACCAGCAGTGACCGCATCACGCCACACTTCGCCGTAATGAAATTCGAACGGCGCCGGATGCGACCACGCTGCAAGATCAGCCGCACACAACACGCTGATCTCGATCGGCCGCGGCGCGTTCGAAACGTGCAGGAGCAGCGCATTCAACGCGTTGCATTCCGCTGCATCAAGTGGGCGCACAACAACTGCGAGCACATCTATATCGGAACGCAGTGGGTTGAAGCCTCCCTGCGCAAGAGAACCATGCAGAACGATTGCACACAATTTTTCATCCAGCACACTCTGCATTCCCTGCACCAGATGCATCATCTGCGATCGAATTTCTGTCGGACAGTTTTGCCAGCCGTATTGCATTTTTTGGTAACTACTCAGGCCCAAATCAGTATTTCCCGCGAAACACACTATTCTCTCCCCTTCGGGGGAGAGAATAGTGTGTTTCGCGTTGGAAAAATGGCGGGCCTGAGTAGTTGCATTTTTTGTAACTAACCTGACTTGCTACCTTGCCTTGTCACCCTCACGAGTCACACCATTTCTCCCCAGTACATCCAGCGTTTGGGCGGAGACCACAGATCATTTCACACAGAAGAAGCAAACTCCACACGAACATCTTGCTCTTTGTGCGAGTCAGCATATCCACAGATGAAACGCCTCTCAAGGCAGCAATTCAGATTGACTATTCAAGCCAACCGATTTTCCACAACAAAGCAAACTGTTCCTCTTCCCTTCGGGAGGAAGACCAGCATATTTTGTGATCTCATCCACTCGGCGTCGGCGTGGCAAGCGACGTCGGCGTGGCAAGCGACGTCGGCGTGGCAAGCGACGTCGGCGTGGCAAGCGACGTCGGAGACGTAAGCGAAGTCGGCGTTACGATCGGAATCGCCGTCGGCGTCACCAGCAGCGCCGGCGTCGAGGTCGGAGGCTGCGTCGGCTGCGGCTCGTACGTCGGCATAAACTGCAGCCCGCCTGGCGTCGCGGTCGATATTGCACCGGGCAGCGGCACGCCACCCATTCCATCACCAGCCGCAATCGTCGGCATCACAAGCAGCCCGCCCGGCGTCGCAGTCGCTACGACATCACTCACGACCAAAGTTCCCGTCAGCGGAATCGGAATCACAAACGGCGATGACATCACCATCGTGTTACTCAATGGCGCAGCCGTCGGCGTCGGCGTCGGCGTCGGCGTAGCCGGCACGAGCCGAATCAATTCATCGTCGAGCACTGTCATTGGCGTCAATCCCTTCGCAAGTACATTTGCTTCGTCAAATTTAATCTGCAGACTGTAGCCGTCGTACCACTTTTGTTCGTTGCCCATGCCGTCGACCGCGCGCACACGAATTTCATACGTGCTGCCTGGATAACCAATGAACACCGTCGACGTCATATTCAACGCGGCGCTCAGCGTAATCCATTCAGCATTGTCGATGCGCGTCAACGTCAGATTTGGCGTCACATCCGTATACAACACCGTCTCGGTCAACCTGACCGGATGCGTAATTTCCTGTGTGCCGCTGAGCACAAGCTCGTAGCCCATCTTCGACACTTGACGCTGCGCCGTAGTGAGCGTGTACGTCGTACGCGCCTGCACAATCTCGCGCGCCTGCAGCACATACTGCATGTCGTGCATGCTCAGCGTGTCAGTCGCCCACCACGTCAACCGCGCGACGGGCGCATTGCCGAAACGCTTATAAAGTGGTCGGTCAAGCACGACAAGGCCTTCCTGTGCAGGCGCATCTTCGATCAGTTCCGGTCCGGCATCAACTACGATCTGCACACCATCGGCTGTGGTTGTCAGCCTGCGACGATTGACGTTGGCAGCCTGACTGCGATCGACACGACCCACCGGCACGCTCGCGCCGATCATCTGCGCCCAGGGTGCACCCGCATCAAACAGGATCGATCGCATCGGAGACGCTGCGCTGTTTGCTGCGCCGTCAGTGGCAATGATGTTCCATAAATAACGCCCATCCTGCGGCAATTCCGTACTCCATTGCGTGTCAGTGATCCACCCTGAAGTGGCGCGGTAACCATCATCGCTCCACAGCGTGACGAAGAAGCGGCGCGGTTTCCCGCTGCTCATACCATCGGGATCTCCACCGTCCGTCCAATGCAATGCAGCCTCGTGCGTCGTCTGCTGCACAGCAAAGTCATCGAGCACCACGGGCGCATTCGGGGGCAGATTGCCAAAGCGCAGGCGCGCATCTCCACCGCGTGGGGCATATTCGATATCGATGCGATGCAGGCCGGTCAGCAGAGGCACTACTTTTTCGTAGCGCTGAAAAATTCCCGGCGGCGCAGCCCATTCATCGATTTCAAGGCGGCCATCGACCCACAGGCGCACGCGGCCCGATGCTTCGATTTCGAACGGGTAATCGCCTTCAGTCAACGCCATCGTGCGTGACCAGCGCACAGAGAATGCGCCGGGGATGATGCCCTGCACAGGGGCGATATCGCCCCATGAAAAATTGATCGACGGCGCAGACGCCACATCCGACGCGGGCAGTGCGAGGCGATCATTGTCAAAATACTGCCCCACCCACATTGCGTACATCGAAGGCAACGGTTCTCCAGCTTCGTACTGTGCAAATTCGAGCGGATCGATCGTGCGCACAGACGTAGTCGGCACATGCAGCAGATCGAGCGACTCCGCATCCTGCAAACGGTGCATCTGTCCACCAATGACAAAACCGAGTGGGCCGTCGTTGCCGCGCTGCAGCACGAGCGGCCCCTTATAAATGAAACGGGCTGCATCAGCCCACAACACGCGCGGCGAATCATCACCTGTGCCGTTGCCGAGAAGTACGGAGCCACGTCCGCTCACGAATGGGAAGCGGCCGAGCGGAATCCAGCCGACACGTGCATCGTGCTGCGAACGGCGCACAAAGTTCTCCCCTTCGGCATGTCGCACGCGATACGTGACGAGCTTCGACAGCGAATCGTCCACATCTTCGCGCGGCAAATTCACTTGCACTTCATACACGCCGTCGTACGGCAGCTGTGGCGTCCAGGACGCAGCTGCGTTTTCTTTTTCAATATTCACACCCGCGATCCAATGCGCACCACCGCCGAGGCCAGGTTCCTCCACAGACTGCCATTCGCCGCTCACAACAAAGCCAGGGTCATCATCGTCAACGAGCACCTCGATGTCGCGACGCACGCGTGAGGCCAGATCGCTCACATCGAGCGTCGGTTCAACAGTGATGATGCCGAAATCAGAATAGCCGACATCCCAGACGAGATCGGTGTCGGGCTTGCCAGGCAAGTTGGGCCGTACAACGAGTACCTTGCGGCCATCAGTGGCGTCATAGCCGACGATCGTACCAGCGTGGCTGCCCCACGGTGAGCGACCGAACGCCCCAATCACCGGGCGGCCAGCGTCGAGTTCGGCGATGATCTGCTCGAAGGTCGGCGCTGCCACCGCGCGAATTCGAAAACGAAAGCCGCGCTGGCGCACAAACAAATCGAGGCCCTTGGCGACATCGAAGGCCTCAAAGCCCGCCTCACCCGGACGTCCATCTCCATCAACGTTGTTGTAACAAAATAGATTTGGGAAGCGGCCGCGAAGTTCCTGCAACATATCCTCAGCCGCACCATCCCACAGCACCGGGTAACCGCGCTGCGACCAGTACTTCATCAGCGAAGCGGCAGCGATGGTGAAACAGCCCGGGTAACAGCCATCGGTATCACAGGCGCAGTTCCAGCGGTTGGCCGCATTCGGCACAATATCCTGCGCAACGCCGTCGAGGATAAAGCGGCCTTCGCGACGATACGGTCGATTATCGTACGCACGCAGATCAATCGGATCGCGCGGCGTAAAACGCGCTGCCTGCGCGGCATGCCACGATGAGCCGAGCAGCGTGGCCGTCAAAGAGACAAGCAGAAATACGCTCAGAACGAGCCGCCACGATCCTCGACGCAACATGCAGTGAGTATGCCACGGGGATTTCAGATTTCAAATTTGTTGTCTCCGATGCTCAATCAGAAATTTGAAATCTGGTAACTACTCAGGCCAGCTATTTTTCCAACGCGAAACACACTATTCTCTCCCCCTTCGGGGGAGAGAATAGTGTGTTTCGCGGGAAATACTGATTTGGGCATGAGTAGTTACGAAATCTGGTAACTACTCAGGCCTACGTCGATATGTCCAGCAAAACGCACCATTGCTCCTCCGTTCGGGAGGAGCAATGGTGCGTTTCGCGATGAAAAATAGAGCAGCCTGAGTAGTTACGAAATCTGAACCCTGAGATCTAAAAATATCCATACGCCAGATATCCACCGTCTACGTACAGCGACTGGCCTGTGATGTATTCAGCACGGTTCGAAACCAGGAACGATACGGCGTTGGACACATCCTGCACAGTGGCAAGTCGGCCGAGCGGGATGCGGCGCTGAATTGCTGCGACATCGATGTTGCCCTTCTCAATATTCGCGCGCGTCATCTCGGTCTCGGTGTGCGACGGACCGACGGCATTGACACGAATGTTATGAGTAGCCCATTCGATGGCCAGCGTCTTCACCAGCATGGCAACGCCAGCCTTGGCCGAGGCGTACGCTGCGCGGCGCGGGAATGCAGCCTCGGCGTTGATCGAGCTGATCTGCACGATGCAGCCGCCACGACCCTGTGCCACCATCGCACGCCCAGCCGCCTGCGCTGCAAAAAACGCGCCGTTGAGCTGAATGTCGATCATGCGACGCCACTCCTCGGGCGTCAGCTCAAGCGTGTCCTTTGGTGCACTGATGCCAGCACTATTCACCAGTACATCAAGACGGCCGAATACATCGAGCGCCTTCTGCACACCAGCTGTGCATGCTGCTGCATCAGTGACATCGACAGCAGCCGCCACCGCACGCGCACCCGCAGCCACAAATTCGTGCGCAGTCTCCTCCGCCGCATCACCGCGCACATCACCAATCACCACGGCGAACCCATCAGCAATTAATTGCGCCGCCACACCCTTTCCGATTCCACGCGCTGCACCGGTCAGCAACGCCACGCGCTGCTCGCTGCTATTTTGAGACATGGCATAAATGATCCACGAATGTGCACCAATTCGCAAGTTACCAAAGCCCAATCGCGCGGCCGCCCATCAGCACACCAATCAGCAGCGGCTGATGCACCAGATACACCACGAGCGAATTACGCCCGAGCAGACGCAGCCACGCGATCGGCTTCGACATCGACAGATCCGGCAAAGCAAAGCGCCGCACACCACCGGCATATACAACGCGCCCGGCAGCGATGCCCAGCAGCGCCACACCAAACCACGGCACAAGCGGGTAGTAATCCACCATACCCATGCCATGTGGAAAAATTCCGAAGGGCAGCAGCCACGCGTGATCCACAAACACATTCGACACATACGGCCCCGCCACGATCAGCACAGCGCCAAGCACGAGCGTGACGCCGATGGGCATGTTCACAAACCAGTAGCCGAGGAGCAGCGCAACGCCGGCATGATGCAGAATGCCAAAGCGCACATATTCGTCGCCGACGAAAAAGTACGTCCCGATCGAAATCACCATGCCACAGCCGAGGATTGTCAATCCACGACGCAACGTGGAACGCCACGGATCACGCCCACGCGCACGCAGCTGTACGACGCTGAGCGTAAGCGAAACGCCGAGCAGAAATGTAAACGTCGCACCAATGCCGCGTGCAAAAGATTGCCATCCCGCACCCGGAATATTTTCACTCGTCAGCCCAAGAAACCACAGATCCCACATAAAGTGAAAAAAAATCATCGCCACGACGGCCAGGCCGCGCAGCGCATCAATTTCCCATAAACGCGGCGAAGTTGGGCGAGCAGGATTGTCCATGCGTATCATGCGTATATTGTGCATGTTGATTACGCCTATTGAAAATCCGAGTTGCCAACGTGCGTCTTCTGCACACAATAGCCAAGTGCATCCAATTCGCATCATCCACAGCCGTGCGCCGATTCGCGTATGCGACAACGGAGGCTGGACCGACACCTGGTTCGCCGAACACGGCCGCATTTTTAATATCGCAGTTTCGCCATGTGCTGAAGTTCGCATCGCAGCTTACCCGCGTAATTCACGCCCGCATCGCATCGAAGTGCATGCCGAAAATTTCGGCGAAGTCTTTGTGCACAGCGATGACTGGTCGCATCATCCACTGCTTGAAGCGGCCATCTCCATGCTCCCGGCGCCGGAACAGTATGCGCTGCAGATCGATCTTTTCTGCGAAGCACCAGCCGGCGCCAGCACTGGCACATCTGCAGCGATCACAGTCGCGCTGCTGGCAGCGCTCGATCAGCTACGCGGCCGGTCACTCTCTGCGCACGAGCTCGCCTATGCCGCGCAGAAAGTCGAAACTGAAATGTTAGGTCGACAGTGTGGAATTCAAGATCAGCTCGCAGCAGCATACGGCGGCGTAAACTACATCGATATGCACGCCTATCCACATGCCAGCATTTCGCGGTTGAGCCTTTCCGAAAAAACTCTGCGCGAGCTCGATCAGCGATTGGTGCTGATCTTCCTCGGCCGCACGCACGATTCTTCGCGCGTGCACGAGCAGGTAATCCGTGAACTGGAAAACGCCGGTCCAGAAGACGCACGCATCGAGGCACTGCGCAGCACCGCACCGCGCTCGCGCGATGCGCTGTTCACCGGCGACTGGACCGCGCTCGGCCGTGCCATGATCGACAACACTGAAGCGCAAGCTGCACTCAACGCCGCACTCGTCGGAAGTGATGCGCGCAACATCATCGATATTGCTCACACCCACGGCGCACTCGGCTGGAAAGTCAACGGCGCCGGCGGCGAAGGCGGCTCCATCACCCTGCTGTGTGGCACGCGTCCAGCTGATACGCGCACACTCGTACGCGAAATAGAATCCGCCGGGCCGTATGTCTGCATCCCAACAACGCTGTGTGCACACGGCGCAATCACATGGGAATAAGCCAGGCGATCAGGCATTGAGGGAAGCGGCGACGATGGATCGATTTGCGCGAAACACCAGACGCGCCTCGGAAAAGCA
The DNA here is from genome assembly GCA_947476335.1 of Anaerolineae bacterium. GTDB lineage: Bacteria > Chloroflexota > Anaerolineae > J036 > Brachytrichaceae > CANJQH01. The sequence goes on along the minus strand of CANJQH010000020.1, from coordinate 12,037 downwards.
AAACAGTGGAGAATAGCGCACATGTCGGTTCAAAAGACACCGGACGGGGAAAAAAACTTGGATAACAACAAGATCCGCTGGGAAAAAGATCTCAAGCCGTTCACGCGTTTACCACGCGAGAAGCGCCCGCATACGCGCCAGCGCATCCCGGCGTGGATTCCACTTCTTGTCAGCTTCGCATCTATTTTTCCGGTGTGCATACTTTCACTGTCGTTGATGAATCGATTGCGCCCTGCCGCAAAAGCGCTCACGCTGGCGACGGCGACCACAACCTACATCACACCGACCGCGACGCGTTTCATCCCGCCCACCACCACACCCTATGTGGTACCAACAGATACGCCGCCTCCGCCCACCACCGCTGCAGATGCCGGCAATACAGACAACGCCGGCAATACAGGCAACGCCAGTACGATTGTGGTCGGCAGCAAAGTGCGCGTTTCAGAAACCGGCGGCACCGGCCTCAATTTTCGCGACCAGCCCACGATCGCCGGCAAGCTGATGCGCAAGCTGCCCGAAGGTGGTGTGTTCGAAGTCGTCGGCGGCCCGCAGGAAGCCGACGGGTATATATGGTGGCGGCTGCGCGATTCAAGCGACGGCACACTCGGCTGGGGCGCGCAGAATTTCATGGTGCCGGCACAGTAGCGACAATCAGGTCGGATAGGTAGCCAGTCGCTTATCGTGCGCCCTGCGATTCAAACGTGCCAGCCGCTGCGTCACTTCCGCACGTACGCGCGCCAGATCGATCGTCGTCAGGCGCCCGTCGCGCAGCAGCACACGGCCATTGCACAGCACAGTTTCGACGTCGCCGGCGCGATGGGAATACACAAGATTGGCCGTCGCATCGTAGCGTGGAAACACGTGCGCACCATCCTGTCGCAGCAACGTGATGTCGGCGAATTTGCCCGGCGCAAGCTCACCAATCTCCGGCATGCGCATCGTTGCAGCGCCGCCGACAAAAGCCATGTCGAGCAACTGCTGAATCGGCATGCGCGTCGAATCGTGCGCAGACTGCTTGTGATCGAGCGCCAGGATGCGCATCTGCTCGAGCACGTCGAGCGTGTTGCTGCTCACCACGCCATCGGTGCCAACGCCGACCTTCAGGCCAGCCGCGCGAAATTCATCAACGCGAGCCGTGCCCATGCCGAGCTTCAAGTACGTCTTCGCACACTGCGCCACCGCGACATCATGCTGCGCAAGCATGGTGATATCCGCACTGGTAATGCCGATGCCATGCGCCAGAATCGTCGGCACGTCGAGCACACCCGTGCGGCGCAACACCTCCGGTGGCGTCACCCCATGCTGCTGCAGGCTCAGCTCACGCTGCTCATGCGTTTCGCTGCAGTGAATGTGAATGCCCACACCAAGTTCACGTGCGCGTTGTGCACACAACGAGAGAAACGCATCATCACAGGTATACGGCGCATGCGGGCCGAGCCACGTTGCAATACGGCCGCCGGCCGCGCCCTGCCACTTGCGGACGAAGTCGGTCGTGCGGTTCAGCTTTGCTTCGCCTTCATGGCCAAATACCGCCCACGTGATATTCGCACGCGTGCCGGCTTCCTGCACCGCCTGCGCGGTGTAATCACAGAAGAAATAGTGATCGGCCACCGTCGTCACGCCGCTCTGAATCATCTCGGCCAGCCCAAGCAGCATGCCCCAATACACATCCTCAGGTTCGAGGTTGCTTTCGAGCGGCCAGATAAAATCGTTGAACCACGACTCGATGCCAACATCCTCGGCAAGGCCACGAAACAACACCATCGGCACATGTGCATGGCAATTAATCAGCCCAGGAATCGCCAGCCGTCCGCTTACATCAATCCACTCGCGCGCTGCCTCACGGCCGATGTGGCCGCTCTTCTCGATCGCAGTGATGCGCTCGCCGGTGACGGCGATGTCGCAGCCATCTTCCACACAGAAACGACCGCCTTGCCGTAGCAGCACATCACAGCCGCTTAACACGATGTCGAACATGGCTGAAAGTATAGTACGGCGCCTCCATGAATCTTTCAAACCTCCTCCGCTTCGACTACTGGCTCGACCCTGCGGTCACTTCTCAACCAGCCGGCCGATCGATGTGGATGGCGCTTGGGCTGGCGCTGTGCGCTGCGATCGCGCTGTTTGTGCTCGGACGACGGCGTGAACGCGCGCTGTTTACCGCACTCGCGCTCGCGGCGACGATCGCCGCTGCCGTCGTAGTCGGCCGTATTCTGCAACTGCCCGTGCTCGGCTGGCGCATCGGCTGGCTGCTCGCCGCAATCATCGCGCTCGGCGCCATCGTCGCTCGCTTCGCCGCCGTCGCCCGCGCCGATGGGCTCATCGCGACTACATTCGCCGCATTCACCTTCAGTGCATCAGAGCCGCGGCCGTGGCGCATCGCCACACGCGCGCTATGGTGGAGCGCGCACCTGCTCAGCATGGCTATCGTCGCTGTGAACATTGCCACACCATTGTGGCCACAGCACATCGGCCTCGCAGCCGCACTCGCGCCACTGCCGCTGCTCATCGCCACAGCGCCCGGACTGCTCGCGAAAAAGAGGAACGCCGACGCAGCGCTGGCGCCGTTCGTCTACGCCTACGCCGTCGCGCTTTTGAATTTCCTCGGCGCGCACATCGACGGCCCACTCAACGGGCTGCTCTACCTGCCGCTCGCGCTCATCATCTCGTTCGGCTACGCCGTCGCCGTCGGGCTGCGGCTGGCCGCCGGCGCCGACAAGCGATTCGCCGCCATCGGCGCAGCGCTGCTCATCACAGCCAGCGTCACATGGGCAGCGTGGGCGGCGCTCACGCTGCGCACACACGGTGTTACCGGCAGCGATCCATATGCATATACACAAATGGGCGTCGACCTCGCCAAGCACCACACGCTCGCACACGCATTCCCCTTCGTCGAACAAACCTACGCGCTCAGCATCGAGTCGCTGCCGGTCGTGCACATCGGCTATCGCATTCCGACCGACGTGCGCCGCATCGCACCGACAGTGTGGCCGATCGGCTATCCATGGTTTACCGCCGCCGCATGGCTGCTCGGCGGCGAGACCGGCGTTTTTCTTTTGACACCGCTGTTCAACCTGATCGCACTCGGCCTGATCACACTGCTCGTGCTGCGCGCACCGATTGCAAATGCACCCCAGCGCACAGCCGTCGCCGCGCTGACAGTTTTTTTCACGGCGACGTCATATCAACAAGTTGAATGGCAGATGATCCCAATGGCTGACATCGCCGTGCAGGTCTTCTCGCTCACCGCGCTCGGCAGTGCGTTGTTCGCAGCACAGCACAGCGGGCGCCGCCGCATCGCACTTGCAGCACTGGCAGGCTTCGCACTTGGCATCGCCTTCGACCTGCGCTACACACAGGTGCTCATCGCGCCGGCAATCGCATTCGCACTCGCACTCGCACTCCCTACAGCCGAAGTGCGCGGCGCAAAACGCCTGAGAATCGACGCCGCATTCTGGATCGCACCACTCATTGCACTCATCGCTGTACTGCCGACCTTCGTGTATCACACCACGTGGTTCGGCGGACCATTTCATACAGGCAGCGACGAGCTGAGCAACTTCTCACTGACGCGCATGCCCGAGACACTGCTGCGCGTGCTGAGCGAAGCGAACTGGCGCCGAGAGTTCGGATTGCTCACGCCGCTGCTCGCACTTGGCGCCGTGGCACTGTGGCGTTCGAGCCGCCGGCTCACTGCAGCACTTGCGCTGTACTTCATACCGGTTTTCACTCTGCACATCTTCTACGACTACCTGCGGCTGCGCGACATACTTTCACTCTTCCCAGTGCTGTACGTGATCATTGCTGTGGGCGTCGTCACGGCATGGGCACTCGTCGAACGCGCACCCGCGCGCATACTGCGCATCGCTCTGCTCTTCGCACTCACCTTCGTCTTCGTGCTGCGCTCAATGGAAACGCTTGCGCTGCCGATCACGCGCGGCTTCAGCGCATTCGGCTACCTTGTTGCAGAACAACGCCACAGCTTCGACACGATCGCCACCGTCACCGAAGCCGATGCCGCCATCGGCTGCTCGCTGAACTCCGGCGCTGTCGACCTACACGCGAACCGCCGCACATTCCGCCCCGGCACATGGGCAAACAACGACGCCGCATTATTCATCCGCACACTACTCGATGCAAAAAAGCCCGTGTATCTGCTCATCGATGGTGAAGAAATGCAGCGCGCTGCCGACGCGCTGCGGAGCCACTTCACACTTCAGGAAGTGATACGTGTCGATGTGCCGTTTTACTTCGCAGGCAGCGGCTCGGAGAACAGGAAAGTACAGCTGGTGAAAATTTCAGACTAAAAAAAACTGGATTCTGAAATCTGAATTCCTCATCTGTATGCGTGTAACTACTCAGGCCAGCTAAGTGAGTCGCCAAAAGTTCTGGCGGCAGATTCGCCTCCCCCGCTTTGCGGGGGAGGCGAATCTGCCGGACAAAATTTATGGACAGGAACTTAGTTTTCCAACGCGAATCGTGCGTTTCGAGGGATTTACCAACGATGGGCCACGCGATGGCGGATGACCAAATCGCCCCTTTTGGCGAATGCACCCGACGTGGAGGTGATGCGCGGGGAAGCGCGATAATCTCGTCATGCAGACCGCCGACCTACTCGTCGTGATTCTGAACTACAACACACGTGATCTGTTGCGCAAGTGCCTGCGCTCGCTGGCGGTGCAGCGCGGGCCGTCGGTGGAAATATGTGTAGTCGACAACGCCTCGCCGGATGGCAGCGCGGAGATGGTCGAGAGCGAATTTCCAGATGTGCATCTATTGCGCAACCCGAAGAACAATGGATTTTCGGCGGGCAACAACCTGGGCCTGCGCGCGCACGGCTGGCCAGAGGCGGGGCGTGCGCGGCACGTCATGCTGCTGAATCCGGACACCGTCGTGCCGGAGGGCGCGCTGGCAGGCATGGTCACGTATGCGGATGCGCATCCGAGCGTTGGCGTGGTCGGCCCACGCCTGCTGTTGCCGGACGGCACGCTGGACAAGGCCTGCCGGCGCGGCTTTCCGACGCCGGCGGTATCGTTCTATCGGCTGAGCGGCATGAGCCGACTTTTCAAACGCAGTGCGCGCTTCAACCGCTACAACATGGAATACCTCGATGAACGGCAGGAAGCCGAAGTCGACGCAGTGGTGGGCGCATGCATGCTGGTGCGCGGCGAAGCACTGCGGCAGGTCGGATTGCTCGACGAAATCTTCTTCATGTATGGCGAAGATTTGGACTGGTGTCTGCGCATCAAGCAGGCCGGCTGGCGAATCGTGTATCACCCGGCCGTGATCGTGCACCACATCAAGCGTGCGGCCAGCCGCCGCAGCACAAAAGCACAGTACGAATTTGACCGTGCAATGTGGCTCTTCTACCGCAAGCATTACCGCGCCGGCCAGCCCGCATGGGTCGATCTGCTCGTGCGCTTCGGCCTGGCACTGCGCGGCGGGCGCACGTTATGGCACGAAATGGCGTAACCATCCCTGAGGTAACTACTCAGGCCCAAATCAGTATTTCCCGCGAAACACACTATTCTCTCCCCCTTCGGGGGAGAGAATAGTGTGTTTCGCGTTGGAAAAATGGCTGGCCTGAGTAGTTACTCCCTGAGATATTTCAAAGAACGGCCATCATTCGTCTTACGACTAATGATGGCTTTTTGCGTCATACATCCTTATGCGATTGACAGAATGATGCACTGTGAGTAGAAAATACAAAGAACCCGCTCTGTTATAGTTTTCCGCCCGTCTTATGAAAAACGCTCGCAGAATCCACCTGATCGCCGCCGTGCTTGCGGCATGCATTACCGCAGCCACTGCAACTTCAACTGTGCGAGCGACGGGGCCAGTCACGGGGCCGGTGACATCGCCACAACAGCAGGCGCTCACGCCAGAGCCGCCATCGCGTGAGGCGCCGCTGGTGAAACTGCCGCCGGGCACGATCAACATTGCGCTGCTGGGCATCGACAAGCGCCCGGACAAAGCATTCAACAACACCGACGTCATCATCATCGCCAGCATCAACACCGAAATTCCTGCGGTGAGCTTTTTGTCGATTCCGCGCGATACGCGCGTGCACATTCCGGGCGTCGGGTTTTATAAAGTGAACACCGCCTTCGCATCAGGCGGGCCGGATCTGTTCAAGCAGACGATCCGCTACAACTTCGGCATCGATATTTCGAACTACGCCATGGTGAATTTCACCGGCGTGGTGCACGCCGTCGACGCGCTGGGCGGCATCGACGTGATTGCCACCTGCCCGCTCAAGCATGCTTTCCCGCGCGACCCGTATTACATGGGTGATCAGTACATCGTACGCGAGGCGCATAAAGACAACTTCACCGGCGAAATCTGGCCGGTTGGCAGCAAAGTGCCGCGCACGGTGATCAACATTCCCAAGCCGGGGGTGTACTCGCTGCAGGGTCTGGAAGCGCTGGCGTTCGTGCGTGCGCGCTACGGTGTGCCGGGCGGCGACGTCGACCGCGGCCGGCGCGAACAGCGCGTAGTGCGCGCACTGCTGCAAAAGGCGCGCCAGGTCGGCTCACTCGGCCGGCTGACGCAACTGTATGGCAAGCTCAAAGACGACGTGCAGACAGACATGACGGTCGAGACGATCCTGCGCTTTGCCACGATGATCGACAGGCTCGGCGACACGCTGATCCGCAGCCGCTACCTGGTGGGCTATGACGCCAACGGCGCCGCGCTGCCGGACGCGCCCGATCCGACGCTGAATCGCACTCAATTCATCGAGCAGGCATTGAATGTGGCGCTGAACCAGCGCACGAACGATGGCATTCCGATCACCGTGCTGAACGGCACAAACGATGCCGGTTTCGTCGCGGCAGCAACCGACCGATTGAAGGAAGTGGGCTTCGTCGTCACCGACGTGCAGCCTGCCAATAAACCGTATGCAAAATCAGCGGTGCTCGACCACACGACGACGAGCAAAGGCAGCGCACTGCCGCTGCTCGAGCGCACCTTTGATATCGATCCGGCGAACGTCAAATCCGTCCCACAGAAAGACGGCTCGCGCTACACCGTGATCGTCGGTGCAGATTTCAACACGTGCTATTACGCAAAAACGCTGGATGCGAGCGGCAGCACGAGCATCACAGCAAATGCTGCACCAAGCAGCACAAAAATCGAACTGCCCTCGACGATCGTCATCACAACTTCGCAGCAGATCGAACAGCCGTTGACGGTGCCGTCCGTTTCAATCGAAGCAGCAGAACTGCTGTCAACTTCGTCCTCATCGCGCCTGGCACCGATGTTCAGCGTGGAAACGTTCACACCAACGCTGACGGTGCAAAAGGGCGACATCGTGAACGTGCGCTCCGGGCCAGGCATTGAGCATCGGCAGATCGGTCGGCTGGTCGGTGGACAAAGTGCACCAATCCTGGGACGTAGCCTCGATGGTGAATGGCTGAACATCACGCTGCCGAAGACGAGCAGGCTCGGCTGGGTGAAAGCGGACATAGTTGATGTGGTGAATGCGCCGCCGATGACGCCGACACCGACGCCAACCGCCAACGGCGGTGAAATCGCCGCACAGCCAACGATGGTGGTGATCACGAAGCAGACGTCGACGCCGCAGGCAGCGCAACCGCTGGGCCGCAGCACTGTACGCGCCATAGTGCCGGCAGGCGACTTCGTAAACCTGCGCACCGGCCCCGGTGTCAATTACCGCGTAATCGGCATGCTGAACCAGAAGCAGTCCGCATCCATCGTCGGCCGCAGTTCGGACAAACGCTGGTGGCAAGTGCGCACGGCGCGCGGCACACTGGCTTGGCTCGCAACGGCCTACGTGCGAGTGACCGGTGATGCGAGCAATATTCCAGTAACGCAGTAGAAAGCGCAGGGCGGAGACAGAAGTAAATAGTCGTAACTACTCAGGCTTAAATCAGTATTTCCAATGCGAAACACACTATTCTCTCCCCCGAAGGGGGAGAGAATAGTGTGTTTCGCATTGGAAAAATAGCTGGCCTGAGTTGTTACAAATAGTCAGAGTAGATAGCCAGAGTGGGCGCATGCATCAGCCGTCGGTGGTTGGCCGTCAGTCCTCCGCCATTCCGCCATCGACGACTTGCCTGTGCCCGCTAAAATTCGCCCGTGCCTAGTTTTTTCGAATTCCTCGGCGTGCACGGCCGCGCGTGTATTTGCGCCGCCCTTGCGTCATTCACGCTCGCTGCTGCAGCATGCACCCCGCGCGCGGGCTTCACACGCCCGCCCCGCCCGACCGCCGGCACCTTCGATCCGGCGCGCGTTGCCGACGTCGATGTGCATGCGCTGCCCATCATCCCGGAGATCTCCGCCGCGACGCGCGCCAACATCCGCGACACCTTCGCCCGTGGCCGCGCTGCTGGCCTCGACGCCGGCGTCTTCAGCAAGCTCGGCGACTGCATGACTGAAAACGCGCACTTCCTCGCCCCCTTCGGCGACGGCGACTTCGATCTCGCATCGCACGCCAGTCTTGCGCCCATCGTCACGCGCTTTTCAAAAACTCCGGCGCGCAGCGGCAAGAACTGGTCGCAAAATTCGTTCAGCACACCCAGCCTCGCCGCTGCTGGCGGCTTCAACGTTGCCGCACCGCTCGATCCCACCTGGTCGAATCCGGAGTGGTGCTCAAACAGCGAGTCTCCACTGCAGTGCGAATTTCGTGTTGCACATCCGTCCGTTGTCGTGCTCATGTTTGGCACCAACGACATCGCCGCCACATCGCCAGCTGACTTCGACTACTACCTGCGCACGCTCGTGCACGACAGTCTCGACGCCGGCGTCGTCCCACTACTGAGCACCTTTCCCCAACGCCCCGAAGATCCGAAAAAAACGCTGCTGCTGAATCGCATTGTCATCGCCGTCGCACGCGAATATCAGGCGCCGGTCATGAATCTGTTTGGGGCGCTCGAAGCACTGCCCGGCCGCGGCGTTGATCTAAACGACACGATCCACCTCAGCGTCCCACCCGACGGCCGCACCGACATCCTCGATGACGCACACCTACGCTTCGGCTTCACCATGCGCAATCTCGTTACACTGCAGGCGCTCAACGCCGTGGTCGCCGAATTCGACCCCGCGATGCAGCAGTGATCGGCGCGTACGGCGCTGTTGCATTTCTTCATGCGAAGAGCGTGAAAAAAATTCGCGCGGAGGAAGAAGCAGTGCGGAGATCGCGGGTTCGTATATAGAAAAAATCTGTAACTACTCAGGCCAGCCATTTTTACAACGCGAAACACACTGTTCTTTCCCCCAAAGGGGGAGAGAACAGTGTGTTTCGCGGGAAATACTGATTTGGGCCTGAGTAGTTACAAAAATCTGCGCTCCACCGCGAACTCCGCACGATACCCATTCAAATTTGCCCCAAACGGCGGGCCCCAGCCCGGGCCGATGGTCCGGGCTGGGGCAGCGGCGCGACGACGTTCGATCATGTTTCGCCCCCAACGGCGGATGCATCCAGGGTGCAATGCACCCAACTCACCGGCGACGCCCGATACAATCTAATCCGCATGCCGACCATCGAGTTTCAGTCCGTCTCCAAAAGTTTCCGCATGGATCGCGAGCGACCGCGCGCGTTCCAGGAGCTTTTCATCTCACTGCTGCGCAAACAGCGCCGGGCAACAGAGGACGACAACATATTCTGGGCGCTGCGCGACGTCAGCTTCAACATCGAGCCTGGTGAAACCGTCGGCCTCATCGGCTCCAATGGCGCCGGCAAGAGCACGGCGCTCAAACTCATCAGCCGCATCATTCAGCCCAACAACGGCACGGTGCGCGTCAGTGGGCGCGTCTCGGCGCTGCTCGAGCTCGGCGCGGGCTTCCATCCGGAGCTCAGCGGCCGCGATAATATTTTTCTCAACGGCACCGTCATGGGCATGTCGCGTCGCACCATCGACTACAAACTCGATGAAATCATCGACTTCGCCGACATCGGCGAATTCATCGACGTGCCCGTAAAAGACTATTCAAGCGGCATGCAGGCGCGCCTTGGCTTCGCCGTCGCCGTGCACCTCGACCCGCAGATCGTGCTTGTCGACGAAGCGCTCTCGGTCGGCGACCAGGCCTTCCAGCAAAAATGCAACGAACGCATGCTCGAAATGCGCCGCACCGGCGTCACGATGCTGTACGTATCGCACAGCCTCTCATCGGTGGAACAAATCTGCCACCGCGCAATCTGGCTGCACAAAGGCTGCGTGCGCATGGACGACGCCACGTTCAAAGTTGCCAGCGCATATTACAAATACGGCCTCGAACGGCGCCGCCACGACGAAGTAAAGGCCGAAGCAGTGCGCCCCGGCAGCGGCGAGGCGCGCGTTACACATGTCGAGGTGCTCGGCCCTGACGGCGCGGCCACCATGTCCGTCACCACCAACGATGCCATCACCGTGCGCATTCACATCCGCGCCGACGCACCGGTGAAAACGCCGGCGATCGGATTTTCCATCGTCGACCCGACGCGCAGCGTGCATCTGGCCGGCCCAAACAACACGATGGCAAATTTTCGCATCGACGAGCTGCACGGCACATGCTACGTGGATTACACAATCGCCTCGCTGCCGCTGCTGCCCGGCGAATATCGCATCGACGCCGCTGTCTACGACTGGAACGCTGTGCACTGCATCGATTTTCTCGAAGGCGCCGGCCGCTTCGGCGTCTACCCCGGCGGCAGCAAAGAAACATATGGCCTCATCGCGCTCAACGGTGCGTGGACATACACAGCCGACAGATAATCACACCGTGAACAATCTCCCACTCGACGGCAGGCAGTTCGATGCAAATTACTACGCAACCGGCTGTGGCGCCGCGTACGGCTACACCCCGCATTGGATCGCACAATTCGAATCCGTCGCATCGTACATTCACCAGCACATTGCACCAGCCAGCCTGCTCGATGCCGGCTGCGCCTTCGGCCTGCTGGTCGACCAGATGCGGGCACGCGGCGTCGAAGCGTGGGGCGTCGATATTTCCGAATACGCCATCTCACAGGTGCGCGCCGAAATTCGTGCCTACTGCCGCCAGGGTTCTGTTGCGCAGCCATTCGGCCGGCGCTACGACCTGATCACCTGCATCGAAGTGCTCGAGCACATGCCCCCGCAGGAGGCCGAAGCCGCCGTCACCAATTTCTGCGCACACACCGACGACGTGCTATTTTCCTCCAGTCCGCTCGACTACACGGAGGCCACACATATCAACGTGCACCCGCTCGATTACTGGGCGCGCCTCTTCGCTGCGCACGGATTTCTGCGTGACATCGACTTCGACGCCAGCTTCCTCACGCCATGGGCGGTGCGCTTCCGTCGCAGCGCCGCGCCGGCGATCGAAATTGTGCAGAGCTACGAACGCCGCCAGTGGCGCCTCCTCGACGAAAATACACAGTTGCGCGCCGAACTGCAGCGCATCCGCACATCTGCCCAGGACGCAGCGGCGCTGCGCAGCGAACGTGACCAGCTCGCAACACTCGTGCGAGGCTACGAAAACGGGCGCTTCATACAGCTGATGCGCAAACTTAAAAAGAGGTAATTACTGCTGCTCTATTTTCTGCGAAAAACACTATTCCTCCTCCCGATAGGGAGGAGGAATAGTGTTTTTCGCAGAAAATACTAATTTAGACCTGAAATAGTTGTGATGATTTTCACTTCCACCCGGCGATAGTAATACCGCACCCGCTCCGCATACCGAGTCGCAGCAGCGCTACGACTAAGCCGCACCACGACAGAGCAGATTGAGAAGATCGTCCTCATCAGCCACGACACGATCGGCGACCCGATGGCCGGGCCGGGCATTCGCGGCTACGCGCGCGAAAAATGGGAGACGCGAACACCCATAAGTTTTGTCCGGCAGATTCGCCTCCCCCGCAAAGCGGGGGAGGCGAATCTGCCGCCAGAACTTTTGGCGACTCACTTAGTGTTCATAGTGGCGGCCATTCCAGTGCTTGTGCGTGAGTTGATGCAAGCGGCCCAAATGCTGTAGTTCCGCGACCACGGTATACAACGCAACGTGTGATTGCGGCTTGGCGACGCACACAAAGTATTGATCGCTGTCGATCACGAGT
>CANJQH010000019.1 GCA_947476335.1 Anaerolineae bacterium | reverse complement strand
TCAACTTGAATTGTCGTGGCTTGCCCATCCCCCTAGTATGCGTCAATTTCATTTCTGAAATCTATAAGTTCCTGTCCATAAGTTTTGTCCGGCAGATTCGCCTCCCCTTGCAAAGCGGTGGAGGCGAATCTGCCGCCAGAACTTTTGGCGACTCACTTAGCCATTCTTCCAACGCGAAACATGCTATTCCTTCCCCTTCAGGGGAAGGAATAGCATGTTTCGCGGGAAATACTGATTTGGGCCTGAGTAGTTACGAAATCTGAAATCTGAAATGCATAATGCGTCCCATGCGCATCCTGAAGCGTCTCCTGATCAGCCTGCTCGCCCTCATCCTCGTCCTCGCCGTCGCCCTCGGCGGCACGGTCGTCTACTTCGCGCGCGCATCTTTTCCGCAAACCAGCGGCAAAGCGCAGCTGCCCGGCCTGACCGGCAACGTCGAAATCGTGCGCGACCATTTCGGTGTGCCGCACATTTACGCCGACACGACCGAAGATCTGTTCAGAGCGCAGGGCTACGTGCACGCGCAGGACCGCTTCTTCCAAATGGAATTTTCGCGCCGCATCGGCCAGGGCCGCATCGCCGAGCTCTTCGGCGCGGGCGCACTCGGGCAGGATAAGTTCATCCGCACGATTGGCTGGGCGCGCGTCGCCGAAGAGGAAGCGCGCACGCTGCCGCCCGATGCCAAAGCCGCACTCGAAGCCTACGCCGCCGGCGTCAACGCCTATGCGCTTCCCAACGCCGACCATCTCAGCCTCGAATTCAACGTGCTGAAGCTCATCGGCCGCGACTGGAAGCCCGAACCCTGGACTCCGGTGAACTCTCTTACCTGGGGCAAGGCCATGGCCTTCAACCTGGGCGACAACAGCGACCAGGAGCTGCTGCGTGCCGCGCTCATCGAGAAGGGGGGTGAAGCACTGGCCGACGCGATTCTGCCGCCCTACCCAGCCGACCATCCGGTCATCGCACCGACAAACAAGGCCAGCCGCACAAACGAGCACGCCGCCGCCGCTGTGAGCGCGTCGGCCGGTGCCGGCGCAATCGTACTTGCCCGCCTCAGCCGCAGCACAGCCGAGGGCATCGGCATCGCGCGCGGCAGCGACATCGGCAGCAACAACTGGGTACTGGCCGGTTCCAAAACCACCACCGGCAAACCCATTCTGGCCGACGACCCGCACCTCGGCATTCAAATGCCGTCGATCTGGTACGAAATCGGCCTGCACTGCCGCATCGTCAGCGCCGCCTGCCCGTACGACGTCATCGGCGTTTCATTTGCCGGCACGCCCGGCGTTGTCATCGGCCACAACGCCCGCATCGCCTGGGGCGTCACGAACGGCACCGTCGACACGCAGGACTATTTCCTCGAACACGCCGACCCGCAGGACACCGACGCCTTCGAGTTCAAGGGCGCCTTCGAAAAAGCACAGATTCGTGACGATCGCATCACCGTCGCCGGGCGCACCGAACCCGAAGTGCTGCGCGTGCGCGTCACCCGCCACGGCCCGATCATGAACGACGTCGATTCGGCCCTGAAGGACAAGCCACTGATGGCCCTGTCGTGGGCAGCGCTGCGCCCCGGCTCACTGCTGCAGAGTGTGCTCGCCATCAACCGCGCTCAAAACTGGGGCGAATTCCGCGATGCGCTGCGCCTGTGGGACACACCGTCGCAGAATTTCGTCTACGCCGACGTCGACGGCAACATCGGCTACCAATTCCCCGGCAACGTGCCGGTGCGAGCCAAAGGCGACGGCACGCGCCCGGTTCCCGGCTGGAGCGGCGAGTACGAATGGACCGGCTTCGTGCCATTCGAAAAATTGCCCACGCGCTACAACCCGCCCGAAGGCTACATCGCCACCGCCAACAACGCCGTCGTCGACCCAGAGTCCGACGTCTTCCTGATGGCGCGCGACTGGGATTACGGCTACCGCGCACAACGCATCGTCGACCTGATCCAGTCGCGCGAAAAATTCGACGTCGCCGCCGTGCAGGCCATGCACACCGACGCATACTCGATCTTCGCCGACGAGCTGCTGCCCGTGCTCGACACCGCCGCGCCGGCCGGCTCCGGTGAAAAAATCGACGCTGCCATGGCCATTCTGCGCAGCTGGGACAAGCGCTACACGCGCGATTCGCAGGGCGCGCTCGTCTTCGAAACCGCGCGACTGCAACTCGCCCGCGCCGTCTTCGCCGACGAACTCGGCGACCTGGCCACGGACGCACTCGGCGTCGGCACCGCCACCTGGACTGCGCTGCGCAACATGATGCACGATGAAAATTCGCCGTGGTGGGATGACGTCACCACGCCAGCGAAGGAAACCCGCGCACAGATCGTCACGCGCGCGCTGCAGGCGACAGTAGCCGACCTCGAAGCGCGCCTCGGCACAGATGCGTCGAAGTGGCGCTGGGGTGCCATGCACCAGGCCACCTTCCGCAACCAGACACTCGGCACCAGCGGCATCGCGCCGATCGAAATGCTCTTCAACCGCGGCCCGTTCAACGCCGACGGCGGCACCGGCCTCGTCAACGCCATTGGCCAGCGCCCGGAGGACTTCGCCGTCCGCTCCGTGCCCTCCATGCGCATGATCATCGACCTGTCGAATCTGTCTGCGTCGCAACTTATTCACACCACCGGCCAGAGTGGCCACACGCTGAACGAGCACTACGACGATTTCGTGGATCCCTGGCTGAACGGCCGCTATAACCCGCTGCTCTGGACGCGCGACGATGTGCAGGCGCATGCGGCAGAAACGCTGACGCTGACGCCGTGAGAGTTTACAGATTTCAGATTTCGGATTTCGGATTTCGGATTTCGGATTTCGGATTTCGGATTTCGGATTTCGGATTTCGGATTGAAGATTGAAGAACTTGTGCATCTCCGAAATCCGAAATAGAAAATGTATAATTGCGCTGTTCGCGGGCGTGGTGTAGCGGTAGCACATCTGCCTTCCAAGCAGTTGGTCACGGGTTCAAATCCCGTCGCCCGCTTCAGCCGAGCTCTTCCAGAGTTCGGCTTTTTCTTTTTCCTGCTAAAGTCCCTCGTCTGTGCGCCCATGCGCGCTTAGAATCTTTGAGTAATCTAAGCGCGCTCTGCGAGCAGTAACGTCACAATGCCGACGCGCGACACAAGCAGGAAAAAAAATGGGCAACGCAAACACGACTCGAAAAGCCACCGTCAACGCCAAACTGCTGCGCGTGCGCGGCGGGCCCAACAAACGCGCAGCAATTTACGGCCTACTCCCCGAGGGGACGAAACTCGACGTACTGCGCGTCGTTGACGGCTGGGCGCTCGTCGATTTGCGCGTTGGCGGCGCAGCCATGCGCCTGCAAAACACACCCGAAACAGCCTTCGCCTATCTGCAGGTAGATTTCATCACTTTCGAAGGCGAAGCCCCCCCCACACCGACGCCCACACCGACACCGACGCCGACGCCGACGCCACCTCCTGTGCCAGAACCGGCGACGCAGACCATGCCGTTCTATCTCGGCCTGCACGTCATGTCGAACACCAGTGCGGCAGTGGAGGAAGCACGCCGTGGCTGCCGCTATTTCATGGTCATGAATGACTTCACCGGTGCGGGCAACCTCAAGCGCGCCTTCCCCAACGCCGTCGTCATGGTGCGCCGCTATTTCCCACAGAGTTTCTTTCTCTCCGCCGAACAAGTGCTTGATGGACTAGAAGGCGCGCAACACGGCTCGGTCGTTTACACCGGATTCAACGAAGCCGACCAGGGCGGCCAAGACGGCGATGCCCTCCGCGCGCGCGCGCGCATCGACATCGCTGTCGCACGCAAAATCAAGGAGCGCAACCCAGGTGCGACCTACGCCGCTGGCACGTTCAGCATGGGCACGCCAGATTTCACGAATCCAGACACTTGCCGCATCATCCGTGAAGAATATGCACCGCATTACAACAGCGGCCTGATCGCGCTCGACATGCATCTTTACGCGCCCAACCCGCAGCACATCGACAAGCCGACCGAGTGGCAATGGTTCGAACGACGCTGGGAGTTCCTCTTTACCAAATGCGGCTTCGACCCGAAGATCCGCGCCATTTACTGCAGCGAAACTGGCCTCGACCAGGGTGGCATCGGCGGCTTCCCCGCACACGGCGCCACGCAGGAATACTTCCGCGACTGGTGCCGAAAATACATCGCTCTGCAGGGTGCGCCGCTGATCGTCAATGGCAAGTCATACCCGTCGCCCATCATCGGTGGCGCCCTCTTCCAACTCGGCGGCAACGGCGACACGCGCTGGCAAGGGTACAACGTGGCCAGCTACCTGCCAATGCTGCGCAATTATTACGACGGCATCTCGAAAAATAAAAAGACGCCCCCCACAGACAAAAGCCCGGTCCGCTCCGGCCTTGCGCGCTTCCTGCCCGACATCCACATCGACACCGAAGCGCTGCCAGCCTTCCTGCGCTCACGCCTGCCCACCGACGCAACGCCGGCGCATATCCCCGACGATCTTCCCGCACCGCGCTCGCTCAATGCCCACGCCGGTTCCAGCCGCACGGCCGCCGAACGACTGCGCAGCGCCATCGCCGCCATAAACGACCGCTGATCTGCTGCGCAAACCTTGTCTTCGAAGCGGCTGGAACTGCCTCCGTCCCAATTAATTTTTCGTAACTACTCAGGCCCAAATCAGTATTTCCCGCGAAACACACTATTCTCTCCCCCGAAGGGGGAGAGAATAGTGTGTTTCGCGTTGGAAAAATAGCTGGCCTGAGTAGTTACAATTTTTTCGCTAATTGTTCCGCACAGAAACACAAAAGTGCGGAGAACGTGGATTTATGTGTATATAAATCCACGTTCTCCGCGCTTTCATACACTCCACCCAAAACACTCCACCCAAAACACTCCACCCAGAAAACTTCGCAGCCGTCTGCGATCTTCTGCCTCTATGCCGCCTGCCTGTTCTGCTGCATGAACTTGCGCTGGCGCGCAGACACGCGCTGGCGCTGCACGAGCGCATAAACGACCAGCGCCACGATCGTTGCCGCATACGGGATCATCTGCACAAGCTGAGTCGGATACCGCAGGTTGCCCAGCTGAATCGACAGCGCGTCGGCAGCACCAAAAGCCAGCGCCGCAATCAGCGTGCCGATCGGATTCTTCGCGCCGAGGTACACCGCCGCGAGCGCAATAAAGCCGCGGCCCGACGTGAAGTCGCGCGCGAAGAAGTTCACATAGCCCATGCTCAAAAACACCCCGCCCAGCCCAGCGAAGAAGCCGCTCAGCAGGAGCGCCAGATACTGCATCGCACGCACATTGATGCCGACCGAGCGCGCTGCATCCGGGTTCTCACCGACCGCGCGCAAATGAATGCCCAGGCGCGTACGATACAAAAATACCGTCACCACCACAGACAACAACAGCGCCGCATACGTCAGCACATGCTGATTCAGCACCTCACCCAGCGTGCCCATGCTCTTCAAAGCCGGCCACCAATCCGCCAGAAAAGGCAGCTTACCGCTCACAAGGCCGGTCGTGCCTCCCTTGTCGCCGTTGCCGGTCAACGCCTGCGTCACCAGATACACAACGAAGGTCGTACCGCCCGACGCCAAAATATTCAATGCCACGGCCGTCAGAATCAGGTCCGACTTCAAATTCAGATGAAAGAACGCCAGCAGCCCAGCCAGCGCCATCGCCACCAGCACGCCAGCGATCATGCCCACCCACGCGCTCTGCACAAATACGCTCACCAGCACACCGGCACATGCACCTGTAAGCATGATGCCTTCCAGCGCGATATTGCCCACGCCACCCAACTCTGAAATCAAGCCGCCCAATGCCGGAAGAATGAGCGGCGTCGCTACGCGCAGCACAGCAGCGAGGAACGTCGCAGAAAAAATTACGCTGATTACCTGTTCCATCTCTATTTCCCCTCCGTCGAGCGGCGATTCTTCACCCACTGCACCAGCACCTGTGCGGTGATCAGCAAAATAATCACGGCCTGAATCACCTGCACAATTTCCGATCCCACCGACGCCTGCTGCTCCATGATGTCGCCACCAGTGCGCAGATAGGCATAGAACAGTCCGGTCACCGGCACCAGCAGCGGATTGTTGCGCGCCAGCAGTGCCACGGTGATGCCTTCGAAAGCCAGGCCCGCGCTGATGCCTGGAATCATCTTGTGATGTACCCCCAGCACCAGATGCACGCCCGCCAGCGCTGCAATGGCGCCGCCGATGGCAAATGCATAAATGATTGAACGCTTCGTATTGATGCCGCCGTAGCGCGCAAACTTTTCGTTCGCGCCGATCGTGCGCACTTCATAGCCAAATTTGGTACGCGTCATCAGCAGCCACACGCCAATCGCCGCCAACAGCGGAAAAATTACACCGAGATTCACTCGCCCAAACGAGATGCCCAGCAAATCACCCAGTTTCGTCAGAACCGCATTCGGCAGCACCGGCAAAGACTCACGCGTCTGCGAACCCTGCGGCGTTAGAAAAAACGTCAGCACATAATCGTAAAAGCGTACGATCACAGCGTTGATCATCAGAGTCGATACAATTTCGTTCGCATTCAAATGCACCTTCATCAAACCGGGCAGAATTCCAACCAGAAAACCTGCCACCATCGCTGCCAGCGCAGGCACGATGATCGCCAGCACCGGCGGCAGCGGCACGTAAATAGAAATGATGCCGGCGACCAGCACACCCACATACAACTGCCCTTCGGCGCCCAGGCTGAACTGCCGCGCACGAAATGCGATCGACACCGACAGCCCGAGCAGAATCAGCGACGTGGCATCTTCCAGCCAGCGCCCGGTGCGGAACCACGGACCACTCGGCCACGTCAGCAGCGTCCGGTACGCCTTGACTGGATCCTTGCCAACGACAAGCATGACGATGAAACCCAGCGCAAGCGCCAGCAGAATCGTCAGCAGCGTAATGCTCAAATCGATCAGCATCGAACGTCGACGCTCAGCGACGACGCGCTTCAGCGCTTCGGCACGATCAAATGTAATAGATGCGGATGCGGTGGATTGCATAGTAGTTCCGAGTTCCAAGTGCGAAGCGCCTACCAGTTCGCCTTGATTTCTTCTTCCGTCTGATGTTTGATGCCGAGCATATACAAGCCGATTTCTTCTTCATTCAAGTCATGCGCATGCGGGAAGATTGCCGTGAGCCGGCCATCCTTAATGACCGCCAGTCGATCCGACAGCGACATCACTTCGGCCAGATCCGCCGACACCAGCAGAATTGCCATACCAGCGTTACGCGCTTCGATCAGCTTTTCATACATGTACTCGCTCGCACCGATATCGACGCCGCGCGTCGGCTGCGCTGCGATCAGCAGCCGCGGCTGCGAAGACAGCTCACGCGCCACGACCACCTTCTGCATGTTGCCGCCGGATAATGACCCGACTGGCACGCTGCCATCCGGCGTGCGAATGCCGAACTGTTCGATCAGTGCGTCGCCATTGCTGCGCACCGCGCTCAGATCCATGAACATACCCTTCGTAAACGGCGGCTGCGCGTAGCGATCCACGATCAGGTTTTCGTTGATCGACGCAGTCAGCGCCACGCCGTTCGTCAGGCGATCTTCTGGAATATGGCCACAGCCCGCCTGTCGCACCTGCCGCGGCGTCGCCCCGGTAATGTCCTGATCACCAAGGCGCACACTTCCATCAATCGCATGGCGCAGCCCACTGATGACTTCCACCAGCTCGGTCTGCCCATTGCCTTCCACGCCCGCGATACCCAGAATTTCACCAGCATGCACGTCAAATGAAACGCCCTTCAACGCCTCAACGCCGGCTTCCGTCGCATATTCCAAATCGCGCACCTGCAGCACTGCAGCACCGCGCTTCGCAGTCGGTTTGTCGATATGCAGAAACACCTCGCGCCCAACCATCATGCGCGCAATATCTTCTTCCTGCACACTGCTCGTGTCCACCGTGCCGACCATCTTCGCGTCGCGCATCACGCTTACGCGATCGCTGATCTGCTTCACCTCGCGCAGTTTGTGCGAAATGAAAATCACCGTCTTGCCAGCCCGCACCAGCTGCCGAATTGCCGCAAAAAGTTCAGTCGTCTCCTGCGGCGTCAACACCGCAGTCGGCTCGTCCAAAATCAGCACATCAGCGCCGCGATACAACGCCTTCAAAATTTCGACGCGCTGCCGCGTCCCCACCGGGATCGCGTCCACCACCGCCGTCGGATCCACCGCCAGGCCATACTGCTTAGCCAGGGTATGCGTCGCTTCCACAGCCGCCGCCCGATCGATCAGCACGCCACGCTGCGGCTCCGTTCCCAGCACGATGTTCTCCGCCACCGTAAACGACGGTACCAGCATGAAGTTCTGATGCACCATGCCGATCCCATTGCGGATCGCCTCCTGCGGGTTTGAAATCTGCACAGGTGCGCCGCGCAGTAAAATTTCTCCGCTGCTCGGCCGCTCCATCCCATACAGGATCTTCATCAGAGTCGATTTCCCGGCCCCATTTTCACCCACCAGCGCATGGATCTCGCCACGCCGAACCTCAAAACTCACGTCGCTATTGGCGCGCACACCATTCGGATACACCTTGGTGATGTTGCGCATTTCGATCAGCTGATCGGCCATAAATATTTGTCTATTTCAGATTTCAGATTTCAGATTTGAAATCTGAAATCTAAAATGAAAAAGCCTCTCCACGTCTTTCCCGTAGAGAGGCCTTCATCACATCAGGATCAGCCCTGATTTATTTGAACGCGGTCTCGACCTTCATCGCACCGCTCTTCACTTTCTCAAAAGCAGCCGCGACCTTGGCCTGAATGTCTTTCGACACGAACTTCTGATAGTTCTCGTTGTCCGCAATGCCAACGGCATCATCCGCCGCGCCAACATTGTCCGGCGCGCCGTAGGTCAGCTTGCCATCTGCATCAAGCTTGGCCGCGCGGAACAAACCGGCGTCCACATTCTTCAGCATCGAGGTCACAATCGTGGCCTTCTGCTTGGCATCCGGGATCGTCAGATACTGATCCGAGTCCACGCCGAGTGCATACATGCCGTCTTCGGCCGCAGCCTCAAACGCGCCGTTGCCCGACGAACCAGCCACACCCCACACAATCACCGCACCCTGGGCATACATTGCCTTCGCAATTTCCTTGCCCTTGGCCGGGTTGCTGAACGGGTTGTCACCGCCCACGTACTGCACAATCACATCACTGTCCGGGTTCATGCCGGCTTCCTTGAAGCCCTGCTTGAAGCCGACGATGAAGTCGTTGATCACCGGAAAGTCCGCGCCGCCGATGATACCGACTTTCGTGCGATCGCCCTGGTTCGGCAACGTCTTCGCCTTAACAAGCTCGCCCATCGCGATACCGAGCAGATACGAACCTTCGTTCTGCTTGAAGTAAATCGAGTAGACGTTCTTGCAGCCGCCTTCGCACTTCGCAAAGTCCGGGCCCGCGTCAAACGTCCAGAACTTCTTGTTCGGATACTTCGGCGCAACCGCCTGCACGTAGCCGCTCATGTCGAAGGTTCCGGCGACCAGCACATCGTAGTCATCCGTCGCCGCCGCTTCCTCAAGCCCGGGCTCCCACTTGTTGCGGTCGTAGCCCATCTCGATGACCTTTGTCTCGTAACCGAGCTCCTTGGTCATCATATCCATGCCGCGCTTGGCACTGTCAAAAAATGACTTGTCGCCAAGCGTGCCGTTCAGCACCAGCTTCACGCGCAGCTTCGCTCCAGTCTTCGCTTCTGTCTTAGTCTCGGCTGCAGGCGCAGCCGTCGGCTTCGCTCCACACGCCGAGAGCACTAGGCTCGTCGCGGCGATGGCGCCCAGCCACGGGATGAGTTTCTTGTTCACGTCTTTCTCTCCTTACTGACTGTGGTCCTATTCCTCCGCAAGACCGACTTGCGTCGTTCTGCAGGATTATGCGTCGAACGGCTCTTTCGGCGAGCAAATCATCCGATTCGACGGCAACATTATATGCACATGAACAAAAATGTGCTCATAAATAAAAATCTCCTCCACGTCCAGGACGTGGAGGAGATTTTCTAGAATCACCCGGCTCTGCCGCAGTTTACTTGAACGCAGTCTCGACCTTCGTCACACCGCTCTTCACTTTTGCAGCAGCTTCTGCAACCTTGGCCTGGATGTCCTTCGACACAAACTTCTGATAGTTTTCGTTGTCTGCCACGCCGACGGCGTCATCCGCGACGCCAACCCGCTCGGTCGCGCCGTAACCCAGCTTGCCCGCCGCATCGAGCTTGGCCGCGCGCAGCAGGCCGGCATCGACGTTCTTCAGCATCGAGGTCACAATCGTGGCCTTCTGCTTGGCATCCGGGATCGTCAGATACTGATCCGAGTCCACGCCAAGCGCATACATGCCGTCTTCAGCCGCAGCCTCAAACGCGCCGTTGCCCGACGAACCAGCCACGCCCCACACCAGCACCGCACCCTGGGCATACATCGCCTTCGCAATTTCCTTGCCCTTGGCCGGGTTGCTGAACGGGTTGTCGCCGCCCACGTACTGCACAATCACGTCCTTCTCCGGATCCAGACCAGCCTCACGGAAGCCGTGCTTGAAGCCGACCATGAAGTCGTTGATGCCCGGGAAGTCTGCACCCCCGATGATGCCGACCTTCGTGCGATCGCCTTGGTTCGGCAGCGTCTTCGCCTTAACAAGCTCGCCCATTGCAATGCCGAGCAGATACGAACCTTCGTTCTGCTTGAACTCAACAGCGTACACGTTCTTGCAGCCACCTTCGCACTTCGCAAAGTCCGGACCCGCATCAAACGTCCAGAATTTCTTGTTCGGATACTTCGGCGCGATCGTCGTGATGTACGGCGCCATATCGAAGGTGCCGGCGATCAGCACGTCGTAGTCGTCCGCAGCAGCTGCTTCCTCAAGCCCAGGCTCCCACTTGTTGCGGTCGTAACCCATCTCGATGACCTTCGTCTCGTAACCGAGTTCTTTGGTCATCATGTCCATGCCGCGCTTGGCGCTGTCAAAGAATGACTTGTCGCCAAGCGTGCCGTTCAGCACCAGCTTCACGCGCAGCTTCGCTGCAGTTTTCACTTCAGTCTTAGTCTCAGCCACAGGCGCAGCCGTCGGCTTCGCTCCGCATGCCGAAAGCAGCAGGCTCGTCGCAGCAATGGCGCCCAGCCACGGAATAAGTTTCTTGTTCATGTGGGTATCCTTTCTCTTCTCTCTCTTCTCTCTCTTCTCAGATCTCTTCTCAGATCTCTAAGTTCCTGTCCATAAGTTTTGTCCGGCAGATTCGGCTCCCCTGCAAAGCGGGGGAGGCGAATCTGCCGCCAGAACTTTTGGCGACTCACTTAGAATTTCTGTAACTACTCAGGCCAGCCATTTTTCCAACGCGAAACACACTATTCTCTCCCCCTTCGGGGGAGAGAATAGTGTGTTTGCCGGGAAATACTGATTTGGGCCTGAGTAGTTACGAATTTCTAGAATCCGCTGTTTAACGATCGCATCCTTCGGCAAGGAAAATCCGATCGCACGAGGCGATTATAGGCATGCGTTTTTTTACCTTTCGCACAGCTTCATTCAGTACATCCATCAGTACATCTATCAGTACATCCATCGGTACATCCACCTTTGGGGCACACACATGCTCTGTATTTTTTTTCACAATTCCAAATTCACAATTCCAAAATCGCCGTGATGCGCGCACGCCATGTCTGCTCACGACCTTCCAGTTCGGGCGACACACGCGACCCTTCAAGCCAGAAATCGCGCACCGTGCGCCCCAGCGTCTGGCCGCGCTCAGTGTGCATATCGAGGGCGTAATCCGGCACCTCCGGCAGCGCACCGCCACGCGCAGATTCCATACGCATCCAGTTCAACATCTCGTCGCTGCTCCGGTCCTTCGTGCGCGTCGCCAGGAATCGCACTGCGTGAATGGCGAACACGGTGCGATCCCCTTCGCCATACTGAAATCGCTGCCGCAGCCGGTCCAAAGATTCAATCAACACCGGCGCCGTCACGTCACCGAAGCCGATGTCCTCCACTGAGATCACGCACAGCCGATCCCACATCTTCTGCTCCAGCTCGCGGCTCGTCGTCGCCATCTCGTACGCCAGCAACGCCGCGTTCTCAACGCGCCCGCGCCGAATTTCCTTCTGCATCGCCGAAATCACTTCGTCCGCGGCAAACCCGCGGATCGTCTTTGTCTTCGTCCATGGATCAAACATTTCAAATTTCTCCTTACTCGTAACTACTCAGGCCAGCCATTTTTCCAACGCGAAACACACTATTCTCGCCCCCTTCGGGGGAGAGAATAGTGTGTTTCGCGGGAAATACTGATTTGGGCCTGAGTAGTTACCCTTACTCTGACTCTCTATTTTCTTCTCAGCCGCAGCTCCTGCAGCGCCTCTTCCAGCCCGGCGCTCGCCGCCGCGTAGTCCACGCTGAGCAGCCGTCGGTCGCGCATCAGCCATGCACCATCGACCATCGTATCGGTCACGTGCAGGCCGCTGATCGAATACACCAGCGCCGTATACACATCCTGCGACGACGGCCCCCACCCGATCTCGTCGAGATCCAGCGCAATCATGTCGGCGCGCTTGCCGACGGTGAGTGAGCCGGTCGTCGATTCAAGGCCGAGCGCACGCGCCGCGCGAATCGTCGCCATCTCCACGATCGTGTGTGCCGACACCGGGTTCGGCTCGCCCTCGCGGTAGCTCGACAGCTTGCCCAGCATCTGCATCTCTTTGAACATGTCGTACGAATTGTTCGCGGTGACGTTGTCAGTACCGAGTGCGACGGCGATGCCTTCCTGCAGCATGCGCTTCAGCGGCGCCGCAGTTTTGCCCGCGCGCATGCACGATGACGGCGCAATCAGCGCCGTAAACGGCGCATCCGCCAGCGTTGGGAAATCTTCGAACGGAATCGTCAGGCAGTGCGCTGCGATCAGCCGCCGCTCCAGCACGCCGATCTCGCGCATCTGCTGCACCGCACTGCGCCCGTAGTGCAGCTGACAGTAGTCGTCCTCTTCACTCGATGTGGACAAGTGAATGTGCAGGCCGGTAGCGAAACGATCAGCCAGCGCCAGCTCGGCGCGAATCGTGGAAATCTGGTTGTCCACAAAAAACGCATGCGGACCAATCCATCCGCTCAACCGTGCATCACCACGCAGCGAGTCAAGAAATTCGCCCGTGGCGCGAATCGCCCAGTCGTGCGCGTTGTCATCACCCACCTCAACCACGCCATACGCCAATGCCGCGCGCAGGCCACTCGCGCGCACCGCCGGCACGATGCGGTCCATGTAAAAGTACTGATCGGCGAAACATGTCGTGCCGGTGCGAATCATTTCGCCGCACGAAACACTCACCGCCGGCGGCACCATGTCCGGCGTCATCACCAACTCCCAGTCACGGATGCCGTGCACCCAGCCCTCCAGCGTCAGCAGCGAATACCCTTCCGAAAGCCCACGAAACAGCGTCATCGGCGTATGCGTGTGCGCGTTGATCAGCCCCGGCATCAACAAGCGTCGGCCCAGATCGATCGTCTCGATCGCCGCAGCTCCAGCCACAATCATCACCTGCGTCGCCGGACCGACTGCCTCGATCACGCCGTCGTGGATCAACACTGCGCCGTCGTGAATCAACTCGCCACTGCCGTCCATCGTCAATACCTGCGCCGCACGCAGCAACATTCGTCCCATAAAAATACACCCCTCCGCGCCCGCAGCGCATCACACACTCCACGCTGCGTCGATCATCTCGAACGCGCGCTCGTAATCCATGTCCACCACCACGCGCGTATTCGGATGCGCACGGCGAAACTCCAGCGTCGACAGCGCCCGCCCGGCATCATGACCAACGTCGACCTTTACGCGTGCCACGCGCTCGCCACGGATCAGCGTCGGATCGAGCGCCACGGCCACGGCGAGCGGATCAGGCATCGGAAAGCCAGCGAGTTTGAACTGCTCGCGCATCTTGATGTTGAGCTTTGCAACCATCTGATTCAAAAAATGTGCGCGCGCCGTGCCGGTCTTCGCCACTGCATCGAAACGCTCAAATGAATACATGCAATCCAATGACGTCTCCCACGGCAACAGCTCCACACGCGCATCGAACCGCTCGAACACCACCTTCGCCGATTCCGGGTCGATGGCGAAGTTGAACTCCGCGGCGCTGCTCTGATTTCCCTGCCCGCGCCATGCGCCGCCCATGATCACCAGCCGGCTCACGTTGTGCGCAAATTCGCGATCAAGGTTGCAGGCCAGCGCGATGTTCGTCAACGGCCCGAGCGCAATCACAGAAAAATGGCCGGCATATTCACGCGCCAGACGCACCAGCGCCAGCGCCGCATGTTCGGCCTCCGGCTGCCGCACAGTGTGCGACAAACCGCCATCGCCCAGCCCGTCGTCACCGTGAAAATCCGCCGCATCCACATACGGTTCAACCAGCGGCCGGTCACAGCCTGCATAAAACGGCATCGGCTGCTGCAGCAACTCGAGTACGGCGCCCACGTTCACGTTCACTTTGTGCAGCGGCACGTTGCCAGCCACCGTGGTAATCGCGATCAGTTTAAAGTCAGGGTATCGCCCAGGTACGAAGGGCATGGCAATGCCGATCGCATCGTCCACACCGGCGTCGGTATCAATAATCCAATTCATGACGAATGGATTGTATGTGGACGGCGTATAACCCCATCCCCTTTTTTTCTTGCGGTGAGCCGAAGTTCGCTGAGCAGAAGTGCGTGCTAGGCGCCTACGCACTGTCTGCGCGCTCCCCTGTTGCCGAGCCCGCCGGACATCGCCGACGCAGAGGTTCGCACACGCGTGCAGGAAACCGTCACAGCGTTGGCCGAAACATACCAACAATTTGCTGATTAACCACGGCCGATTCAACGTATCAACAGAAAAACAAAAAGCGCATGTCTTTTGACATGCGCTTGAGTGGACCTGAAGGGAATCGAACCCTTGACCTCCTCAGTGCGATTGAGGCGCGCTCCCAACTGCGCTACAGGCCCGGAACACAAAGGGCGCACTTGCGTGCGCCCAAAGCGGGAGACGGGATTTGAACCCGCGACCTATTCCTTGGCAAGGAATCGCTCTACCACTGAGCCACTCCCGCGAACGGACCGAAGTATACACTGCTTTTTCCCACCGGTCCACCCAATGCCAACGGTCGGGATTGAACCGACGACCCCACGATTTTCAGTCGTGTGCTCTACCAGCTGAGCTACATTGGCATCTGAGCGGGCGTAAATATATCGAATTTAAAGACGTCTGTCAAGTTCTTTTTAGACGAATTTAAGAAAGTGACGCGATCAGCACCTGAGCACGCCGCTTCATTTCCGCAATGCCGCCGTCCTGCTTGACGTACGGGCCGATCAGCGCGCTGCCCATGCCCACACCGACTGCGCCAGCCTTGATGAAATCCGTCGCATTCTCTGGGGTCACGCCACCCGTCGTCACAAACGACACCTGATCGAGCGGTGCACGCACGTTCTTGAAATAGCCCAGCTCGGCCGGGAAAAGCTTCACCAGTGTGGCGCCGGCATCGACGGCGTTCATAATTTCGGTCGGCGTATACGCGCCGGGCACCGAACACAGATCGCGCTCGCGGCAGAAGCGCAACACGCCATAGTTCGTATTCGGCGCCACGATGAACTGCGCACCGGCATCGACCGCCGACCGCGCCTGCGCCTCGTTCAACACGGTGCCGGCGCCGATGAGAAATGCGTCGCCCAGCACGCGCCGCATTTCGGCGATGCCCTGCTCCGCCTGCGCCGAATTCAGCGTAATTTCCATCGCCGTGACGCCGCTCTCCGCCAACGCCTCGGCGATGCGCGCAAACCAGCCCACGTAGTCGCCGCGCAGAATCGCGATGACCTTGCCCTTGGCGATGAAGTCCTTTGCCTGTTGTGCGTTCATGATGGTGCTATTTTCGCTGAAGTTTTCGCTGGGCATTCATCGAAGATTCAGACGTCATGTTAAATTTTGTAGTACCCGGTGCATACTTGCCTGGATGAAAATCACAGACATCAAAACCTACATCGTCGGGAACCCTTGGAAGAACTGGGTGTTCACGCGCGTCGAAACGGACGAAGGCATTCACGGTATCGGCGAAGCCACAGTCAATGGTTTCGCCAAAGCAAGCGAGGCAGCGATTCATGAACTGAAGCGCTTCGTAATCGGCAAGGATCCGTTCGACGTCGAACAGCATTCGCTGCGCCTGTGGCGCGATTTCTATTCCGACGGCGGCCAGATTCACGGCGCCGCCCTCAGCGGCATCGAGTACGCATGCTGGGACATCATGGGCAAAGCGCTCAATGTGCCCGTCTACAAGCTGCTCGGCGGGCGCTGCCACAACCGCCTGCGCGCCTACGCCAACGGCTGGTACCGCGGCCCGCGCACGCCCGAGAGCTTCCACGAGAAGGCCAAGCTCGTCGTTCAGAAAGGCTATACCGCGCTCAAGTTTGATCCCTTCGGTCCGGCCTGGCGCATCATGGAGGATATCTCCGACTTCGACCTGGCCGTTGATATCGTCGCCGCCGTGCGCGACGCGGTCGGCCCCAAAGTCGATGTGCTCGTCGAAGCGCACAACCGCTTCTCCGTGCACACTGCGCTGCAGTTCGCCGACGCTATCGCCAAGTACAAGCCGACGTGGCTCGAAGCGCCGGTGCCGCCGCAGCGCATTTCTTCGATGGTCGAGGTCGCGAAACGCAGCCCGGTGCCGATCGCCTGCGGCGAAGATTTCTACTGCCGCGATCAGTTCGCCGAACTGCTGCAGCACAACGCCGTGCACATCATTCAGCTCGAGCCGCAGAATCTCGGTATGACTGCCGCCAAGCAAATTTGTGGCATGGTCAATTCGTTCTACGGCGTCACCGCACCGCACAGCGCGCAGGGCCCGCTCTGCTCGCTCGCCTGCGCACACCTGAATACTTCAACGCCGAATTTTTTCCTGCACGAAATCTTCGACGACTTCAACGACGACTGGAGCCAGCACATCCTCACCAACCAGGTGAAGGTCATCGACGGCCACATCACCGTCGATGAAAACCTGCCCGGCTGGGGCGCCGACCTCAATTACGAGGAGATCGCCAAGCATCCCTACAACCCGAACAATTTCATCCCGCTCTTTCGCGAGGGCTGGGAGAAGCGCCAAGCAGTGACGGCCGACTAACTACAGAGAGTCAGAGTAAAACCCTCGCAGGTGCAGGCGCGAAGGAATCCTTGAGATATTCCTTCGTGCCTTCGCGTTCTTCGCGTGCAAGATCGACATCGACAACGCCGACGTCGTGCACAAAACACAACGGCGCATGCAGCCGGCAGACCAGCGACGGCGGCATGCGCATTGCCGCTGCCGTTGATGCTCGGAACTCGGAGCTTCTTAACTATGTCACGTCTTGCCAAGGGCTACGTCATCGCCCTGATCGGAATCACCGTCTGGTCCACGACCGCAGTTTTCATCGGTTACCTGGTTTCCGATTACAAAATGCCGGCGCTGCTGCTGGCGTTCTGGCGCAACCTGCTGGTATGCACAGCACTTTTTCTCGCACTGTTTTTTATTCGACGCTCTCTGCTGCGCATTGATCGATCACAGATCGTCTTCTACGCTGTATACGGGCTGGAACTGGCGATATTCAATTCCGCGTGGGCGCTATCCGTCAAATCAAACGGCGCATCCGTTGCTACAGTGCTGGCATACAGCTCGGCCGGCTACACCGCACTCCTCGCACTCTGGCTCTTCCGCGAAAGCCTCGGCATCCACAAGCTGCTCGCCATCATGCTCAGCATCACCGGATGTGTGCTGGTTTCAAATGCCTATCGCCCGGAAATGTGGCAGCTGAATACACTCGGCCTGTCGACTGGACTTCTGTCCGGTGTGCTGTTTGCAGGCTATACGCTGTTCGGAAAAGAGGCCGCACGGCGTAACATCAACTCGTGGACATCGATGCTGTATTCGTTCGCCTTCGGCTCACTTTTTTTGCTGGCATTCAATCTTTTCCCCAGCCTGTCAGGCACAGCCGGCTCGCTGCCAGCGCTGCTGCCGACGCTGCCCACCAACGGCTGGATCGTCTTGATCGTGCTTTCGCTCGGGCCAACCCTGATGGGGTTCGGTCTTTACAACACATCGATGAACTACCTGCCGGCGAGCATCGCCAATCTGCTGGCGACGCTCGAGCCGGCGATGACGGCGATCGAAGCGTACATTTTTCTGAATGAACGCCTGACGCCGATGCAACTGATCGGCAGCGCAGTCGTTCTACTTGCCGTGATCATCGTACAGTTTGAACGACCGCAGCGCACAGTCCCTATTCCTTCACCAAATGCGTATCCTCCGGCCGGATGATCGCCGGCGCCGTCGGATCGAAGCAGATAAATTCAAAGTAGCGCAGCGGCGCGGCGCCGCTGTTGCGAATCTTGTGCCCATGCTGCGCAGGCACGTGCTGATAATCATTCGCCTGCAGCGTGCCGCTCATGTGCGCAATCTCGACCTGCATCTCACCCTCAAGCACATAAATCATTTTTTCTTTCATCTGCTCGAACATGACTTCGGTCTCCGCTCCCGGTGCCAGTACACGCACATTCGTCGCAATGCGCTCGTCCGACGGCATCGACTCAGTCGCATCCTCAGCAAATGCGTTCTTCATCGGCGCGTTGCCCTCAAACGCACCCGGCTTGAAGTCTTTGTAACGCCAGCGCGCCTGCTTGTGATTCGGCACCACCAGCACATACAGGCACACCGTTTCATCACCCACCAGCCAGTAGTTGTGATAACGATCCGGCGGCATAAACAGCAGGTCGCCCGGGCCGACGCGCTGCTTCGATGCGCCAACCTGGATGTCCATATGTCCAGCGGCGATGTAGATAATTTCTGAAGCGTCGTCGTGCGAATGCGGCAGCGGACCGAGCGGATCGTTGATGAACCAGTGCGCATCCGGCGTCCATACCAACGCACGCGAGCGCATGCGCTCACTCCACACCAACGGCTGCTGCATCCATTCCTTCCAATCAGGTTTGATCATGATTCCGACATACTAGACGCCGGCCGCTTTCGGCGCAACACGCAGCAACTGCATTCCCGCCAGCGTCACCGCCAGCGCAGCACCAACATCGGCTGCCACCGCCATCCATAAGCTGCCCAGGCCGCTCAGCACCAGCAACAGCACAACGACCTTCACCGCAATAGCAAAGCCGATGCCGACGCGCACGGTGCGCATCGCTGCGCGTGACAGACGCAGTACGAACGGCAGCTTCGTCAGGTCGTTGCCCATCAACGTCACATCCGCGGTTTCCATCGCCTGCGCACTGCCCGCACCCATTGCAATGCCAACCGTCGCCGCAGCCAGCGCCGGCGCATCGTTGACGCCGTCGCCCACCATCGCCACCGCTCCATATCGCTCCACCAACTCACGCACGCGAACTTCCTTCTGCTCCGGCAACAGTTCGGCGTAGATGACATCCACGCCGGCCGCACGTCCGATGCGCTCAGCCGCTGTGGACATGTCACCCGTCAGCATCATCGTCTCGACGACGCCACAGCCGCGCAGCGCCGCCAACGCGTTCGCCGCTTCCGGCCGCAGCGCCTCCACCATTTCCATCCGCCCAATCCGCCGGCCTTCCACCACCACCTCGATCACGCTCTCACCCACATCAGCGCGCACATCCTCACTGCCGACGAAAGCCGGTGATCCGACAATGACATGCCGGCCGCCAACCATGCCGCGCACACCACGGCCAGGCACCGTCTGCACATCCTCCGCCGCTTCATACATTCGATCCAGCCCACGCTCATGCGCCGCTGCAACGACAGCACGCGCAAGTGGATGACTGCTACGCCGTTCAAGCGCACAGGCCAGCGCCAGCACATCATCGCAGGCGACGCAGCGGGCATCCAGAATATGTGCGCATACCACACCGCGCAGCAGCGCCACGCGCGGTTCACCACGCGTCAGCGTGCCGGTCTTGTCGAAGGCAATCGCGCGCACACGACTGAGCGCTTCGATCGCCGCACCGCCCTTCACCAACACACCCTGCCGCGCAGCTGCAGCAATCGCACTTACCACCGACGCCGGAGTGGCCACCACCAGCGCACACGGACACGCCACCACAAGCAGTTCAAGCGCGCGATACAGCCAGCCCTGCTCACCCAAAAATGGCGCACCAAACAGCAGCGGCGGAAGCAGCGCCACCAGCACAGCACCGATCGTCACCGCCGGCGTATACATGCGCGCAAAGCGATCGACAAAGCGCTCGCTCGGCGCCTTGCGCGCCTGGGACTCTTCAACCAGTCGCACGATGCGCTGCAACAGCGTATCTGCAGCGCGCCTCGTCACTGTGAGCTCCAGCACACCATCAAGATTCACCGTGCCGGCGAATACTTCCGCAGCCACGCTTTTTTCAATCGGCGCACTTTCTCCTGTGATCGGCGCCTGATCAACGAAGCCGCCGCCGCTGCACACTACGCCATCCACCGGAATGCGCTCCCCAGTCTTCACCAGCACCACCTCACCGACTAGCACTTCATTCACCGGCAGCGTCACCTCGTGCACGCCACAGAACGGGCACGGACCGCCGGTGTAGCCACCCTGACCGATGTGCTCGCGGCAATCGACGCACGCGCGCAGCACAGTCGCCTGCGCCGGCGCAAACTGCATCAGCTCGCGCAGGGCCACGCGCGCGCGATCCATCGTGAACGCTTCCAGCGCTTCCCCGATCGCAAACAACACCATCACCAGCCCAGCTTCGGTGTATGCGCCGATCACCATCGCACCAGCTGCGGCGATCGTCATCAGGCCGTTGATGTTCACAGTGCGATTGATGCGCAGCGTGCGCCAGGCGCTGCGCACAATCGGCCAGCCAGCCGCAATAAGCGCAGCGATCGACAACACATCCAACAGAGGTGATGTGATAAACCGACCGCTTACGAGCGGCCACAGTTCACCGAACAACACGCCGGGGACGATCAGCAGCGCACCCAGCGCCGCCCACGTCGTCTCGCTGCGCGCCAGCAGAAAACGTACAAATCCGCTCACACCGCGTTCGGACAATCGCGCTGCCCATGCGCTGCGCAGTGAGCTTGACGGCGCTGCAGGCTGTGCCGTCTCATCGACGACGGCATACCCCAGTTCGTGCACGCGCCGTTCGACCGCACTGCGCGACGCCGTGCCCTGCACCTGCAGCAGTGCCGCGCCGAAGTTGATGCGGCACTCACGCACTCCGTCGAGCCGCGCCACGCCGTTCTCGATCGCGCGCGCGCACTCGGCGCAGTCCATCCCGGCGATGCGATAGGTCGCAGATGCATTCGTCGTCATGTGTGTGTGTAGTGTACGTTCGTGATTCCCCAAAAAGC
The DNA here is from genome assembly GCA_947476335.1 of Anaerolineae bacterium. Taxonomy (GTDB): domain Bacteria; phylum Chloroflexota; class Anaerolineae; order J036; family Brachytrichaceae; genus CANJQH01. The sequence continues at coordinate 30,406 of CANJQH010000019.1, read as the reverse complement.
CCGCGTCTCCGCAACTCTGCGTCTCTGCAGGAAACCTCTGCGTTCTCCCGCCCCCTCCACATTCTCTTACTCTCCCCTCATCTCACCGCATTTAATTCATACCCATGGAATTAACCATCAACGGCGTTAAGCGCACCGTATCCGCCCCCGAAAGCAGGCTGCTGCTACACGTGTTGCGAGAGGACCTCGAAATGACCGGCACGAAATTCGGCTGCGGCGCAGGGATCTGCGGCGCATGCACCGTCATGGTCGACGGCGTCGCCACACGCAGCTGCATCACGCCGATTTCCACGCTGGCCGAAAAATCGATCACCACGATCGAAGGGCTGGCCGACGGCGAACGACTGCATCCGGTGCAGCAGGCCTTCATCGATGCACAGGTTCCGCAGTGCGGCTGGTGCATGAGCGGGCAGATCATGACCGCCGCCGCTTTTCTCGCGTCGAACGCCTCGCCCAGCGGAGACGACATCTCCGAGGCGATGAGCAACAATTACTGCCGCTGCGGCTGCTATCACCGCATCCGCATCGCCGTCGCCGCGGCGGCACGCACGTCGGCTGCGAACGAGGTGCAATCATGAGCAAATCCAACACTGAAAACACGAAGCGCTGGCGCATCACACGCCGCGGCTTCCTCATCGGCGCCGGCGCCGCTGCCGGCTCGGTCGCGCTCGGTGTGGCCTTCGGCCTACCGGTGTTGCGCATTAAAGTCGCCGGCATGCTGGAAAATGCCACGATTCCGAGCAATGCGCCCAAAGAGCCGAGCGCATGGTTTGAAATCCTCGCCGACAGCCGCATTCGCTTATTCGTCACCAAGGCCGAGATGGGCCAGGGCGTACACACTGCCCTCGCGCAATTCGCAGCCGAAGAACTGGAAATCGGCCTCGCCGATCTCGAAGTCACACAGGCGAGCACAGAACAAGGGTTTCGTGACAGCACTGGCACATCGGGCAGCGGCTCGGTGTCCGGCATGAGTGAACCGCTGCGCCAGGCAGCCGCCACACTGCGCGAAATGCTGAAAGCGCAGGCAGCGACGCAATTGAATCAACCGGTCGCATCGCTGGTCGTCTTCGGCCGCGGCATTCAGGTGAAAAACGATGGCGGCCGCCGCGTCGAATTCGCAGCATTGGCAGCGACACAGCGCCAGTGGATGCAGCAGGTTCCCAAAGAATCGGTCGCGCTAAAAAAGCCCTCGGAGTTCAAAATTATCGGCGCACCGGTATCGCGCATCGACATCCCGGACAAAGTCACCGGCCGTGCCATTTACGGCTACGACGCACGCGCAGAGGGCATGCTCTACGGCACAGTGCTGCGCCCACCCACCCTCGGCGCAACGCTCAAAAGCGTCGATTCCGCCGAGGCTGAAAAAATCAGCGGCGTAGTGCGCATCGTGCGCGACGGCGAATTCGTCGGCGCCGTCGCCCGCACGCGCGCAGCCGCACAAACCGCCGTCTCCACCATGCAGGCGCAATGGAACGAAAGCAAGCCCCTGCAGCAGGCCGACATCGACGCACTCGTCACCGTCGGCCCGGATGCAGGCGCACAAATTCAACGCATCGGCGACGCCGCCGCAGTGCTCGACGCACAGACGAACGGATCGATCACAGCGGAATACCGCACACCCATGGCCATTCAAACGCCGATGGAGCCGCAGGCGGCGCTCGCCGACGTGCGCGCAGACAAGGCCACAATCTGGGCCAGCACACAGTCGCCCGATCTCGTGCGACGCCGCGTCGCCGATGCCATCGGCTTCAAACCCGAACAGGTCGAGGTGATCACGACCTACCTCGGTGGCGGCTTCGGCCGCAAGAGCGATACAGAAGCAGCAGCCGAAGCCGCGCTGCTGAGCAAAGCCGCCGGCGCACCCGTGCACGTCGGCTGGACCCGCAGCGAAGAATTGCGCTATGGCTACGTGCGCCCACCGACGCATCATGTGTTGCGCGCGCGCCTCGATGCAGACGGGCGCATCGCCGCCTTCGAACATCGCCAGGCCAGCGGCGACGTGCTTTTCGCCCTGCTGCCAAAAGTGGCAACGACCATTGCAGGCGGCATCCTCGGCGCAGACTTCGGCGCCACGCGCGGTGCAATGCTGCGTTACGACGTGCCGAACGTATCGACGATTGCGTGGCGCCGCTCGCTGCCGGTGCGCACCGGCCCATGGCGCGGCCTGGGTGCACTGCCGAACGCCTTCGCACTCGAAAGCTTCATCGACGAACTGGCGACAACAGCCGGCGCAGATCCGCTCACTTTTCGCCTGCGCCATCTGCCCGATAACGACTGGGGCAGACGCATGACTGCTGTCCTGCGCGCCGCCGCCGAGGCTTCAAACTGGGGCAGTGCCCCGCCAAGCGGGCGCGCGCGTGGCATTGCCTGCGCCACCGACGTCGACACCGTCGTCGCTCAGGTGGCGGAAGTTTCCGTAGATGCACAGGGAAAAATTCGCGTGCACCACGTCACTGCAGCGATGGACTGCGGGCTGGTGGTGAACCCTGACGGCGCACGCGCACAGGTCGAGGGTAATGTGATGTGGGGTGTCGGCTCAACGCTGATCGAAGAAGCTCACATCGAAAACGGCCGCTTCGCCGCGGCAAACTTCGACGGCTACCCGCTGCTCACCCTGAAGGACGCGCCGATCGTCAACGCAATCCTGGTGAAATCGGACGACAAGATCCGCGGCGCAGGGGAGCCGGCCATCGCACCCGTCGCTGCAGCCATCGGCAACGCCGTGTTCGCCCTCACCGGCAAGCGCCTGCGAAATCTTCCATTCACTCCAGAACGCGTACTGGCAGCATGAAAAATCTGTACCTACTCAGGCCAGCCATTTTCCCAACGCGAAACACACTATCCTCTCCCCCGAAGGGGGAGAGGATAGTGTGTTTCGCGGGAAATACTGATTTAGACCTGAGTAGTTACGATAACGTCTTCACAGCCCTGCGTCACGCGCACGGCGATGGAACCGCACAACGCGCATTCGCCGATCCACACACCGACGGGTGCCGATTCGCGGCTGCAAATTTTGCAGCTGCAACCGCAACCGCAACCACACGACGGCACACACATGGGTGCGGCGCGCCGTATTTTTTTACAGCTTCAACGAGATTTTCTGCGATGGAAAGATCGTGCATGACTTTTCGCTTGCACGAGCTTACGCACATCGGCCGTGGGTGTGACTACCCAAAAGCACAAGAAATTCACAACAACGGCGATAGCAAACGATACGCCGAGTCGACGAAACGGCTGCGCCATGGCCGGCGCCGATATTGCTGCGAGTTGAATTCGACGCAGTGCGCCATGTCCGCGTGAAAATCCTGCGCCAGTCGCCGCGCCAGATCGCCGTCGTAAAACACCGCGTTCGATTCGTAGTTGATGCTGGTGCTGCGCGTATCGAAATTGGCCGTTCCAATACTGCAGATCGCATCGTCGATCACGATCGTCTTCGGATGAAAATAACCGGCCTGATAAAAATACACGCGCGCGCCCGCCCGCGCCACTTCATCACAGAACGTCAGGCCGGCACGGTACGGAACCTGATACACGCCGCCACGCGGCTGCAGCATGATGCGCACATCAATGCCGGAGAGGCTGGCCGTGCGCAATGCCTCGGATAGGCTTTCATCCAAAATAAAAAAGGGCGACTGCAGCAAAATGCACCGCTGCGCCTGCGTAATCAGGCGAAAGTACATCTGCCGCAGCGCGCCCCACTCCGAGTCCGGTCCCCCAGAAACAATCTGCATCGGCGTAATCAAATCAGGCCGCGAGGTTTCGTACAGGCGCGGCTCCACCAGCATTTCGCGCGTGGTGTTGAACCAGCCGACGGCAAAGATCATCTGCAGTGCCGCTGCTGCTTCGCCCTGTACGCGAAACGCGGTGTCGCGCCACGCTGCGAAATGGCGACCACCGGTGAGATGCTCGTTGCTCATGTTCATACCGCCGAGGTAGCCCACGTCGCCGTCGATCACGACGATTTTTCTGTGATTGCGATAACCGATGTCGTGCAGCTTCTGTGAAAACAAGTACGGCTCGAAACGCACGCCCGCTTCACGCAGACGACGCACATAGCCACGCTCGAGCGAACCGAGCGAACCGAGCCAGTCGTACAACACGCGCACCTGAACGCCGGTGTGCGCGCGCTCGATCAAGATATCGGCCACCTGCTGCGTGAATTCGTCTGATTCCCAGATGTAGTACTGCATACTGATCGAATGCTGCGCCACGCGCAGGTCTGCAAGCAGCCGCGGATATTTCTCCTGCGCATTCTGCAGAATTTCCACGCGATTGTGCAGCGTAAGCAGCGCCGCCGAGTTGCGCAGAAAAAGCTTGACTGTGCGACGCGTCGATTCACTCAGCACGGAATCGTCGCGCAGGAAAGCCGCCTGCTGCATCTGCAGCTGTTGCATGTTGGGATACTGCTCCGGCGTAATCAGCGTGCGCCGCAGCATGCGCCGCGTGCGTCGCTCTGCACCGAACGCCTGCCAGTCGCGCCCGAAAAATAGATACGCCACCACGCCGATGCCAGGCAGCAGCCACATCAACAGCAGCCACACCAGCGTCGACTTCGGCGCCTTGTGCTCACTCACGATATACAGCGCCGTCGCCACAAAGTAGATCAGCAGCAAAAGCAGCCAGCTCACGCCACCGAACCAGGCAGAGAGGATGGACATGCGTCAATGGTAGCGGGGAATTCCGAGCGAAGAGGCAAGAGGCGCATCCGGCTTGGGGCGACGTTCCCACCGTGCGCGAATCGCTTCCCCAGCCCGGGGCGAAGCACCGGAGGTGTGCAAGCGCCGGGTGGCGGCAGTGCGACGACGCGCTGTCGAATTTCACGCCAAACCCCGGATGCACCCGAGTCGAGGAGCAAATTGCGATTCGGAGAGTCGGTATGAAAAACAGCCCGTCCATCGCGTGAGGACACTTAACAGATGTTTCCCACATTTGCGAGCGTTTCTTAGCCTGCCTACTATGCCTCCGTGTAGCTACTCACTTCTTAAAAGATTCCAGACGCACATGATCCGGCGCCGCCTGACCCTCGGTAAAGAACAGCGCCTCATACTTGTCGAGGCGCTTCAGGCGATCAGCATACGCTCGCGCCCGATCCGAAGACGCAATTGCCTTCGTCAGGTGCGCTGCATCCTGCTCGGTCATGCGCAACAGCAAATAGCTGGCAATTCCAGAAAAGAGGTCGGACTGAAAGTCGGCAGCCGACTGCGACGCCAGCATGAGCGAAATGCCAAACTTGCGGCCCTCTTTGGCGAATCGCGCCAGCCACTTGAGTCGCGACGCACGATGCGCTTCATCAACGATGATGGCATGTGTCAGGCCAGGCTGCACGCCGCGGCGAAACATGTCCGTGTACATGCCGTGAAGCGCCAGCATCGTCAGCGCACGCTGCACATTCTCGTTGCCGGATTCGTGCAGGCTCAGCACCGTCGGCTGCGTCGCGCTGAGCAGGCTGCGCGCATCACCAGTGGAGCGGAAGATGCCGTAGTCATCCAATTCTTCGAGCCGCCCAATCAGCGTCTTCAAACTGCGATCCGGATTTTTTTCTCGACGCAGTCGTTCATAAAATGCGCGGAACTGCGGGAGCTCTTTCACCACTCCGTTCGCCTGCCCCCAGCCAAGATCTTCATACGATCGCTTCATTGCCGACCGGAGTTCGTTCAACTGCACCTCGCCCAGATCCGGCCAGATCGCCGCGAAGCTGTCGCGCAGCAAGCCGGCGTTATCGACGTGCGCGTGAGAACCGTCGTCTGCGACGACCATCGGGTTATAACCGAGCGTGTTCATCGTCAACAGCTGCACACCCTCAAGCGCATCAGACATGCGCTGGTCGATATCCGGGTGATACGACAGCACGATCGGAACGATGCCCTGCGCCGTCATCTGCCGCATGATGTTAAGCAGTGCCTCGGTTTTCCCCATCCCAGACAATCCCACCATCATGAGATGCGGGTTGGCTTTGCTCGAGACCGTCCACTTCACATCGTCGTCGCCTCTGCGGCCGAGCAGAATGTGTGCAGTCGACGTCGGTGCACGTGCGAGCAGCGTCGCACTCGGCGCAGTCTCCGAAGGAGCATCATGCACAAGCACAGACTCAAACGCGGCAATGGTTTCCTGCGTTGCCGTCCCAACAGATTCAGCAGACGGTTCAATCAAAGGCTCAACTGCCATCTTGTTGTTCGGCACCTTCTCTGCAGCATTTATCGAAGATGCACCAAAGACTTGATACCTTAAACCACCCCAGTCCGCCAGCGCACGGTCCGTCTGCATCTCTGGGCAGAACACGTACAGTCGCGGAGAAACATCCGCTACGGCTACTCGCTCGGCACCGAGCTTTTCGACAAGCTTATCGATCTCGTCGATAAACCGCTGATGCCGCTCGATGTGCGCCTGCCGTCGCGGTTCGCGTTCTTCATCCGTAATACGCTCGCGCGAAATTGCACCGAGTGCATGCCGCAGCGCCTTGTCGGCATAGAAGCGCAGCACACGCACCAGCCGTGCACGATTCACACTAACGCCGGCGTCTTTTCCATCCTGCGGAAAGAACTCCTTCATCCACGATTGCTGTAGTTCGCCCAGATGCGCATTTACCTGGTCCAGCATGTCAGAGTCGGCGGCGTAGCGCAGAGAGCGCCGATGTCGCACAGTGAGAAAAGTGAACGTTAAACCAGAACGCTTGCCAAGCCCGACGAACACAAGATCTGCACTCACTCCTTCAGCTTCATCGCGATTCGTGATCAGCCCTGGCACATCGTCCAGCGGCACGAGAAATCCATGCCCGAGTGAAATGTCGCCCGACTTCTGCAAATGTTCGTACAACATCGCCAACGCCAGCAACTCTTCGCCATTCGCAGACAGGCTGGCCAGCCGCATCGCCATTCGCCCACTCAGACTCTTCAACGCGCGCAAGAAGCGCTGCACATCGCTGCGCTCATAGCGAATCTGCATGTCATCAAGCACGCGCTCCAGCACAGCTTCGACTTCATCAAGACGTGTAGTCGATGTCACCATGCGCAGATTGCCCAGCCCACCGCGATCGGGCACACAATCGATCACGTAGGAATCAAAGACATCCGCGCCCTCAGCAGGTGAATCGAAGTACTCGATACCGGCGTTGCGATCGACGGTCACCACCCAGTCGCTCAACGCGTGAACATCGTCGAGCAGATGCCGCGTCGGAATCGTCAGCCGCGTCGTCAGCACCGGCCAGCGCCCGCTCTGCCCACGATGCATCGCCACTGCGTGCAGCGCAGCGCTCTGCGCTTTCACCAGTCGCTCGGAAAAGCCGCGGCCGGCAGGGTGCTTCAATCCATCCGCATCCTTCGGCACCCATGTCCGCCACAGCACCTCGGGCTGCGTGACGTACTCGCGCCGCGCATCTGCGCTCAGCCCATAAACGTGCAGCGGTGCAACGTGCAGCGGTGCAACGTGCAGCGGTGCAATGACGTCGCTCGTCGTTTCGTCGACGCATTCGATCGTGGTTTCGAAAAGATCAAACACCACCGAAAGATGCGCCGCCGAATCCGGATCGGAACGCATTCGCCGCGCCCAGCTCAAGCCCGGCAGCGTCTGCGTCGCTGCTGGGATGCGGCGCTCGAGCATCCAGCGATCCGCTGTGTCAATTCCCGATGCGCCAGAGCGATGCGCTTCAGAGATGCGCGTGAGAAAACGCCCGGTCACGTCGGAGTCGACGTCGGCCGGATATAGATCGAGCTGGAAGCGCAATCGCAACAGCGATTCTTTTCCCTCCGTATCTTCGGCTTCGTCGTCTTTGTTTTCTTCACGAATCACTTCGCCCAACGCACGCGCAATCACGGCACCGTCGCCCGGCCGCAGTGCGTTCACACGAAGCAGCCCGCTGCCGCCCGGCGCGGCGACGGCGTGCACTTTGGCATAGCTGCGCACTTCATCCGCCACCATGCGGCTGGTCTCGCCACCGACGGCGCTGATCAGCTCGGATTCGCTCACACCGAGCGCCGCCTTGAGCAGCGCAATTTGTGCGTTTGGCTCGCGCTCAGCTACGTCGAGCATCGCCACGGCGTAGAAGCCGATCACGTCGGCAAAGACAAGCGACTGCACCGATTCCGGCCCCGGCAGCATCGCCGGGAAATAGCTGCCGTCCAGCGCATCAAGTGCGCCGCTCACCTGCTTGTCCGTCGCAGCTTCGACGTAGCGCCAGTGACGCGCGATCTCATCGTATCCAGCGTGCCACGCCACGCGCATCGGATGCCCCGGCAGCACGATCATACCGACAAAGCGGTCGGACTGCGTGCGCACTTCGATGGTGTGCAGCAGCGTGTATTCGCTCATGCCAGCCTCGACGGCTTCGCACCATGCATTGACGTAGCGCTCGGCCTTGTTCGACGTCTGCCCGGCGTAGATGCGCCCCCAGCTTCCGCCGCGCGCCGTGGTCTCTTCACACCACGCTTCGTGCGCATCGCGCAGCTTGCGTGCGTCCGGGCCTTCATCGCCGACCGGCACGAACTCCGGTTCGCCGATCGGCTGGCCGTCGGCGCGCACGCGGATGCGCCAGCGACCAAGCTCGGCGCGCTCGCTCAGCTGGCGCTCGATGCTGGCGATCATCGACGGCCGCGCCAGCTTGTAACTCGTGCGGCTGGCCGATGGCCGAAAAATAATGTAGCCGCCCTTTTCGTCGATCATGTAGGACGCGCCATCCTGACAATCCTTCACGAACGTTTCATCGTCCGCCGTGGTGATCGCTCCCTGCACCAGGCTGCGCACAAAGCGCGCGTTTTCGGAGGTCACCTTCGCCGGAGCATCTCCACGCTTTACACGAAAGAGTATCGACGGTTCGGATTCAACTGCGTTCTCACCACCGACCAGCTCGACCACCACTTCAGCTTCGTAAGATGAATCAATGTCAACGTCGTCAAAATCTTCGTCGGTCAGGCGCACCGCCTGCTCTTTTTTCTTCTGATGCGCGACGGTGCGCGTCGCGAGCTGCTTATCCCCAGCACGCACGATCACCCGATATTCGGCAGCGCCGGCCTGCAGCTCCGGCGTCACGAGGAAGCGCACTTCCAGGCGTGGGCGCTCCTTCGCCGGCAGGTCGTCCCTGGTCGGCAGCAGAAATTCCCACTCTTTTTCGCCCTCCGGCATCTCTTTGCCCTCCGACAACGTCAAGCCGGACCACTTCGCCAGTTTGCCCTTCGGCATCCACGAGACCAGCTCGATCTTCTGCACCTCCTGCTTGAAAAATTCAGGCTCAATGCGACCGAGCCACAAATCAGGCTCTTCAGCGACCGTCTGCATGACCTCGGCAATCGGCTGTCTTCGCCCGCGCTCGATGACCTGCTCGATGCGCCGGGCGATCTCCAGATCGTCGTCTTTCAGGAAGAGCGAATCCACACGCCCGCGCGCCGTGCGCTGCTGCTCTGTATCACCGAACAGGCGCCGCGTCAGGCCAGCCGATGCTTCGATGTCGAGCTCGCTGATCTGCTGCGCTGGCTTGTCGATCGGCCACAGGCAAAGGCGGGCGATGTGCCGGCCGAACGAATCGACGTCGTGCGCCACATGCGCATGGAAGTCGAAGCCATCCCAGCCGACCGCAACGGCGCGCCTGCTCAGGCGCGATGCAGCCTGCACGATCGAACGGCTGAGGCCGTTGTTCGCGATGTGCTCCAACGCCTCCTCCTGCGCTTTCTTGAACAAGTCAGCTTCACGCACCTCGTGGCTGGCCGAGTAGATGCCGTTCATGCCAGCGCCGGCCGTCTGCGCATCGACGAGCAACAGCGTCGGCGCGCCACCCTCCTCGCGCAGCTCCACCGCCTGGCCGGATGTGATGCGCCGTTCGCCAGCATGCGCATCGTTGGTCACCACGAACACGCGCCAGCCCGCCGGTGCAAAGCTCGCATCAGCGCCCAGCACATTTGATGCGTCGGCTGGGAGGCAGGTGCAATACGCCATATCTTTCGGCTGCCCCGCACCGAGCAGCTTTTCAAAGGCCCGCTGCAACAGCTGTGTGTGTGTATGCGTAAGTGGATTCATGCCTGTCCTCCCGAATGCGCCGCCGCGAAGCGCGGCCGCAGAAATTTCATGCCGTCGGCGTCGTTGACGCTGACCAACAGACCCAGATCGCGCAGTCGCTCCTCGAGGATGCGGCGGTTGTGCGCCAGCATCCCGTGCGCGATCGACTGCCCGGGCGGCGCCTGATCGACGTACAGCCCGTAGCGCACGCGCAGGATGCGCAGGAACTCGCGCAACGATAGACGCCACGGCGATCCATCTTCGCCGATCAAGTGCCGATGCACCAGGTAGTCCAGCAGCACGTCGCTCAGCACGAAGCTGCGCACCATGCGCCGCGAATTGCCATCGCGCCGCCGCCGTGAGCGCGCCATGCCATCGGGTGAGTTGGTGCGCCAGACGGAGTCGGCCCAGTCGAAGACATGCCTGTCCACCGAGCGATACCCCATCATCTGCGACAGCGCTGCAGCAAAGCGCCGCACCGGCGATGCTTCGGACGCAGCCAGAGTCCTGCACAGTTCTTCCGCGGCGGGTTCGTCCTGCAGCGCAGCTCCGAGATTGCCGCACATCTCCTCGACCGGCTCGAGGATGTGCTCGCTGTGCTCGTGCCGCCCGTGCAGCAGGTCGCCGAGCAGGTTAATCCACGCCGTCGGATCCGGGGCGATGGCGAAGCCTTCGTGCAGCCGGCGCGCACGAGCGCGCCTGTCGAGGATGCGCAGTTGCGCCAGCACATACGTGAATTGCGCCACGCCGCGCAGTCGCTCATCGGCGCACGTCTCCGATGCCGCGCGCAGCGCCGCGTCCGCGCCGTACGAGCAGTCGACGAACAGCGTGCACAGCGCGTCCTCGTCCTTCAGCGGCAGCCTGCCGTCCTCCGACCAGGCGCTCAGCCGCTGCATCGAGTCGAGGAACATCGTGCTCAGCCCCAGCCCGAAACACGCCTCGAGCATCGGCAGCAGCGCCGTGCGCGGGATGGCATCAGCGTAGGCACGCAAGAAAACAGCGACGTCGTCGCCAGCGCGCCGCGCCGATGCGACGGCGACCGGCCAGCGATTTTCGATCGCCCCTTTTTTGCCATCCGCCGCCGACGAAGGCGCATTCCCGAGGCGCTGGGCGACGCGAATACAAACCAGCTGCTCGACGTCCACCTGCGCCGACTCATCCCAGGTCTCCATGAGATCTTCTTTGTTCCGCGGCTGCATACCGCTACCGAGCACACGCAGCAGGTTGTTGTCGGCGTAGCGATCGGTCATCGCAAATCCCGGCTGATTCGCAGCCTGCCATGTGAGGTGCTCACCTGCCGACTGCCACGCCAGCGTCGTCAGCAAGAGCTCGGGCGTCAGACGCAGGTCAATACTGTTTCTAGGCAGGTCAATCCACGCACTCAAATAATGATTGGCATACGCGCGAATCACCGGCGCACTGCGGCTGAGTGCGTGATTCTTATTCTCGAAGCTGGTGCACAACAAGTAATCCGCTAACAGTGCATACGCCGGCTGCGCCGCATGCACCATGGCTCCATCGGCCAGCAGCGCATTCACGATGTCCAGCACAGTCACCGCACCGCTCGCGCCGCGATACGTCGTGTGGAACTTCCCCGCCCCGCGCCGCACACCACGCCGAAACATGTACAGCAGCGCCGGCAAAATCGAGCCGAGATCAACTCTTCTGAAAGAGATTGCAAACGCCGGCATATAGCCGGTTACCCAAAGCGCGTCCATCTCCACAGACGGGAGCACGGACGCCAGGACTGCCTTGTAGGAACCACTCTGCACACGCTGTTTCTCGGCCATGTCGCTCCTCCTCCGGATCAGGCCGTCCGAGCCATGAAGCGCGGGCGCAGAAACTTCATGCTCTCGGCGTCATTGACGCCCACCAGCAGACCCAGATCGCGCAGGCGTGATTCGAGCAGCGCGCAATTCTTCTGCAGCAGCTCGCCGGAGATCGACTGCCCGGGCGGCGCCTGGTCGACGTAGAAACCATAGCGCTCGCGCAGAATCGCCAAAAAGCGCACGAACGACAGCGGCCGTTGTTTATCGACCGTCTTGAACAAGTGCCGATGCACTGCGAAGTCGAGAAACGCGTCGCTGAACACGATCGAGCGCACCACCCGCGTGCGGCTGCGTGGCGCCGTCTGGTCGGCATGCACACGCCGGCTGCGCGCCATCCCGTGCGGGATGCGGATGCCCCAGGCGGAGTCAATCACCTGAACCGTATCCCAAACTGACTTCTCCCCCATCAACATCGCGATCGCCGTCCCCAGCCGCTCGGCCGCCGGCTTCTGCCGCGCGTTCAGCAGATCCACCACATCCTCGTGCTGGCCAGCGTCACGCAGCTGTTCCCCGAGTTTCTGCGCCCATTCGTCAATGTTCTCGTCAGTACGTTCGCTCTCCTTCATCATGCGCCCGTGCAGCAGGTCGCCGAGCAGATTGATGCGCGCCGCGGCCGAGGGCATGTGCGGCGGCAGCGGCTGTGATTTCACGCGATATACCGCCCGCTCATCGAGGATGCGCAGCATGGACAGAATCGCCGGAATCGCACGCAGGCGGCGCATGCACTCGTCGGTCGACTGCTCGGACGCACGGCGCAGCGCGTAATCACCGCCATCGGAGCAGTCGACGAACAACGCCGTTTCCTGCTGCTCGCGGCGCTGCGGCAGGCGGCCATCCTCGCGCCAGACGTAAAGCATCTCTGCCGTGGAAAGCAGCACATTGCTCAGCCCGGCGCAGAACGCCGTCTCCAGCATCGGCAGAAACGACTGGCGAGGGATAGCCTGCCCGTACGCGCGCAGAAAAATGCGCAGGTCCTCGGAGAAGTCATCGGCCGCTTTTTCTGCAAGGGGTCGGCGATTAGGAATTCCACTGCCTTGTGCGCGTGCCTCTGTCATACGCCGCGGCGCTTCCTTCATTTCGTGCGCGATGCGTACCGTCAGCAGCTGGTCAACGCCGATCAGGCTGCTTTCGTCGAAGTCTTCCTGCAGGCGCTGCGGATCGTCCGAGGTGCGCATACCGGCGCTGAACACACGAAGCAGGTCGTTGGCTGCGTAGTCGTGTGTGATCGAAAAACGTGTGCGGCCTTTCATTTTGGGATCCAACGCATCACCGCTTTCCTGTTGCGCCAGAAGCGCCACAAGCATCTCCGGCACCCCGCGCAGGTTCGCTACCGAAATCGGCAGGTCGATCCACGATGCCATGTAATGGGATGGGAAAGCACGAATCAACGGCTCGTCACGTCCAGGAGCATGCTTTCTATTCTGTAAGCTGAATGCCAGCAGCAGATCTGCCAGCAGGTTGCCACCAACTGCGCCTTCGAACCCCTCAACGTCGGCGCGAACACCCAGTTTCAAAGCCACATTGCGCATAGTGACGATTGCGTGCTTGCCATCACCAGCTGATTCACCAAAGACTTTGCCAAACTGACCAGCGCCGCGCCGAAATCCGCGTCGAAACATGTACAGCATCGCCGGCAAAATCGCATCGATGTCGAAGTCATCGAAGCTAAGCGGAAATGCATCTTGGTAATTCTTCGTCCAGAACAGCTTGGCTGTGGCCGTCCCCAGCACTTCCTCGAGAATCTGCTTCGGCGTCTTGGATGCAGCGTCAGCCACGGCTCACCTCCTCCAGGCGCAGCAGCTGGCGCCCGCCATTCACCACTTCCGAGCGGTCGATCCAGATGCGATGCACGGCGCGATCCTTCGTCGGCTCCCACGCAAACAGCTCGGTGGCCTGCTCCTCCGCCAGCCGTTGCGTGAAGATCGACAGGTTGGCGAAGGTGTCACGACTTGCTTCGCCCATCAAACGATTGCCGCCCGCCATCTCGAGCAGCAGCGCGAACAACGCACTGCTCATCCATAGCGTTTCCACGCGCCCGTCTTCGTAGGTGTACTCGAGCGCCACACGATTCGGCAGCCAGTCGATCGGCTCGCTGGTGCGCGGCCGTTCTGCGCGCAGCGAAAATCGTTCGAGCTTTTTCTCCACCCAGAACACCGATTCGATCGGCGTGCGCGGCAGGATTTTCAGCGGCACCATGCCAGCATCCAGGCGCTGCCGCACGATGTTCGGCAACGTCTCGATCTGCGCGATGCCGGCGCACAAGCGGTAAATCAGTTCGCGAAGTTCATCCGCCTCCATGCCGCCGATGCGCACGAACTCGCCGTAATGTGCTCCACCGAAGAGCGGAAGCGCACCTGCCGAGCGTGCCGCCGCCTGCAGCACCTCCTCCGTCTGCTCGAAGTACGCGCGGCGGCGCAGCGAGCCGAGTTTCGCAGATTCACCGCCGCGCCGCGCCGCGCGCAGCAATTCGCGGTCGAGGATCGGATGGCTGTCGAGCGCAGGATCGAGCGCCACCAATGCGCCGAGCACTTCACCCTGACGGCTCAGACTTTCTGCATCGAACGCGCGATCCCAGTACGGCGCAGGTTCGAGGCTCGGTTCAGCGTGCAGGTCCGTGCAATAGTGCACACCGAAGAAGATGTAGGTCAGCGCGCCGCGCAATTCGCGTGTAGTGATATGCACACTGCCGCGCTGGTGCACCGCCTGCAGCGCGCGGCTGAGCTGCATCACGATCCGTGTGCGCTTTTCCGGATCTTCGAGCGCCGTCATCGAGCGCCGAGCTGTGCAGCGATTCTGCGCGCTGCACGTCGCACACGGCGCCCACGTTCGCTGATCATCCGCACCAGACATGCGGCGAATCAGCTCATCGATGAATTTCGGCACTGCATCGGTGCTGGCCTCCACCGCACTGCCCACGAGCGAGCGCTCGTTCAAGTCGATGTAACGCACATGGTCGAACGCTCCGCTGCGCTCAGATTCTTCGCCAAGCAGCACCGCGCGCAGATGATTCGTCAGCGGTGAGTCACCGGCATGTTCGATCCACTCCAGCAGGCGCCCGTTGTTCACCGCGACGAGATGCAGCAACTCCGGCTGCCGACGACCGTCGAGAAACGGTTGCATCACCTCGTTCATGAGATCGTCCGCCGTGCGCTCCCGCCATGCCGCAGCGCCGTCCAGGTTCAACAGCATGCGCCGTCCGTCCGGCAGCGTGTGCTCCCACAGCCGCTGCGCCGAACGCACATCCGGCAACCCGAACTGCTCGGCCAGCTTCTGCAGGAAAGCCGTCTTGCCATCACCGGCGTTGCCGCACAGGATCACCAGTTGTGCCTTGCCCGCACGCAATTCCTGCGCAACATGGCGATCGAGTTCCGTCTCAACATAGGTGTCGCGCGCAAACGACGATTCCATGCCGCGCGTTTCAGCGTTGCCCACGAGCGAGGCCGCATAGGTTGAGAGCAGCTTATGCAGCCACGGAACCTTTTGCTGTCTGAACGCGCCGGCAGGCACTTCCAATTGAGCGAACAAATTTCCCATTCGCGGAAGATGCGCGTGAATCAGTGCTTCGATCGCTTCCTCTGCGATCGGCACGGTGGATTCATCAGATATGCCCAATTCCAAATCAAACCAGCGCAGAGCTACATCAGCGTCCCCGAAACGCTGCGATGGATCAGGGTGCGTCGCCTTGTCAAGCAATGCAGCGATGCGGCCGAGCGTTTCTCGCTCACCCGAGCCCCAGACGATTCCGGAGTCCTTGCCTTTTCCGTTAAATGGATCTCGCCCGAAAGCGATGTCGAACAGCACCGCAGCCAGCGCATACACGTCATGGCTCGCACGTGCAGGCGCGTCCTTGGCCGATTCAGGAGCGCAGTAACGCAAAGTGCCGGGTGATGCCAGCACATCGCCGATGCGCGTGACCAGATCGAAATCCGTCAGAGATGCCGTATAGCTCTGAGAAGGATTCACGATGATGTTCGCCGCGCTCACATCACCGTGCACGCATCCGCTGCGGTGAATCGCCGCCAGCGCTTGCAGCAGCATGCGCAGCCATTCCTCGATCTGCTCGCCGAGTAACAGCTCGCGTTCTTCGGCAATCGTTTCGGCATAGCTGATGTATTCCGAGAGCGCATGTCCGGGCAAATACTGCATTAGTGCAACGAAACTGTTGGACGCAATTTTGTCCGGCGAGACGAATTCATACAGCTGCGCCAACCGATCGTGTTTGATCTGCCGCGCGCGCCCATACGCCTCGATCAGGCGCTTACCTTCTTGATCACTCTTCGCCGTCTTTGCCACGAATGACGAGCCGTCCTGATCGTCACTGTTGATCTGAACGACGCGATACGTAATTCCCATGCGGCCTTCCCCAAGCCGGCGATCCACTCGATAGCGATGATCGTGAAAATTCACAACCATGCCTTCGCTCCAGTACTCCGCCGACGGCGTCGCTGGCTGAGGCATTAATGCAGAATGCTTCGCGCCATCGATCAGACGACGTAGTTCGTCACGCAGCTGCTGCGCGCTCGGGCGCTGCTGCAGATTCGTGGCCGCACCCTGCTCGAGAATAGCAAAAACTTCGTCTTCAGGATCGAAGGCGCTCTGCAATGTGCGACACAGCGCATAGACATCCGATTCTTTGGTCGCCGCGGCGTAGCCATGTTCGACCATCTCCGGTGCGATCCAGGCTTCCACAGTTTTCTTCTGCACAATGCTCGGCGCAATCGTCTCAGCGCCTGGAACGCGCGAAAGTTCGAACCCTGTGAACAATGCGCGATCGTCATGCCGAACCAGCAGCGTGGTCGGCGAAATATTGCGGTGCACGAACGGCTCAGAAAGTTCGAGCGATTGCAGGTCAGCCAATCCGGTCAGCGCCGACAACGCAAATCTCATGCGCCGATCGCACGCCCAGCTCTCGTCTCGACGCCGATGCTGCAAAGTCGGCGCATCAGAATCCGAGAGGCTATAGAACATCATTTCGCCGACGTATCCATCGATGTGCTGATACGTATCGATGATCTGCGGCACCCACTTTCCATGCTCATGCAGCGTCTGCAACGCGCGGACCTCACGCTCAGCTTTCTTCATCAGCGCTGCGCCACCGGCAGTGAGATCCATCAGATGCACATGCACCTTCACGCCGTTACTGTCCTTCTGCCCGACGAACACTCGATGAAAATGATCTTCATTCTGTGGAAGTCGTTTGAGCAGCCGAATGTCGTTGACGTTGCGTGGCAGAGCATCCGCAGCGAACACATTCCGCGGTCGCATCCAGTGACCATAGTCGCGAATGATCGTGGGCGAGTATTCCAGCGGACCATCCTGAATCAACAGCGAGCGAACCTGCTCCTCGGTGCATACGAAAAACTCACCACCGGAGATCAAATCGCCAGCCGGCCGCGGCGAATTTTCGTTCGTCAGAAGAAAGATCCCGCGCACATATTTCACCGGCGCCGGACTCTCCTTTGATCTCATCCGACTCGCAATACGAGCAATTTTGCTCTGAAGCAGATTGACATCCGATATCAATTGCGAAATATTGCCCGCATCGTCGATCCGTGACCATTTCCAGTGCTTCACCTCGATCACAACGACCGAGTACGGGCCGATCACGATCATGTCCACTTCAATCGGCTGCCCATGTTGCAGCGCCATCATCCAGTTCGTCAGAATCACCCATTCACTCTCCGCCGCATATTTCCGAAGAGTGTTATTGACCATATCAAACGCTTTCTCTTCGCTCTGATTGACGAACGGGCCGCATCGGATGTGCTGAATTGCCATATAAATATATTGACCAAACTCAAAGAGGGGAGTGTAGCGCAATACATAAACTATGGTAACTATTCAGGCCCAAATCAGTATTTCCCGCGAAACACACTACTCGCTCCCCCTTCGGGGGAGCGAGTAGTGTGTTTCGCGTTGGAAAAATAGCTGGCCTGAGTAGTTACAAACTATGTCATTTTGAGTTCATCAATTTGGCGCCCACATCCGACAGACGCATCCGCCTGCTCGTACGCGGCGTTATGCACATCGGTGACTTGGGCAACCTCGAAACGCTGCGCGCTCGCATATTTATGGGCCGCTGGAATTGCATGGGATGCAGATCTGCCCTGCGTGCAGGCCTGTTCGGAAAACGAACAGCGCATCCTGCACAGCCAGCTTGAACGCAACGTGAATTGCACACCAACCAGCAGTTTTGGCCGCCGGTTCGATACACTTGCAGCGCTGCTCGGCGTGCGGCAGGAAGTGAGCTACGAACTGCAGGCACTCGCGTCGAACTCATTCGACGACGCGCCATGGCCCGGTGTCACCAGCTTCGATCCGGCACCGCTGCTGCGCGCTGCAATCGCAGATATGCGCGCCGGCGTCGCACACGCGCACATCGCACGCGTCGTGCGCACACAAGCCTGGCGCACATGCTGGCCACAGCCTGCGTCAACGCTTGCAATCACACCAGGCTGGAGACTGCCGCACTCAGTGGCGGCGTCTTTCAAAACACGCTTCTTCTCTAAGAGACCCTCACACGACTCGAAGCACACAACTTTGAAGTGCTCTGGCATCACGATGCGCCGACCAACGACGGTGGGCTCGCACTCGGCCAGGCAGCAGCGGCGCGCTCTCAAAAACCCGACTGACGGCCGTTTTCTCAGTGCCGGCGCGTGTGATACAAAAGTGCTGTATGAAATTCATCCGCACGATGTTCACCGTGATGGCTGCAGTGGCGACACTGCTGGCTTTCCAACCACAGGTTGCCGATGCCGTCGATACCAGCGCACTCGGCAAACGCATTGTGGTCGACATCAGCCAGCAGAAGGTGTACGCCTATTCCGGCACACAGCTCGTCTGGTCGACGTGGGCCAACATCAGCGGCATCCGTCGCGGGACATTTCGAATTCAGGACAAAATCCCGATCGCCAGATCATTTGCGCTCGGATGGCGCCTGCCGAACTGGATGGGAATTTACTACGCGGGTGGCCTGGAGAATGGCTTTCATGGCCCAGCCTATACCGCGCGGGGGAAGAGAAACATGACTTCGCTCGGCTGCGTCGTCATGCCAGAAAATGCGGCCGCCACACTGTATCGCTGGGCTTCGCTGGGCACTCGCGTGGTTGTGCAGTGGTGAACACACCCGGCGAAAGGCCGATCAGCCTTCACCAGGCGCAATGACTCGCCTATTTGGCGGCAAGCTGACGTGATTGCGACGCAAGATGCGCCGCGACGCTGCGGGTGAAGATGTGCTGCACCGCGACCGTGATGCGGGCGAAGAAACCGCCGCCGCTGACAGCGCGATTCTCTGCCAAGACACGGTTCTCACGCTGCGCCTCTTCGATCAGTTCGGCATGGCGCACGCGGCCATACATCATGTTGTAGTAATCCATTTCATTGCTCCTTTGTGATCTGCAAATGTGCTCTGCAAATGTGCTCTGCAGTAACTACTCAGGCCCAAATCAGTATTTCCCGCGAAACACACGATTCTCTCCCCCGAAGGGGGGAGAATCGTGTGTTTCGCGTTGGAAAAATGGCTGGCCTGAGTAGTTACGATCTGCAAATTCTGCAGATCAGCTTTCAATGTGGTCCGTTGTACGATGCAAAGGCTTGTCAATCACCACCTTTTCAACCAACTTGCTTGCCAGCGAAGTTGACAATTCTGGCAATATTGACAAGTCAACAACCGATTTCAAAAAGTGACTAAATCCGAGCGGAGTCCGCGATTCGCAGGTTTCTCTCTATTTTGGTTTAGCCAATTCCCAATTTCGTGTCCGCTCGGTCGGGGTGCTCGGCCACACATACGCCATGCCGTGAATTTCGCTCCTTTCGGCGAATGCGCCCGTCCTGCCAGCATCGGTGCTATAACCATCTTCTAATGAGCACTGTGGCATATCAAGGGGAACCCGGCGCGTGGAGCGAGCAGGCGGCGTTCGATTTTTTTGGCCCGCAGGCGCAGCCACGGCCGTTCACTGCATTTGACGACGTCTTCGACGCCGTCGCAAAGGGAGACTGCGACTACGGCTGTGTGCCCGTTGAAAATTCGCTGGCCGGCAGCATTCATCGCAACTACGATCTGCTGATGCGACATTCGCTGCGCGTGATCGGCGAAACCATCGTGCGTGTGCGCTGGTGCCTGATTACGCATCCAAATGTCGAGATGCATCAAATTCGTCGCGTCACATCGCACTGGCAGGCGCTGGCGCAGACCGAACATACGCTTACACGCACCTTGCCCGGCGTCGAACGCAAAGAGGTCTACGACACCGCAGGTAGCGTCAAATTGCTGAAAGAATCTGGTGCGCACGACACTGCAGCCATCGCCAGCCGACGCGCTGCGCAGATCTACGAAATGCCCGTGCTGCGCGAAGGGCTCGAAGATGACCCGACCAATTACACACGCTTCGTCATTCTCGCGCGCGAAGATTCGCCAACCCTCCCCCCTCCGCAGGATGCGCCCTTCAAGACCTCGATCGTGTTCGTCGTCGGCAACGTCCCCGGCTCGCTGTTCAAATCGCTGGCAGCCTTCTCACTGCGCGACATCGATCTGCTGAAAATTGAGTCCAGACCACGACAGGGATCGCCGTGGGAATATCTCTTTTATCTGGATTTTGTTGGACGACACGATAATATCCATTGCGCCCGTGCTCTTGACCATTTACGCGAGTTCGCGACAATCGTACGCATTCTCGGCTCGTATGTTCGAGCGGAGATGCCAGCCTAAGTTCCTGTCCATAAGTTTTGTCCGGCAGATTCGCCTCCCCCGCAAAGTGGGGGAGGCGAATCTGCCGCCAGAACTTTTGGCGACTCACTTAGCAACGCTGCGAGGCGTTCAACAAGCAGTTAGCAATCGGGAGGACGAACATGAAGATGATTCTGGCCATCGTGCAGGCAGACGATGCGGCGAAAGTGACGGCAGCGCTGATCGAGGGCGGTCATCGTGTGACGCGTGTGGCAACTGAAGGCGGCTGGCTGCGCAAAGAAAATAGCACACTGCTGCTGGGCATCGAAGACGACAAGATCGACGACGTCATGAAGATTCTGAAGGGCACAGCGCGCCGGCGCACGTCGTATATCTCGGTACCGCGCGAAGTTCCCGGCGCACTCAACGCGCAGGTGATCGACGTCGAGATCGGTGGCGCCACCGTGTTCGTACTGAACGTCGAACGATTCGAATACGTGTAGGTGAAACGCGCTCAGCGTTCGCGTAGAGCCAGGCGTCGATCCAGGCGTAGAGCCAAAGTAGACAGTCA
The DNA here is from genome assembly GCA_947476335.1 of Anaerolineae bacterium. Taxonomy (GTDB): domain Bacteria; phylum Chloroflexota; class Anaerolineae; order J036; family Brachytrichaceae; genus CANJQH01. The sequence goes on along the minus strand of CANJQH010000019.1, from coordinate 9,360 downwards.
AAGTAGAGAGTCAGAGCAGGTGCTCTGACTTTTTTTCGTAACTACTCAGGCCGGCCAATTTTCCAACGCGAAACACGCTATTCCTTCCCCCGAAGGGGGAAGGAATGATGCTGATTTAGGCCTGAGTAGTTACCTTTTTTCATTATGAGTTCCCGAAAAGGCGCCCTGTCCGCTTTCATTTCGTACGTCGCATGGGGTGTCATGCCTCTGTATTGGAAAGCACTCGCCGGCGTAACGGCGACGCAGATACTAAGCCATCGCGTCGTCTGGGCGCTGGTCTTCAACATGATCCTGCTGACCGTGCTGCGGCGATGGTCGTGGGTGCGCCGCGTCACCGCCGACGGCAAATTGCTGGCGCTGCTGGCGGCCAGCTCGGCGCTGCTCTCGATCAACTGGCTCGTCTATATCTGGGCCGTCAACGCCGGTCATGTCGTCGAAAGCAGCCTCGGCTATTTCATCAATCCGCTGCTGAACGTAGCACTGGGTGTGTTGTTTTTTAAGGAAAGGCTGCGGACAGGACAGTGGGTCGCCATCGCACTGGCAGCGGCCGGCGTGATCTACCTGACAATTCAAAGCGGCTCGCCGCCGTGGATCGCGCTCGCGCTGGCGGCGAGCTTCGGTGCATACGGCGCGCTGCGCAAAATTGCGCGCCTTGATTCGCTCGAAGGGCTCACCACCGAAACTGCGCTGATTGCGCCCTTTGCCGCGGCCTACCTGCTCTACCTCGGCGCGAACGGAGGCGGCGCATTCGGCAACACCCCGACGCAGACGCTGCTGCTGCTGGGTGCGGGCGTGCTCACCGCCATTCCGCTGCTGCTGTTCTCCATCGGCGTGCGCAGCATCCCGATGACGACGCTCGGCCTGCTGCAATACGTCGCGCCGACGCTGCAGTTTCTCATCGGCGCGCTGATTTATCACGAAGCCTTCGGTGTGACGCGCGCATTCGGCTTCGGCGCGGTCTGGCTCGGACTGGCTGTGTATTCGGCCGAAGGATTTTTCGCAAAGAGAGTCGGAGTAAAGAGTCATAGTGGAGAGTGATAGTAAAGAGTAAAGAGTGAGGAAAAATCATCACTCTCTACTATCACTCTCTACAATTCCAACCCGGCGATCGCCCGCCACCAGTTATTCGGCATACCATTCGGCGTGCCGCCGCTCACATGCGGAAAGCGCTGCATCCACCAAAGGTGATGCGCACGGATGTCGCCACCACCCCAGTCATTCGTGCGCATGCGCCGCATCGCACCCGTGAGATGAGGGTAATTCAACCAGTCGTCTGCGGCCGAAAACACTTCGCGAAAATTTCCCCAGTCGTAATCGCGCTCGCTGTTCGGTGCAAAATGCACATTGCCACACTGCGCTGCACCCGGATGTGTCTTTTCATGGCGAATAAAGCGGCGCCACAAATTCGTGGTCAAATCCGGCACAGCAGGCGCAGTGCGCCGGCCGAAGAGGCGCTCAACAAAATCGCTCGCCGGCGTCGGCGCACCTTCGGGCACGCCGGCAAAAACATGCTCCATGATGCTCTCCGCACGATGGCCAAGATTTTCCAGCATTTCCCCGACACCGCGCTCGTAGCTGAACCCCATCACACAAAAGCGCCGCTGCACATGCGCAGTGTCAGCCAGCACCGGTCCGTTGCACCAGATCGCGCCGGCGCCGCCCATACACGATTCGTAAAAACCAGCATATGGAAAACCAAACATCCACAGCTCGTCCGCTTCGTCATCCTGCACCCGGCGCAGAAAATCTGCATCACGCAGCAGCCCCGCGTAATCGGCCGTATCCGGCTGATGAAAACCGCGCCGGGCGCGCCAGCTGTACAGAAAGCTCGCCTCGTCGTAACGAAAGCCGTCGACTTTGCACGGCCATCCATCCACATCAACGCGATCGACGATTTCATACTGCACGCAGCCGTGGCTGGCCTGCCGCACATCATCGATATAGCGCGCCGCGAGCACATGCGGATCATTCCAGCCCAGCACTTCATGCAGGCGCCGATGGCCCTCTGCTGTAATGCGCGGATCGTAAATCAGCACCACCACGCGCACAGAAATCGTCTCACGGATGAAGTCCATTGCGCGTGAGCATATACGGATTCGCCCAACCCCGCACTGCGGGGAGTGGCGCCCCCGTAGAGAGAAATCGTAACTACTCAGGCCAGCCATTTTTCCAACGCGAAACACGGCATCACTCACTGCAAGCTTCGAACGCAGAATCCCCTTCGCTATACTTCTCCTCCCCATGTCCTTCGTTCATCTGCACTGCCATTCGGAATACTCGCTACTCGACGGCTACAGCCGCGTCTCCGGGCTGGCCAAACGCGCAAAAGAGCTGGACATGCCTGCTGTCGCCCTCACCGACCACGGCGTGATGCACGGTGTGATCGAGTTTTACGACGCCTGTGGCAAAGCCGGCATCCGTCCCATCATCGGCATCGAGAGCTACCTCGCGCACTGGGGCCGCCGCATGGCGGACAAAGACAACAAGCACGACCGTTCACCGCACCATCTGCTGCTGCTGGCAAAAAATACCGCCGGCTACAAAAATCTCATGGCGCTGGCCACACGCTCACAGCTCGAAGGTTTCTATTACCGCCCACGCATCGACCATCCCACGCTCGCCGCCTACGCCGAAGGCGTCATCTGCACATCCGGCTGCCTGGCCTCCGAAATTCCCAGCCTTATCATGGACGGCAACATCGATGCCGCACGCGATCGCATGTTGTGGTACCGCGAAATTTTCAAAGACGACTATTTCATCGAACTGCAAGATCATTCGATTAACGAACTCCGCACGGTCAATGAAACGCTGCTCAGCTTTGCCAAGGAGTTCGGCGTTCCGCTCATCGCCACAAACGATGTGCATTACGTCAAACGCGAAGACGCGCCGGCACACGATGTGATGCTGTGCATTCAGACAAACGCGCTGCTCTCCGATGAAAAGCGCATGCGCATGAACAACGATTCGTACTACCTGCGCGATGAGCAGGAGATGCGCTCATTGTTCCCCGCCGAAGCAATCGACAACACGGTCATGCTGGCCGAACGCTGCGACGTCAGTCTTAAAACGCGCAGCTTCCACCTGCCAAAATTCGAACGCCCAGAAATATTTGCCGCCGATGACGAGTATCTGTACTACTTGTGCGCCATCGGATTCGAAGAGCGTTACGGCATTCCCGCCAACGCCGATGGCACGTGGGTGACCACAGATTCGCGCACGCTCACTGCGCTGCGCACAAAATATCAGGCCGTGTACCGCAGCGAAGACACGCCCATCAAACTCACCTCGCTCAGCCCGCTCGCATTGCCCACCGCCGATTCGCATCCAGCCATGACGCCGCATCGCCTGCGCGAGCGCCTGCAGTTCGAGCTCAACACCATCATCACGATGGGCTTCCCCACCTACATGCTCATCGTGTGGGACCTGATTCGCTTCTGCCGCGAAACCGGCATCTGGTGGGACGTGCGCGGCAGCGCGGCCGGATCGATGGTCTCGCACGTGCTCATGCTGACGAATATCGAGCCGGTCAGCAACGACTTGTACTTCGAGCGCTTTCTCAATCCGGAACGCGTCACCATGCCGGACATCGACATGGACTTTCCGGACGATCAGCGCCACATGCTCGTGAACTACACGATCGAAAAATACGGCAAGGAAAAAGTCGCGCAGATCATCACGTTCGGCACGATGGCCGCGCGCGCCGCACTCAAAGACGTCGGCCGAGTGCTGGCGCTGCCGCTCAACGAAGTCACACGTATGACTTCACTCGTGCCGAACACACCCGGTAAGCCAGTCGGCCTGAAGCAGGCGCTTGAGGAAGTGCCCGACCTTAAAAAAATCTACGACTCCGAGCCGCCGCTGCGTGAGCTCTACGACAAGGCTATGTGGGTCGAAGGCATGACGCGCAACGCCGGCACGCACGCCGCCGGCGTCGTCATCGCCGACAAGCCGCTGATCGAGTACGTGCCGCTTCATCGCCTCACTGGCACGCCGCTCACCGATCAGCTCAACGCCGTCACACAATTCGAGATGACACACCTCGAAGCCATCGGTCTGCTGAAGATGGACTATCTGGGCCTCTCGATGCTCACGATCATGCGCCGCGCCTGTGATCTGATCGAGCAGCGCCACGGGAAAACGTTTACGCTCAACGACATCCCTATCCACGAAAAGAGCATCTACGAACTGCTCAGCCGCGGCGACGTCAACGGCGTTTTTCAAGTGGAAAGCGCCGGCATGAAGAGCCTGATGATGGACATGAAGCCGCAGCGCTACGAAAATATCGTCGCCGCAATTTCACTCTATCGCCCAGGCCCGCTCGAATATATTCCGCTCTACAACAAACGTCTGCACGGCGAAGAGCCGGTGAAATATCACCATGCCGATCTCGAAAGCGCACTCGGCGAGACATACGGCATCCTCGTCTATCAAGAGCAGATCATGCGTGTGGCACGCGACTTCGCCGGCTATTCGATGGGCCAGGCCGACACGATTCGCAAGGCCGTGTCGAAGAAGAACGCCGAGGACCTCGCCAAGCACAAGTCGAAGTTTCGCGACGGCGCCGTAGCCAAGGGTTACCCCGCCGAAACAGCCGAGGCTATCTGGGCCGACATCGAGTTCTTCGCGCGCTACGGCTTCAACAAATCACACGCTGCCATCTACGCATCGATGACATGCCAGACAGCGTGGCTGAAGGCCAACTACGCCATCGAGTACATGACCGCACTGCTGACGGCCGAGGCCGGCGATTCTGAAAAAATCGCCATCCTCATCAGCGACTGCCGCAAGCGCGGTATTCAAGTACTGCCGCCCGACGTGAACACCAGCGACCTCGGCTTCACCATCGACGACAGCGTCGGCAAATACGGTGCCATCCGCTTCGGACTAATGGCGATCAAGAACGTGGGCGAAGGCCCGGTCGGCGCAATTTTGAAAGCGCGCAGCAAGGCGAAGTTCAAGAACCTCGACGACTTTATGCGCCGCGTTGATATGGGCCAGGTCAACAAACGTGCGCTCGAGTCGCTCATCAAATCAGGCGCGATGGATTTGTTCGGGCCACGCCATCAGATGCTCGATGCGCTTGATCTGATCGCCGGCGCCACCGCCGCCGCCCGCGACGCAGCAGCCCGCGGCCAGGGCATGCTCTTCGGCGGCCTCGATCAGGAGGATGACACGCCGCTCATCACACTGAATCCGCGTGCGCCGGAAATTCCGCAGCGCGATCTGCTCAACGCCGAACGCGAACTGATCGGCACCTACGTCAGCGCGCACCCGCTCGCCGCCGCACTCGAACACCTGCAGGATCGCGTCACGCGCAACAGCTCAGACTTCACCGTCGCCGACAATGGCCAGCCCGTCGTCGTCGCCGGTATCGTCACATCGATCCGCCCACACACGAGCAAGAACGGCAAGAGCATGGGCTTCGGCGTGGTCGAGGATTTATACGGCGTCATCGAGCTGACGATTTTTCCGCGCACATGGGAAAGCTACAACGAGCTCTTCGTCAAAGACAAGACGCTGCTGATATGGGGCAAGGCCGAAGTCAAGGAAGACGGCTCAGCAAAACTCATCGTCGACAAAGTCGCGGCGTCGGTCGCAGTTGCACGCTCAGCCGATGCACCCTCGGACATGGCCGCCTACACCGAATCCGGCACCGGCCCAGATTCGTACAGCGACGACATGATGAACGCGTACTTCGACTCGATCGGCGCCGGCGCCAGTGCACCGGAAACGCCCGAGCCACCACAGCCCGCCGCCGCCCAGGTGCCGGAAAAATCCGAGCCATCACCTGTGCAGCAGACGGAGCCACCATCACAGCCACAACGCCCTGCGCAGCCGACGCCCGCAGCCACCACCGCACCACAGCCACTCACAGTCGTCATGCAGCGGCTCGGCGATATGCGCACCGATGTGGCACGGCTCGAAGCAGTGCTGCGCACAGTGAAGTCGTACAAAGGCCCGCAGCCATTCTCACTGCTGCTGCGCAACGGCGGCACACGCGATCAGATCATCGACTTTCCCGACGACAACACACGCGACTGCCCAGAGCTGCGCCAGCGTCTGCAGGAGCTGCTCGGGCCGGGCTGCGTGGCGTAATAAAAATTCCGGTAACTACTCAAGCCATTTTGTTTTCCAACGCGACACACGCGCGTGTGTCGCGGGAAATACTGATTTAGGCCTGACTTGAATAGGTACGAGTTCCGAATCAGCGATACCGCAGCACATAGCGCGAAGTGCGCTCCGGCGCGTCGAGATGGCGCAGCTCAAGTTCGAGCCGATCTGCGTGCCGATCCGCCGCAGCCTGCGGCAGCATTATGCGCAGCGTCGGCCCCTGCACATTCACGCCGGCCGCCGCCGCCAGACACACGTGCCCGCGCATCCGACGAACCACTCGAGCGTGTGAAGTTCATGAACTGCGTTCATTATGCGCTCTTGGCTTCGTCCGCATCTTTCTTGCCGTCACCCTCCTCCCAGCCGATGATCCACGCGCACAGGCCGGCAAGGCCAATCGTGGCAACGACGAGGAAGATCCAGTTGCCGATAGTGAGCGTGCCATCCTTCGGCGCGGAGATAATCAGGATCACGACCATCCCGACAGCCAGGAAGATCCACGAAGCCAGGCGCGGCCGCGCCTCGGCGAAATTCTTTAACTTGGTGAGCATGAGGGGAATTTTAGTCACGAATGGGAACTACTCGGCTGTAGATCAGTATTTCCCGCGAAATCCTCACCTCTATCCCCCTCGGACCCCTCGGATGCACCCAAGTGCATCGGGAGTGGCTGAACCCAAGTAGAGAGAATCCCGCGAACAGTGCGTCTGGATGCATCCACAATTTGGGGCGAATATTGTTGCGCGGCGTCGCGCCACCGTCACCCAGGGCTGGTCACGGGTCTGCCGCGGCGGACCGCGCCGTTGGCGCTATGGCGCGCGCTCATGTTCCGTCGAAAAAGCGCCGGAGGCGCGACGCTGCCCCAGCCCGGACCATCGGTCCGGGTGACGGCCCCCGCCATTTCGTGAAATCTGCCCCCAAACGGCGAATGCACCTCTCGGGACCCGAAAAATCATGTATACTTGCATTCGTTCGCGGCCTCCTAGCTCAGTTGGTTAGAGCGCATGTATCACACACATGAGGTCACAGGTTCGACCCCTGTGGAGGCCATTTTAGCCAAGGGCGGGGAATTCCCCGCCCTTCTTTTTTGCCTCGCACCCATGTTGTCTCTGATCCGACTCGACGACCGCCTGATTCATGGCCAGGTGATGGCTGTGTGGGTGCGTCAACTGTCGATTACGCGCATCCTGGTGCTCGACGACGAAACAGCCGCCGATGAATTTGCACGAAATCTGATGCAGATGGCGATGCCGTCGCAGGTCAAATTCGACGTAGCGCCCGTCGCCGCGGCAGCAGAACGGCTGGCGGAACTACAGCACAGTCCGGCGCGCGCGCTGGTGCTGCTCAAGCGAGTCGAAGACGCGTGCGCCGTGCACGAACGGTGGCCGTTGCCACATTTGAATGTGGGCAACCTCGGCATGCGCGACGGACGACGGCTGATCTGGCGCACGGTGGCGCTGTCGACGAACGAACGGCGCGCGCTGCAGCAGCTACAATCCGCAGGCGTAGAGGTGTTTTTGCAGATGGTCCCAGCGGATCCGAAGCTGCCTCTGCCGCCCGCCGAATGAACATCACCCTGCTGCAGGCCGTTCTAATCGGCCTTACCTATTACATCGCCAACACGTCTTTCCTCGGCGGCCAGGCGTATTTCACCACATGGCGCCCGCTGGTGAACGGAACGCTGGTCGGGTTCATCCTCGGCGATCCGCAGGAAGGCATGCGCATCGGTGCGGCGATCAACATGCTGTACCTCGGCTACATGTCGGTCGGCGGCACACTCGGCATCGGCGACGCAGCGCTGGCGGGCATCCTCGGCGCAGCGGTCGGCATTGCGACGGGTTCGGCCGGCATCGGCATCCTGTCGGGTGTGGCGCTGGCGAGCCTCGGCTACCAGCTGCTCGTACTGCGCATGCGCGGGGCGAACGCCATCGCGCGGCGCATTGACGCAGCAGCGGCGCGCGGCGACGTCGGCCGCATGCAATTCCTGCACATCGCCGTCGCACAGAGCTGGCTCTGCCTATTGACCGTGCCGACGGCCGCGCTGCTGGGTTGGGCGGCGCCAACAGCAGCACGCGCGCTGCTCGCAATCGCGCCCGCGCCGATCATGGCTGGACTGGCATTCGGCGGCGCACTGACGCCGCTGCTCGGTCTGGGGCTGGCGCTGAAGTTCGTCCTCGCCGAACGCACGAAGCTCAATCTTGCGCTCTTTACCGCCGGCGCCGCAGCAACCGCACTCGGCGCGCCCTTCGAATTCCTCGCCGCCGTCAGCGCCGCTGCCGTGCTCACCGCCATTCTGCGTGCCCCGCACTCCCCCGTCCCCACTCAGAACTCGGAACTCGGAACTTTCCTCCGCTGGCAGTTCTTCAGCCACTCAAACTACAGCTTCGAAAAGCTGCAGGGCAGCGGGCTCGGTTGCACGCTGGCACCAAACCTGCGCGGTGATGTGCAGATGCTGCAGCGCCATGGGGGATTCTTCAACACCGAAGTGAATTTCGGCGCCATGATCCCGGCCATTCTGCTGCGTATGGAACAGCGCGGGGCCGACCCGGCCGATACGATACGCACGCGGCAGACGCTGATGAGTGCCATCGCCGGCTTCGGCGACGAAATCGTGCAAGGTGCGCTGCTGCCGGCGCTGTTGTCGACCGCCATCGGCCTGGCGCTGACGGCGCGCATCGGCCTGCTTGCCGTCGGCGCATATGTAATCGGCGTTGCAACGCTGATGTTTGGCATCGCATGGAAATGCTTTCGCGCCGGCCTGCAAAATGAAAAGAGTGCGGCCACCTGGCTGCTCGGACACGCACAGCTGCGGGCCGCCGCGACCGCTGCGCGCAGCGTCACTGCGCTGGCCGTCGGCGCGCTGGCCGCCGAAGTCGCACACAACGCCCCGCCACAGCTGAACAGCGCGACCGCAGCCATCAGCGCCGCAACAATTACCCTCGGCTGCTACGCACTTCTGCAACACACACGCATGCGCCCACTGATTCCTTTCCTCGCCCTTGTACTGCTCGGCATGCTGCTGGCGTTCGGCAACGAACCAGACTTGTCAAGATGGTGGTAACTACTCAGGCCCAAATCAGTATTTCCGTAACTAACGTGACTTGCTACCTTAGGCAGAATTTCGGCCTGGTCGCGACGGCGTCGCGTCCCCGATAAATTTGCCCATGCCCAGCCCGGACCGTTGGTCCGGGCTGGGCAAGCGGCGCGCCTCCGGCGCTTTTTCGTCCAGCATGAGCGCCGGAGGCGCGGTCC
>CANJQH010000018.1 GCA_947476335.1 Anaerolineae bacterium | reverse complement strand
GCTGCCCGGCGTCGGGCGTTACACGGCCGGCGCGATTGCGTCGCTGGCCTTCGGCCGTGACGCCGCCGTCGTCGACGGCAATGTGCGCCGCGTTCTGGCACGCGTCTTCGCCCTGCCCGCCGCGCGCAGCCGCGACGTCGATCTGTGGCCGCTTGCAGAATCGCTGCTGCCCGCCGGGCGTGCCGGCGAATTCAACGAGGCGCTGATGGAGCTCGGCGCGACGGTGTGCACGCCGCGCGCACCGCAGTGCGGCGCATGCCCACTGCACGATGACTGCCGCGCCCGCGCGCTCGATTCCGTGGAGCAATTCCCCGAACGCCGGCCGCGCAAAGAGGCGCCCGAACGCATCGTGCTCACTGCACTTATCCGCCGCGCAGACGGCCGCATGCTGCTCGGCCAGCGCCCGCCCAAGGGCCTGCTCGGCGGGCTGTGGGAATTCGTAAGCGGGGAGTATGAAGAGACACAAGGCACGACAAACGACGGCGACATCGCTGCGATAGTGCAGCGACGCACCGGGCTGCGCGTGCGCAAGGCTGGTGCTGCCTTCGACGAAGTGCGCCACGCATTCACACACTTCAAAGTACGGCGCGCGCTGCACTGGGTGACGGTCGACGAGGATGCGGCAGAGCCAAATCCGCCGAACGACTACATCGCACTGCGCTGGGCGACGCCAGCGGAAATCGACGCACTGGCGCTGACGCGCAGCGATCGGCGGATCGCGGAGCACCAAGGCCGCGCCGCCGCCCCTCGTCTATGATTTCCGCCATGTCGCCGCGACTGGATGCGTTCCTCAAAAGCGCCGTGCTGGCCATGTCCGGCCTGATGCTGTATCAGAAAATCAGCAGCGGCACGCTCGCCTTCTACATCAATCGGCGCTTTGAATGGCTGATCTTCGCCGGTGTCCTGCTCTATCTGATGATGGCGCTCACACTGGCGTGGCGCCTGCTGCAGCCGGCCGCAGTGCGCGCAACGCCGTCTCCGTTTCCAGCAGTCGCATTCGGAGGCCGGGCGACGTCGTGGGCGGCGATTCTGCTGCTGATGCTGCCGGCGCTGATCGGCTTCGTCGCGCCGGCGCGGCCGCTCGGCGCCGCCGCCATCGGCACGCGCGGCATCGGCCTGCAATCTGCACCAAGCAGCGCGCTCAATACGCTGCAGCGCGCACCCAGCGGCCCCCGCAATATCCTCGACTGGCTGCGCATCATCGGCGCCGCCGGCGACCCGGCCGAACTCAATGGCCAGCAGGCCGACGTGGTCGGCTTCGTCTACAAGAACGACCCACGCTTCGCCACCGGCCAGTTCATGGTCTCACGCTTCACCGTCAGCTGCTGCGTCGCCGATGCCGCCGCCATCGGCCTGATCGTCGAGACCGACCAGCTGCAGCGCTTCGAACAGGACCAATGGGTGCACGTCGTCGGCCGCTTCAAGGTCGGTCAATTCGGCAGCGAACACATTCCACTGCTCGTCGCAGAAACCATCGAAGCGGTGGACCAGCCAAATCAGCCGTATCTGTACCCGTGAGACATTTCACACTGCATATTTCACATTGCATATTTCACATTGCATATTGAACGCCGACCACATCAGGCAATGTGCAATGTGAAATGTGCAATTCTCAATGGTATTTGGGCAGCAGGTCGCCATGGGCTTCGATCAGATCATCGACAAGCGACCAGATCTGCTCGAGGCTTAGCTCGGCCGCGGTATGCGGATCGAGCGCGGCGGCGTGATAAATGTGCTCGCGCTTGCCGGTCAGTGCGGCCTGCACAACCAGCTCCTGCACGTTCGCGTTCGTCTGCATCATGGCGGCGAGCTGCGGCGGCAGCGTCCCGATCTTCGTCGGCTGCAGGCCGCTCTTATCGACGAGCACCGGCACCTCGACGCAGTGCGTCTGCGGCAGGTTGTCGATCAGGCCATTGTTCGCGACGTTGCCATAGATCACGCGCGGCTGGCCGGTCTCCATCGAGTGAACGATCAGCGAGCCGTACTCGTGGCTGCGGCGCACCGCGATATCTTCGCCCGCTTCGAGGCTTGCGCGCATCTTGTGCCAGCCGGCCAGCTGCTCTTCGCAGCGGCGGATGTACTCATCGAGCGGAATGTTGAACGTGTCAATCAGATCCGGCCGATCACGCTTGATGAACCACGGCGTGTACTCGGCGAAGTGCTCGCTGCTCTCGGTGACGAAATAGCCGAAGCGCTTGAAGATTTCGTAGCGCACGAGGTTCCACGAAGGCTGGCGATTCTCCTCGTACACCTTGCGAATCAGCGGATACAGATCCTCGCCATTACGTTCGAAGCGCAGGTAGAACGCCATATGGTTGATGCCGGCGCATACATAGTTGATCTCATCGACTGGAATGCCGATGTCGTGTGCGAGCTGTTCCGCAGTGCCCTGCACGCTGTGGCAGAGGCCGACGGCCTTGATTTTCGTGGCGCGCTGAATGGCCATCATATTCATGACCATCGGATTGACGTACTGCAGAAAAGTCACATCCGGACACACCTGCTCCATGTCATGGCACATGTCGAGCAGCACCGGAATCGTGCGCAGGCCGCGCATGATGCCGCCGATGCCGAGCGTGTCAGAGATCGTCTGGCGCAGGCCGTACTTCTTCGGAATTTCGAAGTCGGTCACCGTGCCGGGCTTATAGCCGCCGACCTGAATCATGCTGATCGCATAGCTCGCGCCTTCGAGCGCTTTTTTACGATCAGTCGTCGCCGTGATCTTCGGCGTCGCACCGAGCGCCTGCGCAACCTTGTGCGCAACGATCTCGGAAGTCTTCAATCGTTCATTGTCGATATCGAAGAGGACGATCTCACTCGAAGCCAGCTCCGGAAAACTCAGGATGTCACCCATCAGGTTTTTCGCGAAGACTGTACTGCCGGCGCCGATAAAAGTAATTTTCGCCATGATGAGCGAAATTGTAGCCTTACCCTATACTCTCGCGAACCGCAGACCAGCCGCCTCGTCGCGGTGTGCTGCATGCAACGTGACCGATTCACAAATACCGACAACTCCCACGCTAAATTTTGCCGACGACAAAGCACTGAACCGCATGATCGTAAGCCTCGCCGTACCGGCGGTGCTCGAAAACCTGCTCTCGACCGCCGTCTTCTTCGCCGACACGCTGTTGATCGGCTGGATGAAAGACCCAGCATCGCTCGCCGCCGTCGGACTGAGCGGCACATATCTGTTCATCGCACAGGGCGTGGTGATGGCACTTGGGATTGGCGCGCTGGCGGTCGTTGCGCGCGCATGGGGCGCAGGAGATTTCGCCGCGGCGCGGCGCGCGGCCGGACAATCAGTGTCGCTGACATTCGTGTTCACGCTGCTGATGGTGCCGCTGATGATTCTGCTCGCGCGGCCATTCTTTTCTTTACTCGTGCAGGACCCGAATGCACAGATGCGCGAGACAGTGATCGGCCTGGCGTCCGAATATGCCACGATCATCATGCTCGGATCACTGCTGGCTTATCCGCGCTTCGTGCTGAGTATGGTGATGCGCGCAGCGGGCGACACACGCACGCCGATGTACATCACGCTGCTGGTGAACGTGTTGAACATCGCGCTCGCGGCAGCGCTGATCTTCGGCATCGGCCCCATCCCCAGCATGGGCGTGCGCGGCGCAGGCATCGCCACAGCGATTGCCCAGGCCATCGGCGGGCTGCTGTCGTTTGGCGCAGTGCTCACCGGCATCTCGCAGCCCAAGCTGACGCTGCGCGAAATGTTCATTTGGGACAAGCGTGAAGTCAGCCGCATCTGGCGGCTGGCGCTGCCCAACATCATTGAGTCGGCCATTCAGCGCGTTGGCTTCGTCACGTTCATGGGCATCGTCAGCAGCCTCGGCGCCGCGGCGATCGCTGCGCACCAAATCACCAACAGCATCGAGTCGATGTCATTCATGCCAGGCAGCGGCCTGGCCACCGCGGTATCAACCATCGTCGGCCAGGCGCTCGGCGCCGGCGACATGCGCACGGCTGAAATCGGCACTCGGCGCTCAGTGATTTTCGGAATACTGCTCATGAGCAGCATCGGCGCCGCCTTTGTCGCATTCGGCACACAGCTATCAGGCATCTTCGGCGCCACGCAGGAAGTGCTGTCGCTCGCCGCGAACACTGTGCGAATCTCGGCGCTCGAACTCCCAACGCTGGCCATCTATATGATTTACAGCTCTGCGCTGCGCGGCGCCGGTGACATGCGTTCACCGATGATTGTGTCGCTGATCGGCGCAGTATTCTTTCGCGTTGCCGCCGTATGGTTCTTCGCTGTGCAACTGAAGCTTGGGTTGAACGGCGTATGGCTCGGCACAGCAATCGACTGGCTCGGCCGCGCTGTGATCATCTATGCGCTGTATCGCCGCGGCCGCTGGAAATCACTTGTGGTTTGACAATCGATCCTCGATCTCCGCTTCACCGCGGACTCCGCGCGGCACGCAGAAATATTCGCCCCCAACGGTGGATGCCCCCCTTCGGGCCTTCGCCTTCGGGCCCGAATCGTGATGACGCTCTAAAATACGCGCGCAATGAATCCTTACCTGCTCGGCTTCCGATGTCTATCGTGTGGCGAATTGCATGCGCCCGATGCAGTGACGTACACGTGTCCAGAGGACGGTGGCAATCTCGACGCCGTTTATGACTACGTCCGCATCGGGCGTGAGGTTGCGCCCACGGACCTGACGCAGGCGCCGTCGCGTTCGATCTGGCGCTTCGGCCCGCTGTTGCCGAGCCCGGCGCCGAGCGGCCTGCCGACGCCGCTGACGATGCTCGGAAATACACCGCTGTACCGCGCGCCGCGCATCGAGGAAGCGCTCGATGTGCGCGCCGTCTGGCTGAAAGATGACAGCCGCCTGCCGAGCAGCTCATTCAAGGACCGCGCAAGTGCAATGGTCGTGGCACAGGCGCTGGCCACAGGTCGTGAGGCAATTTGCGTCGCATCGACGGGCAACGCCGCCGGCGCGCTCGCCGCGATGTGCGCTGGCACAAAACTGCGCGCCATCGTCTTCGTCCCCGAGGGCACACCGGAGGGAAAGCTGGCGGGCATTCTGATTCACGGCGCGACGGTCTACGTGGTCCGCGGCAGTTACAACGACGCGGTGCGCATCGCCGGCGAGGCCTGCAAAAAATTTGGCTGGTACAACCGCAGCACCGGCACGAATCCGTACACGCGCGAAGGCAAAAAAACCGCCGGCTTCGAAATCGCTGAGCAGCTCGCGCACTGGACAGCAGAGCGCGGTTTCCGCGCGCCCGACAGCGTGATCGTTCCACTCGGAGACGGCAATATTCTCAGCGGCGTGCATAAGGGATTCCGCGAGCTGCAGCAGATTGGCTGGATCGAACGCATGCCACGCTTCATCGGCGTCACGGCAAAGCTTGCGCCATCGCTCGCACGCACGTTCACCAGCGTCAGCGAGACATTCGACGAAATTCCTTCGACGACCATCGCCAGCGGCATCAGCGTCGATGTGCCGTGCGATGGCGTCGCTGCGCTGCGCGCGATTCGCAGCAGCGGCGGCACCGTCATCGAAGCAAGCGATGAGGACATGCTCGCTGCGATGTCGACGCTCGCACGCGACGGCGGCGTGTTTGTCGAACCCGCCTGCGCCGCAGCATATGTCGGCCTCGTCGAAGCGCGCCGCGCCGGCTTCCTGCGCAGCAGCGACGAAGTGGTGCTGCAGCTGACCGGTTCGGGTTTTAAAGATGTACGCAGCGCCGTGCGCGCAGCACCACAGCCGCACACGATCACTTCACTCGACGACATTCAATAAAATAGCGCATCAAAATAGCGCATCAAAATAGCGCCCCGACTCAAGCCGATCTTTTTCCAACGTGTTTCGCAGGAAATACTGATCTGGGCGCGAGTGGTTACGCATAACCTCGAAATGGAATACGACGCACTCCTCCGCTGGTACTTGTGCACGCAGGCGTTCGCACTAGGTGGATCTTTTCTCGCACACAGCTGGCTGCGCCGACTGCCAGACCGCGGCTACGGCATCGGCAAGGCCGCCGGGGTGCTCTTCGGTGCGTTCTTCTACTGGGCGATCGTGACGCTCGGCTGGTCGGCGAACACGACCGGTGCAGCAGCCTTCGGCCTGGCGACGTTGTGGGCGGCGGCCTTCGCCGCGCATCGCGCGACGCGCAGCAGCGAGCGGGCAGCAATATCGCTGCGCTCACTGCTGCCCGCGATCGTCATGGCCGAAATGATTTTTCTAATCGGCTACGTCGGCTGGGCGTACGTGCGTTCATGGACGCCAGAGGTGCTCGAAAGCGGCGGCGAGAAATTCATGGAAATGATGATGATCAACGGCGTGCTGCGCTCGCCCTCGTTTCCGCCGAACGACGCATGGCTCAGCGGCTCGCCGATCAGCTACTACTACTTTGGCTACATCATGTTCGCGCAGCTGATCCGACTGAGCGGCGTGGCGGCGTCGATCGGCTTCAACCTCGGCGGCGCGACGATCCCGGCACTCGCCGGCGCCGGCGCGGCCTCACTCGGCTACAACCTGTGGCGCACGTGGCGCCCGTCGCAGCGCACCACTGCGCTGATCACCGGCGTGCTCGCTGCGCTGATGCTCACCACAGCCGGCAACCTTGGCGGATTGTTCGGTGTGCTGCGCTGTACAAATACGCTGCCAACCACGACATTTGCCTTTCTTGATGTTCGCGACATCGCCAAGCGCACCGAAACGTGCAACGGCGCTGCGCCATCCGGCTGGTTCCCGTGGTGGTGGGATTGGTCGCGCGTGGTGAAAGACCACGGCGTCGATGGCTCCGAGCAGGAGATCATCACCGAGGCACCGATCTTCAGCTTCGTGCTGGGCGACAACCATCCGCACACGCTCGCCCTGCCCTTTCTGATGCTGGTATTTGGCATCGCGCTGTCACAGCTGCTGTACCGCGGCCATGCGCACGAGGATGGCGCGCTCGCCGCAGCGTCGTTTGCGCTGAACGCGGCAGCCATCGGCGCGATCGGCTTTCTGAATACCATCGACCTGCCGATGATTGCGCTGCTCTTTCTGGCCGCGCGCCTGCTCGCGTACCGCAGCCGCGGTGAATCGATCGCGCTGCCGGCGATCACCGGGGTGCTCACACTGGCTGCGGCATACGCGCTGTACCTGCCTTTTCACGTCACGCTGCAAACGCAGGCGCAAGGCCTGATGCCGAACCTGTTCAACGGCACGCGATTGACGCAGTTCCTGCTGATGTTCGCGCCGCTCATCGCACCAGTGATCGCATTCGTCGCGCTCGCAGCACGCACAGGCGCACTCCCGACGCGCGATGTGCTGAAACGCAGCGGCGCACTACTGCTGGTTGCGCTCGTCAGCGCAGTCGCGGTGATGGCACTGTTCGCGTTCGTATCGAAAGAAGCGCGTGGACTGATTGATGAGTATCAGCGCACCGGTGCGGCACTCGGCGCGAGCGGCGAACAAATTCGCGCGCGGTTGTTCGAACGACTGAGCGTGCCATGGATGCCGCTGCTGCTTGTCACCGTCGGCGCCGTGGCCGTGACGATTTTCACCGGCCGCAGTACACGCGCAGGCGACGACGAGGCGAGCGACCGCTACGCGCTGCTGGCGGCGGCGATCGGTGCAGCGTTGGTGTTCGCCGTCGAGTTCGTCTACATCCGCGACTTCTTCGGCACACGGCTGAACAGCGTGTTCAAGTTCTGGTACCAGGCATGGTCGCTGTGGGCCATCGCAGGCGCATACGGGCTCATGCGACTGCTGCGCGCACCGGGCATTGCGGCGAAGGCGGCGGGCGCCGTCGGCGGCGCGATGGTAATGTGCGGTCTGCTGTGGGCGCCGCTGGCCGTGCAGGCGAAATGGGGCTTTTCGAAAATGTTCAACGACGTGCTGCCCACGCTCGACGGCGCGGCGTGGCTGCAGCGCGCGCACCCGGGCGACGCAAAAGTCATCGCCTGGCTGAACGCCAACGTGAGCGGCGCGCCGGTGATCCTTGAGTCGTCGCACAACGGCTCCTACGACTATCGCGGACGCATCTCGGCGTTCACCGGCCTGCCGACGGTGCTGGGCTGGTCGTTCCACGAATACCAGTGGCGCGGCAGCATGCAGGCGCAGGACGTACGCCGTGGCGACATCGATGCGCTGTATTCAACAACCGACGTGAACGAGATGCGCACGCTGATGCGGCGTTATCAGATCGAGTATGTAGTGGTCGGCCCGTCTGAGCGCGAAGTCCGCGGTGATGCGCCGGCCTATCCAGAGGAAGGGCTGGCGAAGTTCGCAGAGCTGTGCGCGACTGCGTTCGCCGCTGGTGAGACGACGGTATACCGGTGCGAGATGCCGTAGGGGCGACGCTCTTGCGTCGCCCCTACTTGCCCTTTCTCAACCCCGGACGTACATTCGCACGCATGGCATTCTTCGACTTTCCGCTCGACACCCTAAAGAGCTACACACCGGAGCGCAACGAACGCGCCGACTTCGACGCGTTCTGGGCAGCCACACTCGCTGAGACGCGCGCTACAGCACTCGATCCAAAATTCGACGCAGTCGACTACGGCCTGCGCAATCTCGAGACCTACGATGTGACATACAGCGGCGCGCATGGCCAGCGAGTCAAGGGCTGGCTGATTTTGCCAAAGCAGCGCAGCGGCAAGCTGCCGTGTGTGGTCGAATTCATCGGCTACGGAGGCGGTCGCAAGTTCCCCAGCGACTGGCTGTTATGGGCCTCAGCAGGATATGCACACCTGGTGATGGACACGCGCGGACAGGGCAGCGCCTGGGGTAAAGGCGACACGGGTGACCCGGAACCGGCCGGAACAAATAACCACTTCCCCGGCTTCATGACGCGCGGCGTGCTAAATCCGGAAACCTATTACTACCGCCGCGTCTTCACCGACGGCGTGCGCGCCGTGGAAACCGCACAGTCGCACCCTGCCATCGATCCCGACCGCATCGCCGTGGTCGGCGGCAGCCAGGGCGGTGGCATCAGCATCGCCGTGGCTGGCCTGTCACCCGCGGTGAAGGTCGCCATGCCCGACGTGCCGTTCCTCTGCCATTACCGCCGCGCCACACAGATCACCACCGCGCACCCGTACGAGGAAATTTCGCGCTTCCTGCTCGTGCACCGCGACAAGGTCGAACAGGTCTTCGACACGCTGAGCTACTTCGACGGCGTCAACTTCGCGGCGCGCAGCAACGCACAGACGCTGTTCTCCGTCGGCCTGATGGACGAAATCTGCCCGCCTTCCACCGTCTTCGCCGCCTACAATCACTGGCGCGGCGCCAAAGATATCCGCATCTACGAGTACAACCACCACGAAGGCGGCGGCGAGTACCACACGGTGGAGAAAGTGCGGTTTCTAAACGCTATCTGGCACTGAAAGAGTAGAAAAGTAGATAGTGAGAGAAGATAGTGAGAGCAGTTTCTCTCACTATCTTCTCTCTGTCATTACTTATTCCAACAATGTCAACTGCAACCCTCCCCCGCCTGACCGCAGGCAAGCTCGAACTCGATCTGTCTCCGGAGCACTTCGGCTTCCTGCAGAGCTCAGCCGACCTGGTCGGGCAACCTGAAGCGCTGCGCGCACGCATGGAAGAAGAAGGCTACCTGTTTCTCCCCGGTGTGCTGAACCGCGACGATGTGCTGACGGCGCGGCGCGTATGCGCCGAACGGCTGGCCGAGAAAGGTCTGCTTCTTGAAGGCAGCGATCCGATGGACTGCCTAATCCGTCCTGGCGCGGACAGCGCCTTCGACATCAGCCTGGCAAAAGACAACGCGCCGCTGATGCACGTGCTGTACGACGGCCCGATGATCGAAGTATTTCAACAGCTGATCGGCGGCGATGTGCTGCACTTCGATTACACGTGGTTCCGCGCCGTCGCCCCCGGCCGGGGCACGCCGCCGCACATGGACATCGTCTATATGGGCCGCGGCACCAAACGCCTGTACACAGCGTGGACGCCGATTGGCGACGTGCCACTGGAAACCGGCGGCCTGATCGTGCTCGAACACAGCCACAAGCACGACCGGCTCAATCAGGGCTACGGCGCCAAGGACGTTGACACATTCTGTGAAAACCGCCGCGATGCCAGCTTTGCACAGATGGGCGGCGGCGGCAACATCCGCGCCGGCGGTGCACTAAGTGAAAATCCCGTGCGCCTGCGCGAACGACTCGGCGGGCGCTGGCTCACCGCCGATTTCCGCGCCGGCGATGTGGTGCTCTTCAGCGTCTTCCTCGTGCACGGCAGCCTCGATAATCACTCGCAGTCAATTCGGCTTTCATCCGATTCGCGCTATCAGTCAGCCGCCGAACCCGCCGATCACCGCTGGATGGGTGCAAACCCCATCGCACACGGCCCGGCCGGCAAACGCGGAATGATCTGCTGATTAAGTTCGAATTTACATTTCCGGTAACTACTCAGGCCAGCCACTTTTCCAACGCGAAACACACTATTTTCTCCCCCTTCGGGGGAGAAAATAGTGTGTTTCGCGGGAAATACTGATTTGGGCCTGAGTAGTTACCATATCCGAGTTGTTCCGAATCCTGATTCTCGATACAATCGCTCTCCGGTATGGCAATCAAAGACCTCCTGACCGTAACCGCGCCTGCGATCTGCGCAGTCGGCGGTACCCTGCTTCTACTGCTTGACCTCGCGATTCCGCGCGGCAGCAAGAGCACCACTGCATGGGCAGCCTTCGCCGTGATCCTGCTCGCGTTGGCGAGCGTCCCAGCTCAATGGGGCGTAAGCACCTCCGGCTTCGCCGGCATGGTCGCCGCTGACGGCTATTCGCTCTTCGTCGACGGGCTGCTGGCCGTTATTGCTGCGCTAACTGTGCTACTGACGCTGCGTTACAACGAAGCGCGCGGCATTATGCGTGGTGAGTTCTATCCGTTGATGCTGTTCGCGCTGAGCGGCATGATGCTGATGGGACATGCGACGAACCTGATCATCGTGTTCATCGCAGTAGAGCTACTCTCGATTCCACTGTACGTGCTGTGCGGTTTCGCCCGCCCGCGCGTGGACAGCGAAGAGAGCGCGCTGAAGTACTTCCTGCTCGGCGCCTTCGCATCCGGCTTCCTCGTCTATGGCATCGCGCTGATCTACGGCGCGGCAGGCACAGTTTCGCTGACGGAGCTGACCGCAGCGTTGTCGGGGCCGAAGCCCGCTGACTCTGCGCTGCTCTACGCCGGCGTTGCGCTGGTGCTCGTCGGCCTGGGCTTCAAAGTCGCTGCGGCGCCGTTCCACATGTGGACGCCCGACGTCTACGAGGGTGCGCCAACGACGGTGACGGCCTTCATGGCCAGTGCCACCAAGGCCGCTGGCTTTGCAGCGATCCTGCGCATCTTCCTGTTCGGCCTGGCGCCGTTGATGGAAACGTGGCAGGCGCCCATCGCCGTGCTCGCGCTGCTGTCGATGATCGTAGGCAACGTGGTCGCGCTGGCGCAGACGAACCTCAAGCGCATGCTGGCCTACTCCAGCATCGCGCACGCCGGCTATGTGCTGACGGGTGTCGCCGCCGGTGGCGATGCGGGTGCGAGCGCCGTGCTCTTCTACCTCGCCTCATATGCGCTGACGTCGCTGGCTGCCTTCGCCGTCATGATTGCGCTGAATTCGGGGGAAGCGGACGAAAATCACTCGTTGGACACGTACGCCGGCCTTGGACGCCGCAAGCCGCTGCTCGCCTTCGTGCTGGCCGTCTCGATGCTGTCGTTGCTGGGCATTCCGCCCACAGCCGGCTTCTTCGGAAAGTATTTCCTGATCTCTGCTGCGATCGGCTCCGGGTTGACGTGGCTGGCAATCGCGCTCGTGATCACGAGCGTGATTTCGGCAGGCTTCTACCTGCGCGTGATCATGACGATGTACATGCGCGATGGAAAAAATGAAGCGCCGATTGCCGGCAACTGGCCGCGTGCATTCGCGGCACTAACGGCCACGGTCGCCACGCTCGGCATCGGCATACTCGCCTCACCGATCGTCGAGCTGATCAACACCGGCATCAAGAGCATCGTTCGTTAACCAGCACAAGAGGCGGTGCAGCCTCTGTGCATTCAGCCTCACGCGAAGGCGCGAAGCACACACAGGGAATCACCAGTTTCCTCGTGCACTTCGCGTTTTCGCGTGAAGTTTTTTCCGAAAACTTGCGCAGGGACAAGAGACGCGAAGACCGTGGATGCACCATCCTCCCACGCACAAACTTATACCTGTCATAGAATCGACTCGATCAAAGTCGCGCGATGAGCGCCCATTCACTCGGATCGTAACTACTCAGGCCAGTCCATTTCCCATCGCGAAATACTGTTCTGAGGTTGAGTAGTTACTTCGGATCATTCGTTCGGATCATTCGGAGAAAGTATGCAAACTCAAAGCCAGCTCGCCAATTTCATCGACGGCAAATGGACCAACGCCACCGCTCATGGTTTTCAGGATGTCAAGAACCCGGCCACAGCCCAGGTGATGACGCAGGTGCCGCTCTCGCCAGCGCAGGAAGTCGACGTTGCAGCACAGGCAGCCGCGCGCGCATTTAAAGACTGGCGGCGTACGCCCGTCGGCGAGCGAATTCAATATCTGTATCGCCTCAAGTCGCTGCTCGAAGCAAATAAGGACGAGCTCGCTGCGATCATCACAAACGAAGCTGGCAAGACCTTCGTTGAGTCAGTCGCCGAAATCGCGCGCGCGGTCGAAAACATCGAAGTCGCCTGCGGTGCGCCAGTGATGATGCAGGGCATCAACAACGAGGATATCGCACGCGGCATCGACGAGCACATGATTCGCCAGCCACTCGGCGTGGTTGCAGCGATCACGCCATTCAACTTCCCTGGCATGGTGCCGATGTGGTTCCTGCCGTACGCGGTCGCCACCGGCAACTGTTTCATCCTGAAGCCGTCCGAGCGCGTGCCGATGACGGTGTCGCGCATTTTCCAGCTCGTCGAACAGGCAGGCTTCCCGGCCGGTGTGCTACAAATCGTCCATGGCGGTAAGGAAGTCGTCGATGCAATCCTGGATCACCCGCTGATCCGCGCGGTCAGCTTTGTCGGCAGCACGCCCGTAGCGCGCTACATTTATCAGCGCGGCGCGGCAGCGGGCAAGCGCGTGCAGGCACAGGGCGGCGCGAAGAACCCCGTCGTCATCATGCCGGATGCGGACATGGACACGACCACGCGCATCGTAGCGGATTCGGCCTTCGGCTGCGCTGGCCAGCGCTGCCTGGCTGCGTCGGTTGGAATCACCGTCGGCAGCGCACGCAACGTATTCCTCGAGCAACTGGCCGACGCCGCAGCATCGCGCAAAGTCGGCTACGGCCTGGACAAGGCCACAGAGATGGGCCCGGTCATCACGCAGGAAAGCAAAGCGCGCATCGAGAAACTGATCGCGCTGGGCGAATCCGAAGGCGCGAAAGTCGTGCTCGATGGACGCAACCGTAAGGTGAGCGGCTATGAGGATGGCAATTTTGTGTACCCAACGCTGCTCGACGGCGTGCCGGCACAGAGCGAAATTGCGCGCACGGAAATCTTCGGCCCAGTGTTCAGCCTGATGCACGCCGAGACGGTCGAAGAAGCCATTGCAATGGTGAACGACCGCTCATACGGCAATGCAGCGTCGATCTTCACGACCAGCGGCGCCACGGCGCGCCAGTTCCGCTATGAAGTGATGAGCGGCAACGTTGGCGTGAACATCGGTGTGCCCGCGCCGATGGCCTATTTCCCATTCAGCGGATGGCGCGACAGCTTCTTCGGAGACCTGCATGCGCAGGGCTTCCACGGCGTAGAGTTTTACACTGAAACAAAAGTTGTCATCGAGCGCTGGCCGCGCGAATGGAGCCGAAAGTTCTAAGTTCCTGTCCATAAGTTTTGTCCGGCAGATTCGCCTCCCCCGCTTTGCGGGGGAGGCGAATCTGCCGCCAGAACTTTTGGCGACTCACTTAGATATTTCGTAACTACTCAGGCCAGCCATTTTTCCAACGCGAAACACAAAATTTTCTCCCCCGAAGGGGGAGAGAATAGTGTGTTTCGCGGGAAATACTGATTTGGGCCTGAGTAGTTACGATATTTCAGATTTCGATTGCGTAACGACTCAGGCCGTCCGGTTTTCCAACGCAAAACACGCGCATGTTTCGCAGGAAATATTGATCCGGGTTTGAGTCGTTACCAAATCGAAATCTGAACTGAAAAACTGAAATCCGAAATGAAAAGAGTTGCTCTCTACCTCCAAGACCGTCACTCGCTGCAGGACGGCATTAAGTACGTGCAGTACGCCGAGAGCAAGGGCTTCGAGGCGGTGTGGCAGGCGGAAAGCCGCCTGGTGCGCGATGCGATCGTGCCGATGGCCGCCTTCGCCGCGAGCACGAAGAAGATTAAGGTCGGCTCCGGCGTGATCAACAACTGGACGCGCAATATCGGCCTGCTCGCATCGACGTTTCTCACGCTCGATGATCTGGCGCCGGATCGCATCATCTGCGGCATCGGCGCATGGTGGGACCCTTTGGCGAAGAACGTCGGTATCGAACGCCGCAAGCCGCTGCTGGCGATGCGTGAGACAGTCGAAGTGATGCGCCGGCTGCTGAATATGGAAAACGTCACGTTCCACGGCGAGTTCCACAACGTCACAGGCATCGAGCTCGACGTGGTGCACGGCCGCAAAGAGCCGCGCAATGTGCCGATCTTCATCGGTGCCACAGGCGACCAGATGATGGAGCTGACGGGCGAAATCGCCGACGGCGCAGTGCTGAACTACTGCGTAGCGCCAGAGTACAACGACAAGGCGATCGAGCTGCTCGACAAGGGCGCGCGCAAGCGTGGCCGCACTGTCGCAGACATCGACCGGCCGCAGCTGATCGTGTGCTCGGTGCACGAGGATCGCAAGAAGGCAATTGAGGATGCAAAGTGGCTGCTCACGCAGTACGTTGCGCAGCAACCGCACATTGCCAAAGCCAGCGGCGTGAGCGACGACATCATCAAGAAGGTGCAGTCGATGCTCGGCTGGCCGGCGACAAAAGAGCAAATTGCTTCCGCGATGCAGTACATCCCAGACGATTTCGTGCTGAAGATCTCGGCCACCGGTACGCCGGACGAAGTGCGTGCGAAAGTGCAACAGTACGTCGATCATGGATGCACATGCCCGATCCTGTATCCGATGGGCGATCCGTACATGATGATGGACACGTTTGCCGTAGCGTGAACAATAACCTCACTTCGCATGAGTCCGTCAACAAGTTCGTCGCCGAGCTGCACATGCGCATGTATGCGGTGCTCGGCGACGAACTCATGGGCTTGTACCTCGACGGGTCGCTGGCGCTGGGCGACTTCGACGAGCACAGCGACATCGATTTCGTTGCGGTGACGCGCAGGGCAATTCCGGAGCAAACCTTCGCACAATTGCAGACGATGCACGAGCAGCTGGCACAGCTCAACTCGCCGTGGGCGGTGCAGCATGAAGGCTCGTATTTGTCGATGCGTGAGCTGCGCCGCCATGACCCGGAAAGCTGTACATATCCGAACATCGAACGCGGCGTCGGCGAACGTCTGAAATGGGCGCGCCACGACGAGACGTGGAATGTACATCGACATGTGCTGCGCGAGCGCGGCATCGTCGTCACAGGCCCAGCGCCGCGCGACCTGGTCGACCCGATCGACTTCGACGCGCTGCGCACCCACATGCGCAGATGCATGATCGACTGGCCCGGCAGCCTCATCGATGACGATCAGCCGATCGGTCATCGCGGTTATCAGTCATACATCGTGCTGACGTTGTGCCGCATGCTGTGCACAGTTGAACTCGGAGAAATTCGCTCGAAGCCGGCCGCAGCACAATGGGCGAAGTCTATGCTCGGCGAACCGTGGGCGGCGCTGATCGAGCACGCATGGATCGGCCGCAGCAACGGCGGCGAGCCGGCTGATCCCGTTTACGTCGTGCGCACGAAATCATTCGTTCGCTTCGCACTCGCTCGTCTATGATTCTGCGGGCGCACCGCACCAGCCACCATGTCCGAAAACACCACCCAACTCCTCGCAGACGGAACAGCCCTTATCACGCGCACGATTCCGGTACCGGATACGCTCAGCGACGCTGCACAGCGCCATCTCGCCACCGGCCACAGCTGGGCGCCGGATCAGGACACACCAGAGCAGTACGAACAGATCGCGCTTGCGCGAGCGATGTACCCGGTGGAAATCGAAGAAGTGCAGATGGCAGGCGTGCCAGTGAAGATCGTGCGGCCACAACAGCCGCACACGCAGGGAAACGGGCGCGTGCTACTGAACCTGCACGGCGGCGGTTTCGTCACCGATTCCGGCTCAATGCTCGAAAGCATTCCACTCGCGGCCCTGACCGGGATCACGGTCGTCACCGTGCTGTATCGCCTGACGCCGCAGCACCTCTTCCCCGCCGCCGTCGACGACGCTGCAGCGGTGTACGGCGAGCTACTCAAGACCCACACGGCGCAAAATATTGTGGTGTACGGCACATCCGCCGGCGGCACACTTTCAGCACAGCTGATGGTGCGGCTGCAGCGCGACGCACAGCCGATGCCGGCGGCGCTCGGCTTTTTTACCGCCATCGCAGATCTGGGGAGGCCCGGGGACAGCATGTCGTACTTTGGCGTGCCCGGCCTCGCCAATGCACAGCCAGTCGAACGCGGCGGTCTTGGCATGGCCGAACGACTCGGCGTGTCGGATGCACGCACACCCGAGGTATCCCCACTCTACGCAAATCTGCGCAGCTTCCCGCCAACTTTGTGCATTGCCGGAACTCGCGACATGCTGCTGAGCGCCACCGCCAACTTCCAGCGCGCACTGCTGCGCGCCGGCGTCAACGCCGACCTCGTCGTGTTCGATGCCATGCCACACGCACATTGGTACATGGTCGGCATCCCGGAAGCGCGCGAAGCGAATGAGCTGATGGCGGCATATTTTCTGCACCGGCTCGGGCTGCCGACACACAGAGACCTGCGGCCATGGGCGTGACACACATCGTAACTACTCAGGCCCAAATCAGTATTTCCCGCGAAACACACTATTCTCTCCCCCGAAGGGGGAGAGAATAGTGTGTTTCGCGTTGGAAAAATAGCTGGCCTGAGTAATTACCACACATCGTATATGAATCGGCAACTCCGTGCGCAACAGAGCGCAGTCGCACTTGCCCTTGTCATTTTTTGCAGCGCATGCGGTGCAAGTGTGCCAAAGCCTGCGATAAAGTCTTCGATACAAATCTCGATACAGACCGAAGCACTACAACAGGAAAAAATGTGGATCGAACAGGGCATCACGCGCTACGAAGTCACCTGGTTGCTGCTCGAAGGCGGCGATGCGGCGCCCGACCGCTACCGCAGCGCGCACGTGGTGAATAACAACGTGCTCGACACGCTCTGTCCTCAGCAGCGTTGCCCGGAAGCACATCTGCGCGATCTGCGCACCATCCACGACGCATTCAAACTCATCCGCGACAATGCCGAACAGTGCGACATCACCGTGTTGTATCACGTGATGCTGCACTATCCGACCTGGATCCGTGCGAATTGCGCTCACGCTGGTCTGCCAGATTTTCGCGTAATGTTGCGCGGATTTGCAGCAGAGTAAGTATGGACAAATTTGTGCTCAACACCCCACGTCTGCATTTGCGCCAGTTAACCGAACTCGATGCGGAGTTCATCCTCGCGCTCTACAACGACCGGGACTTTATTCGCAACATCGCCGATCGCGGGCTGCGCACCATTGAAGACGCGCGCGCATTCATCGCCCGCGGCCCGCGCGCGCCGTATGCACAGATCGGCCACGGCCTGTTGTGTGTCGAAGAAAATGCAAGCGGTCACGCCGTCGGCATTTGTGGGCTGGTAAAGCGTGATGAGCTGTCGGACTCGGACATCGGCTTCGCGCTGCTGCCCGAATGGCGCGGCCGCGGCTATGCCCGTGAAGCAGCATCGGCAGTGGTCGCATTTGCCCGTGACGAGCTGCATCTGCCGCGGCTGCTGGGCATCGCACTGCCGGAAAACACGCCATCGATCCGCGTGCTTGAAGCAATCGATATGCAGTACAAGCGCAACATTTTCTGGCCGGCGGACGGGAGCACACTCAGTGTGTATCGCCTGCAGCTGGAGTAATTGCCAATCCCATCCCGAGCAAACGCTGCGCAGCAGCCACCCCCACCGGCATCACAGACAGCCGCATACCTTTGCGCACAACCATCAGCTCGTCCGGCGTGAAGCGCTCTTTCAGGGTCGCCAACGGCACCACAGCACCAAATTCCTCGACAAAGCGCACCCGCACCGTCTGCCAGCGAGCCAGAGCAGGCGCGCTCTTGGGGTCGAAGTACGGCGAAGCCACGTCGAACTGTGACGGATCATCTATCAGCGTCTCAACCACCTCAGCAAGGCCGACCACACCCGTCGGCTCGGCATTCGAGTGGTATACGAACGCCAGATCACCAGGCTGCGCGATGCGCAGGTAGTTGCGCGCCTGGTAGTTGCGCACGCCGTCCCAGATCACCGGCCCTGCTCTGCGCAGATCGGTGATGCTGAACACACTGGGTTCGGTTTTGAGGAGCCAGAAATTCATCGCATCGTAATGATAACGACAGTCCATGGGCACGATACACACGGCACAAATTCAGCCCAAAAGGACTTGTTTCTTTCCCGTCAGAGCCGTGCCATTGGTGCGGCCCTGACGGACGACGTAAGCATCTGTCTACTCTTCGGGTTCCTCGCCGTCGTCTTCGCCGGGTTCGGGTTTGGTGGCCGCAACCGCCTTGTTGGCTGCGCCAGTGTTAATCGATTCACGCACCTTCGCTTCGATGCGTTCGGCCATTTCCGGATGCTCAGTGATGTAATTTTTGGCGTTGTCGCGGCCCTGGCCGATGCGAGTGCCCTCGAACAGAAAAAACGCACCGCGCTTTTCGACGATCGCCATCTGCGTCGCAACATCGAGCATGTCGCCGATGATGCTGATGCCCTCGCTGAACATGATGTCGAATTCGCATTCCCGAAACGGCGCCGCCACCTTGTTCTTCGTCACGCGCACACGCGTGCGGCCGCCCGTCACCTCACCACCAGACTTGATGGCCTGAATGCGCCGCACATCCAAACGCACCGACGCATAGAACTTCAATGCCATGCCGCCTGTCGTCGTCTCCGGATTGCCATACATCACACCGATTTTCTGGCGCAGCTGGTTGGTGAACACTACACAAGTATTCGTCTGCTTGATGATGCCCGTCAACCGGCGCAACGCCTTGCTCATCAAGCGCGCCTGCACGCCCGGCTGCATGTCGGTGATTTCGCCTTCGATTTCAGCTTTCGGCACCAGCGCTGCTACTGAGTCGATCACTATCACGTCGACGGCGCTGGAGCGGATCAACTGTTCCGCAATGTCGAACGCCTGCTCACCCGTGTCCGGCTGCGAAATCAACAAATTTTCCGTGTCGACGCCGCACTTCGCTGCGTATGTCGGATCAAGCGCATGCTCCATGTCGATATACGCCGCCACACCGCCGCGCTTCTGCGCCGACGCCACAATGTGCTGGCAGACCGTCGTTTTGCCCGATGCCTCCGGGCCATAAATCTCGATGATGCGCCCCCGCGGCACACCCCCCACCCCCAACGCGATGTCCAGCGTCAGCGCGCCTGTGGGGATCACTTCGACTTTCATGTTCAACGCGTCACCCAACCGCATTACCGCGCCATCTCCATGCGTCTTCAAAATTGTTGCCAGCGCAATGTCAAGCGCTTTTTTCTTCCCATCTGCTGACTTCCCATTTGCTGACTTCCCATCTGCTGATACCATCTTCACTGATCTCCTTGATAGTCCAAAATCGTATAGAACGATTGTTCTAGTATATGTAGAACAACGGGAATGACAAGAGCCAGCGAGTGACTCGTCAGCTCTTGTCAGAAGATGTCAGAGTTGGGAGTGACTAAATCCGAGTAGCGCCCGCGAATCACAGGTTTCTCTACTTGGATCTCACCACTCCCTCATGGTTGGGTCAGTGAACTACGAGGAGAGAATCAGCTGTTCACGTTCGGGGCCGACGCTGACAATGGTCACTCGCACGCCGCACAGCGTTTCAATGCGCCGCAGGTAAGCATGCAAACGCTCAGGCAGCTCAGCAAAGGTGCGCATACGGCTGACATCCTCATGCCAGCCAGGGATTTCCTCATACACCGGCGTGCAGCGCGCCAGCACCGCGGTGTCCTGCGGGAAGTCATCGAGCTGCGTGCCATCGACAAGGTAGCCGACACAGATTTTCAGCACATCAATGCCGGACAGAATGTCCAGCTTGGTCAGCGCCACTTCCGACATGCCATTGAGCTGCGCGGTGTAGCGCAGCGCAACGGCGTCGAACCAGCCCACGCGCCGCGGCCGGCCGGTGGTAGAGCCGTACTCATCCCACGGGTTGGCGCCGGTGCCGCGCAGACGCAGCGCCATTTCGCCCTGCAGTTCGGTGACGAACGGACCGCCGCCAACGCGCGTAGCGAACGCCTTCGCCACACCAACAACGCGCGTAATTGCCTGCGGTGGAACCGCCAGACCAGTGATCACACCACCGACGGTGGCATTCGACGAAGTCACAAACGGGTACGTGCCGTGGTCGATGTCGAGCAGCGCCGCCTGCGCGCCTTCAGCCAGAATGCGCTTGCCATCGGCCAATGCACGCTGCATGATGTGAAATGTGTTGTCGAGATACGGAGCCAGCTGCCGAGCAGCGTTGGCATACTCGACGGCCAGTTCGTGCGCATCAAGCGGACCACGGCCATATTCGTTCGCCAGCGTCTTGTTCACCTGCTCAGTATGCTTCTGCACCGCATCGCCGAACGCCTCCGGATCGGCCATCAGGCCGGTGCGAATGCCAGTGCGCGAGGCCTTGTCCATGTACGCGAAGCCAATGCCGCGCTGCGTGGTGCCAATGCCGCCGCCAGCCGCCTCACGCGCCGCATCCAGCGCGATATGCCCCGGCAGAATTACATGCGCCGACTGGCTGATGCGCAGTCGCCGCGGCGTCACTTCGATGCCAGCCGACCGAATCTCCGCCATCTCTTTCAGCAGGTTGCGCGGATTCAACACCACGCCATTGCCGAGCACGTTCAAACACGTGTCACGGAAAATTCCAGACGGAACCAAGTGCAGCTTCACCACCTGGCTTCCGATCGTGATCGAATGCCCGGCGTTGTCGCCTCCGTTAAAACGCGCCACAATGTCGGCGTCCTGCGCCAGAGCATCGACGATGCGGCCCTTGCCTTCATCGCCCCACTGCGCACCGAGAAGTACTGTGATTCCCATAGTCGAGGTTGAATTCTACGCGCGGCCGCCGTTGCCAGGGCCGCCCGTTGGGGGCAGATGTGAACCGCGCACCATTGCGTCGCCGTCACCCGGGGCTTGCGCACCTTCGGTGCTCCGCCCCGGGCTGAGGAAGCGATCGCCCCTCCGGGGCTGGCTGCTGGCCTGCCGCGGTGGACCACGCCTCCGGCGCTCATGTTCCGCGGAAAAAGCGCCGAAAGCACGACGCTGCAGACCCTCGGTCTCGGTCGAGATGACAGCCGCCGCCGTTTCGTGAAAATCTGCCCCAAACGGCGGATGCACTCCTTGCACGAACGCCCGCTTTAACGCTGCACGAACGGCATATACATATCGTACTCAGGCATCATGTGAATCGCAGCCACATACACCTCAGACTCATTGCCGGCGCCGTCGCGGTACTGCACATAGACCGTCGGCAACGATTGCGTTTCATCGAGCAGCCACATGCGGCTCGACTCGTACGGCTCCCACACCGCGCCCGTGAAGGCCGAATCGTTCGCAATGCGCATCTCCGTCACGCCGGACTCAGCGTCGGCCGGCGGCGTCATCAGCTCGCCGCCGAAGTCTTCGCTCGTATGCGGCGACACGCTGTCGGATGCGAGCAGCGTGAGCGCCACCTGTGCACCCCGCACTTCAGCCGCGCCTCCGGCAATCAGAATGCCGCCGTGCGGCGGCGACGGATCGACGCGCGGCGTCGTGCACGTTTCGTCCTGCGCCACGGTTCGCTGGCCGTCGGCGGTTTCGCCCACCACAAGATAGCAGTAGCTGAAACCGTTCACCACGTCAGCCGTATCGGTGAACACACCGGTCGCCGGCTCCTGCGTGTCGATGAGCACGTAGGGGTCAGCGTCGTCGGCGGCAAACACGGCCGGACGCAAACGGGCTTCGACAGTCGCACTCAGCACACGCCGATAGATCTGCGCGCGGCTGAGGTCGGTCACGGTGTACTTCACCCACGTCTTGCCGCGGCCCGGCCACGCCACTGTCCACGGCGGCTGCGTGCGGCCCTCGTCGCGCTCGAGCGGGCGCGGATCGCTGCCGTCGGATTCACCGTCATCGTCGCTGTCGGAATCGCACGGGTTGGTGCCGAGCGCATACTCGCGCGCATTAGGCAAACCGTCCTTGTCGGGGTCGCCGTTGGAATCGTCGCGGCCGATGCGCAAGCAGCGGTAGTAGTGCTTCTCCCACGGATCCGGCAGGCCATCCTTGTCCGAATCGCCGTTGTCGCCATCGCCGACCAAGTGGAATGACAACAGCGATTCACGATGGAACGCGCCGATGGCGGCGGTATGGCCGTCGGCATACAGCTTCACCTGATACGAACCACTGAGCGCGGTGTCGACGAAATCGTTGCCATAGACGCCGTCGTCCGCCTCGCCGTCGCCGTGCGCGCCGTCATCATAGAAAACGACGGACACGTCATTGGCATCCGGATCGGGACGACGCACGGTCGCCGTCACCATGGCGCCGGTGACCGGGCCGGAATCATTCAGAAACGCCACGAGGTGCACCGGCGCACCGGGCGCACGCTCGTCGGGAGGCGTGGTCACGAACGCGTGCAGCGCCAGTGTGCTGCGCAGCGCGCCCTGCACATAGTACGGCGGCAGCACGCTGCGAAAATTACTGCGGTTACTGCCGTACACCTGCAGCCTCCAGAATCCAGAAGCCGGGTTGGTGACGCGCCATACCGCCTGCCGCCCGCTCACCTCCAGGGTCGGCGCTACCGTGTTCGAATACGGATCGTAGAGCTGGTAGGAATACATCTGCGGGAGCCAGCTCAGCGACAGCACCAGCTCTCCAGCCTTGGCATCGACTGGAATGTAGATTTGCTCCACAGCTGAATTGGTGACGATCGGCCCATTCAAGCCGAAGAACTGCTGCATGTCGTCAGCCTGCGTGGCGATGAAGCGGTACTTCTCATCGAGGTGCAGCGGCAGCAGCAGCGTGTCGGTCATAGTCGCCGCACCGCGCGCGGCGGTACCGTCGGCCGGCGCCGAGACATAGTGATACGTGCCGCCGGTGGCGTCGGCCGCCCGCTGCATCCGCAGACGATCGGCGTCCGGGCCGACAGCAAGCGTATAAATGGCCGGCTTCTTGTCAGTCGAACGGGCGACTGCCGCCACGGCGTCGTCGAACGATTTCGTGCCGGCGTTGTGCAGGCCGTCGCTGAGCAGCACCAGCGACCAGCCGTGTGCAGCGTCGCCGCGCGCCTTGAGTTCGTCCCAGCCGGCCATGATCGCGTCACCAATCGCAGTGGCGCCGCGATCGGTCAGCGCGTCGATGGCGTTCAGCGCTTCTTCGCGCGAGCCGATCGGCGCCGGCAGCGGATCTGTCGTCCACTCCTTCATCTGCATCGGCATCTCGACGATGTTGTCGAAGCTCTCCACAGCGATACGGTCACCCGGCTTCCAACTGTCGACGTACAGCTTGGCCGCCTGCTTGGTCGAAGTGAGCTTGTCCGCGTACGCCATGGAGCCAGAGCGGTCGATCACCAGCACGTTGTCGACGGCGGTGCGCGGCTGATATTGCACGGCGCCGGATTCGGTGACGGTGAGTGCATGCTGGTAGTCGACGGTCAGGTCGTAATCTCCCACGGCCGTCTGCGTAACGGCGCGCATGACGAACCAGGCCTGCCCCTGCACGATCGCGGAGCCGACGATGTCGGCGGCGGACACGTCGCGCGCGCCGATGCGGAAGTGGAACTGATCAGGCGCCAGGCCGGGCAGCGGCACGCCGGCAGCATCGACGACGTCGATGGTGGCGAGGAATTTGTCCGGCGCAGCGGGATCGCCCACCTGCACCTTGTTCGCCGTCGTCGGCCGCACGATGCGCATCGTCGGCTGCGCGCCGTTCACCGCGATGCGGTAATTCACGATGCTGTCGAGGCCGGCAACCATGACCATGACCTTGTCGAAATTTTCGTTGATCAACGTCAGCTCGAGGTTGCGCGACTCACGCCGGATTTCGCGCACGATTTCGCCGTTGCGAATGCCGAGCACGACGTAGAACGCAGCGCCGAGCGAATCCTGCGTCACGGTGATCGGCAGCACCGGCACGTCGGCAGCGGGGGTGAACTGATAGTAGCGCGCGCCCCATGGGTTGACCGACTCGCCCAGCGCCAGGAAGCCGCCGCTGGTGGTGATGGCGCGATTGCCGCTGAGCATGACCGAGTTGTACGTGCCGCCGGGCTGCGCCATATCTTCGTAGGTGTAACGCGCGTCGACCGTACCCGTCAAATTTTTCGCATAGTTGGCGATGACGAAATCTTTGTACGAAGTACGGAAGGTGTGCGTATAGCCGTTCGCCGACAGCGCAGCGTCAACATTCTGAATACCGCTGCGCCCAGGCGCGGTGGCCGACGCTTCCCAGAATTTCACCAGAAAATCCGTGCCGCCCTCGACCGGATCAGCCGGCGAATTGTTGCCGAACTTCTCGGTCATATACGTCCAGTAGAGCGCGCCGTTGTAACTGCTCAGGCGCAGACCCTGGTGTGCGTTCGCCAGATAGCCGTTCACCTGGCCGACGTAGCCGGCGTAGCCGGTGTCGATGTCGTCGAAGCATTCGGCGGACGCCCGGACGGCGCCGAGACAGAACTTATCCTGCGACGAGCGTGCCTGTCCCTCGATCACCCAGCGGGCGTCCGGCTCGACCAAACCGCCGTATGAGAACTGAAGAAAATGAAACAGCTCGTGCTCAGTAACCAGCCATGCGATCGGATCGCCGATGCGCGTCGAAGAAGTGAACGGCGTTTCGATCAGAAAAGGAGACAAGCCAAGACTACTGCCGCCGGCGCAGCCGCCGCCGTCGCACCAGACGATGTTGATCGGAATGCGGTCGAGACCGCCGGACGGCACGCCGGCGTCATTGCCGAACCCAACGCGCGCGAAGGCAGCGCGCGCACCCTGGCCGGCATCCAACTGCCGCTGCGGAAAATCGACACTCGCCGTGCACGCATTCTGACCATCGATCAGCGGACAGTCGTCCGTCCCGCGCAGGCCGTAAAAAACGCGGAAATTTCCGTCCTCCAGCACGCGTCGGTTGTTACAGACAGCGCTGTACGGCGAATACGAAGCATCACCTAAGCGATACGACCGCACCCGGTACTGGCGATTGTTCACCGCAGGATTCACCGGCGTGTCTTGCCACTGCGTGACATTCGCCGCCAGACTGGCCACTTCCAACCAGCCGGCGCCGCCGATATTGCGCTCGATTTTCCAGGCGGTCTCGTCGGGCGCCGCGTCCTTCCAGCTGAGCAGCAGCTTGTCCTTTTGCCAGCCCTGACACGACACATTCTCCGGCATCGGCAGCGCTGCCGCCGGCGCCGCGCGAGCCGGCAACGCTGCAGTCAAAATCACACCAGCACAAGCCACGAGCGACAGAAACGACAAACGATTCATGCAGACCTCCTGGGACCGACGACCAACCACCGACGATGAGAAAGAATTAAACCCGGTATGTGCGATTTGGCAACTACTCAGGTCCAAATCAGTATTTTCCGCGAAACACACTATTCTCTCCCCCTTCGGGGGAGAAAATAGTGTGTTTCGCGTTGGAAAAATATCTGGCCTGAGTAGTTATCATTTTTCGCGGCTTGGCGTGAGAAAAGTAAGCCGCCCAAATTTGCTCCAAACGGCGAATACCCCGTGAAAAACTTTTCCTTTACAGAATTTAACATTCACATCGTAGCGTATCTCCCGCCGAATCGAGAACCATCCATGCAGAGACGATCCCGAACTATTCCTACGGCGCGGCGAGAAGCCGCCCTTGCCTACACGCTGCTTGCGCCGGCGCTCCTGCTCTTCCTCGCCTTCACTGTGGCGCCGCTGATTTTCGGCGTCTATATCAGCTTGCACAATTGGAAGCTCGGCCCGCGACAATTCATCGGGCTGACGAACTACGTGAAAGCGCTCGGCCTCGAGTCCGAACTATGGCCGGCCCTGCGCACCACACTCTCCTATACGCTGCTCTCGGTGCCGCTGCAGATCGGTTTGGCGCTGGTGCTGGCGTGGCTGGTCTTCCAGCGCATCCGCGGCAAGGCGTTTTTTCGCGTGGCGTTGTTCCTGCCATGGGTGACGTCGACGGTGGCGACCGCCGCAGTGTGGGCGCGCCTGTACAGCCCGGATATCGGCATATTCAACGCGATCCTCAAAAGCATCGGCCAGCCGACGTCGCAGTGGCTGCTCGAAGACCGCGGCATCTTCACGCTTGCGGCCGGCGCGCTCGGCGTGGCGCTCCCCGAATGGGCTGGTGGCCCGAGCATGGCGCTGGCATCGGTGGTGGTGTACACGACATGGGTGTTCGTCGGCTACAGCATGACGCTCTTTCTTGCCGGCCTCGGCAACATTCCGAGCGAACTCTACGAAGCTGCGCGCATCGACGGTGCGACCGGACCGCAAATGTTTCGCTTCATCACCTGGCCGCTGCTTTCGCCGACCACATATTTCGTGGTAACGGTCACGGTCATCGGCACGCTCAAGGCCTTCAACCACATCTGGGTGATGACGCAGGGCACCGCCGGCACACAGACTGCGGCGATCCTCGTATATCGCCAGTTCTATGAATTCCAGCGCGCCGGATACGCGAGCGCGCTCGCGGTGATCCTATCGCTCGTCATCCTGCTGGTGACAATTCTGCAAAATCGCCTCGCCGGCGAACGCGTGAACTACAGCTAAGCAAACCATGCAGCATTCTTCCGCACTGCGTACCACCCGCTGGGTCTACCTGCCGCTCGTGCTCGTCACGATCGCGTCGCTT
This sequence comes from Anaerolineae bacterium, assembly GCA_947476335.1. Classification (GTDB taxonomy): domain Bacteria; phylum Chloroflexota; class Anaerolineae; order J036; family Brachytrichaceae; genus CANJQH01. Next base: position 26,538 of record CANJQH010000018.1, on the reverse strand, counting down.
GCGCCGTTCATCTGGATGATCCTCACCGCGGTCAAAGACTACGGCGACGTCATCTCGCTGCGCTTCTGGCCATGGCCACCGCTGGGCGACTCGAGGCCCAATTTCGGCAACTTCGCCGAGGCGATTCAACTCATCGGCGTCGATGCCGACACCGGCATGCCACTCTTCGTGCGACATTTCCTGAACACGCTGGCGATGTCGATCGTCGTCGTCGTCGCCACACTCTCGACGTCGGTGCTGGCCGCCTACGCATTCGCCCAACTCAACTTCCCAGCCAAGCGCCTGCTCTTCCTGCTCGTGCTTGCCACATACATGGCGCCCGAGGAACTCATGCTCGTGCCGCGCGCCGTGATGATGAACAAGGCATACCTGAACTTGTACGACACGTTCGCAGCGATGGTTGCGCCGTTCCTCGCCAGCGCATTCGGCATCTTCCTGATCCGCCAGTTTTTTCTGCAGGTGCCGCGCGACCTGTTCGACGCCGCACGTATCGACGGCGCCGGGCACATGAGCTACCTTTTCCGCATCCTCGTCCCGCTCGCCAAACCTGCCATCGCCGCGCTGGCGCTGCTCGAATTCATCTGGACATGGAACGAATTCCGCTGGGTACAGCTGATTACGTCGTCAGAAAACATGCGCACCGTGTCCGTCGGCCTGGTCGGATTCCTGCAGGGCGACGGCGGCGCACAGACGCAGCTGGCCATGGCCATCGCCGTCATGGTGGTGGCGCCAATCGTGGTGCTGTTCCTGTTCACGCAGCGCTATTTCACTGCAGGCGTGATCACAAGCGGCATCAAAGGATGAGTAACTACTCAGGCCCAAATCAGTATTTCCCGCGAAACACACTATTTTCTCCCCCGAAGGGGGAGAAAATAGTGTGTTTCGCGTTGGAAAAATGGCAGGCCTGAGTAGTTGCCAGATTTTGGATTTCGCCGCTCTTTCGGACGCTAACAAAGGCTTTACATCGAACTGCATAATTTATGCATCTGTGCGTTTTTCACCGTCGAACGCGCAAGTCAAGGATCAATGAACATGAACCACAAACTCATCCTCGCCTCACTCATCGCCGGCATGCTTGCCGCGCCGATCGCCAGCGCCCCGGCACATGCCGCAGCGCTGCAGCGCACACCCGCTCAAGCACAGACACTGACTGCCGGCGACGTCGACAAGATCGTCCTCGACAAGGCCAATCCCACCGAGATCACCTTCCTGAATCGCTATTCGGGCGGCCAGATCACGGCGGTGCTCGAAATCGTCAACGACTTCAACAAGACCAACCCCTACGGCATCAACGTCAAGCTCGAACGCGTCGACGGTGGCTACGACGATCTTTACAACAAAATCAACGCCGGCCTGCAGGGCGGCAAAGTCCCGAACATCGCCCAGGCATATCAGAACCAGGCCTCGTTCTACCGCGGCGCCGCCAACGCCGTGGTCGACCTGACGCCGTTCATCCAAAGCAAGAAGTACGGCCTCAAGGCGGCTGAGGTCGCCGACTATTACCCGATCTTCCTCGAAAGCGACAAGAACCCGCAGTTCCCGGGTGAAGTGCTCGGCTGGCCGACCAGCCGCTCGATCGCGATGCTGTACAGCAACCTCGACTGGCTGAAGAAGCTGGGCGCCAAGGCGCCGCCGGCGACGCTGAAGGACTTCGAGGCACTGGCCTGCAAAGCCACCGATTCGGCCAACGGCAAGTACGGCTACATCTGGCGCGGCGACGCGTCCGATTACGCTGCGTTCGTCTTCGCCAACGGCGGCTCGATCATGAAGGCCGACGCGAGCGCGTACGACTTCAACAGCCCTGCCGCGGTTGAGGCACTGGCGATGCTGCAGCGCCTGTTCAAGAACGGCTGCGCCGTGCAACTGCCGAGCGCCGAACGCAACGGCGAGCAGGCGCGCTTCGCCGCGCAGAACGTGCTGTTCGTCACCGCATCGAGCACCGGCCTGCCCTACTACGCCAGCACGATTACCAAAGCGCCGGCGAAGTTCGAGTGGACGATGAGTATGTTTCCGCAGGCTAACCCAGCCAAGCCGAAGGTGAACCTGTACGGCGCATCATGGTCGGTCTTCGCCGGCACGCCGGAACAAGAGCTCGCTTCGTGGCTGTTCCTGAAGCACTTTACCGAGCCAAAGAACATCGCCGCGTGGGCCAAGGCCTCGAACTACATCGCCGTGCGCAAGAGCGCCGCGCCGATCGCCATCAAGGACGTCAACGCCAACCTCGGCAAGACGTTCCCCAATGCCGCCGCCGGCTACGCCAAGCTCTACGACATGGCGAAGTACGGCGCGGTGGAAGCGCCCGTCGCCGGCTACGACCCGGTGCGCAAGATCATCCAGGACCTCGTAGTCGAAGTGGCCGTCAAGGGCCAGGGTGACCCGAAAGCCGCGCTCGACGCCGCCGTCGTCAAGGCGAACGAAATCCTGAAGGAAAACGCGCCGCAGTAGAACGACAATAAACGAAATAAACGATAGGCGACGGACGATGATTCGTCGCCTATCGTCTTCCTCACCGCCAGTTCATATGCGAGTGCTATGGTTTTGTCGCTATGAACGCTCCTACAACTGTGTCCCGCGGCCTGCCCGTGATCGGCCACCTGATCGACTTCGGCCGCGACCCGATCGGCTTCCTCACTCGCCTGCAGCACGAACGCGGCGACACCGCGACGTTCTCGATGGGCGGCAGGACGCAGACTGTCCTCACACACCCAGACGATGTCGAAACCGTACTGCTCGAAACCGGCCGGCGTTTCGACAAGGGCTACACCTCCATGGGCGGCTACTCAGTACCGCGCCTGCTCGGCAACGGTCTGTTGACGAGCGAGGGTAATTTTTGGAAGCGCCAGCGCAAGCTTGCACAGCCGTCCTTCCACGCCGCGCGCATCGGCCGCTACGCCGAAACGATGGTGTCATTCACCGAGCGCATGCTGAACGAATGGCGCGGCGGCGAACTGCGTGATGCGCACGAAGACATGATGATGCTCACGCAGGCCATCGTCGCCAAGACGCTGTTCGATGCCGATGTGACAGGTGAGGCGCGCGACGTCGGCGAACTGCTGACGCGCGTGCTCGACGGCGCTACCGAAGAGATGCGCAGCATTCAGATGATGATGCCGGCGAACTGGATGACGCCGACACGCCGGCGCGTCGACGATGCCGTGAGCGGGCTCGAACGCTCGATCGCCCGCATCATCGTCGACCGCCGCGCGAGCAACACCACGCACAGCGACCTGCTCGAAATGCTAATGAGCGCGCGCGATGACGACGGCAGCGCCATGAGCGACGCCCAGCTGCGCGACGAAGTCATGACGCTTTATCTGGCCGGCCACGAAACCACAGCGAACACACTGTCCTGGACATGGTTCGAACTTTCACGCCATCCGGAAGTGCGCGAACGGCTCGAACAGGAGCTCGATACAGTGCTGGCCGGCCGCAGCCCAACGATGGACGATCTGCGCAGCATGCCCTTCACCGCAGCCGTCGTCGACGAAACGCTGCGCATGTACCCGGCCGCGTGGCTCTTCGCCCGCTGTACCACAGAAGACGTCCAACTGCGGGGCGTCGACATCCCACGCGGTGCGCAGCTGTGGATCAGCCCATACCTGCTGCACCACGACGCGCGCTGGTTCGATGCCCCGGAAAAATTTGACCCGGCACGCTGGCTCGACGGCCGCACCACCGGCATACACAAGTACGCCTATATCCCCTTCGGCGGCGGCCCGCGCATCTGCATCGGCAACGGCTTCGCAAAAATGGAAGCGGCACTGCTGCTCGCCGGCATCGCGCAGCACTTCCGCCTCACCGTCACCAACCCGGCATCCGTTGTGCCGGACCCCTCGCTCACCCTGCGCCCACGCGACGGCGTGCGAGTGCGGGTCGAGAGCAGAAAGTAGAGCGTGAAGAGACAGAGTACAGAGTGCGCCTGTTACTCTTTACTCTGACTCTCTACTCCCTCCATCCCCGCCACCACCTCAGCCCGCGGCAAGCCACCACGCTCGAGTTCGTGATCGGGCAACCCAAGCAGGCGCTCATAAAACTCCAGCGCGTGAGGGGCAAAGGCTGCCTCGTCGAGATCAAGCATGTGCCCCATGGCATCCTCGGCCTCGGCGAAGCGGCCGCGCATCTCGTGATAACTGAAAATGCGCCAAAGCGTCGAGACGGGCAGATCAAAAACGCGCGTTTCCTCAAGCAGCGCATCGATGCGTTCGATGTGCAGCTGTGAGCTGCCATGACTGAGGCGCAGCGCCGCTTCGAGCAGCACATTCAGCGCTTTCAACAGACACTGCTCGCGCATGTCTTCGTCTCCGGCCTTCTGATGAATTTGAGCCTCGAGACGCAGCAGATCGCACAACGCCAACGATCGATCGATGTCGCCAACACGGCCAACGGTCACCGCTAAAATCAGAAAATCCTCGCCCGTCTGATGCACCAGATCGCGATCGAGATGCACCAAATCGCGATAGGCCTGGTCAATGCGTTCGAGCGCTGCAGCGTCGTCGCCCTTTGTAAGCAGCCCAACAACCTCAGCCCACACTTCGCCGAGTTGTTCAAGCATGCGCTTGATGTAATCCTGGGAATACGCTGGCATATTTTTATCCTCCAAACCCGTGCACACGACGCACCGCATCGATCCAACGACCGTCCTTCGATTCCGGCCGCGGCGCCGGACCGAGCGGGTCTTCGCACTCATCGTCGACGCCGCGCAGCACACGCACCATATTCAACACGCCAAGGCTAAGTACTTCAAGGTCGTAGCCACCCTCCAGCACACAGACCATGCGGCCGCCGCACAGTTCGTCGGACAGCGCACTGAGCGACTGCACCATGTGCGTCTGTCCGTGCAGGCTCAGCTGCACCTGCGCGAGCGGGTCGCGCCAATGCCCATCAAAGCCAGCCGATACGATCATTACGTCCGGAGCGAAACGCCGCGCCGCTGGCGCGACGATTTCATCAAACGCGCGCGCGTAAAGCGCATCGCCGGCACCAGCCGGCATCGGCACATTGATCGTCGCCCCACGCCCAGCCCCATGGCCCATTTCTTCGGCGCCGCCGCTGCCGGGATAAATGCGTCCGAATTGATGCAGCGACAAAAAGAGCACGCTCGGGTCGTCTTCAAAGATCGACTGCGTGCCATTGCCATGATGCACATCAAAATCGACGATCATCGCGCGCGGGCGCTGCTGCGCATGACTACGGCGTGCAGACGCCGACCACATCACGTCGCTGCTGCGAACGCCGTCGGTGGCTATGTGTGCGGCGAAGGCGACGTTGTTGAAGAGGCAGAAACCCTCGCCATGGTCGGCGAAGGCATGATGTCCGGGCGGCCGCACCAGCGCGATCGCACGCTGCACATTGTTCGACATAACCGCGCTGGCGCAACGCATTGCCGCGCCGGCAGCAAGCGCCGCAGCCTCAAAGCTCTCCCGCACCAGGTATGTGTCCCCATCGAGCGTGCCGCCGCCGTGCTCGGAAATCGAATGTACACGCGTGACGTAATCCGGCGTGTGCAGCTCACACAATTCATCAAATGTGGCAGGCCCAACTCCAAGCGCGTGCAGCTTCGACAGCTCACCGCTTTCGGTCAGCCGCTCCATCACTGCACGCAGACGGCCGGCATGTTCAGGATGGCCTTCAACATGATGATCGTAGAAGCGGGAATGCCAGGCATACCCGACAGTGCGCATGGTCATGATTCGTAACTACTCAGGCTAAGTGAGTCGCCAAAAGTTCTGGCGGCAGATTCGCCTCCCCCGCAAAGCGGGGGAGGCGAATCTGCCGGACAAAACTTATGGACAGGAACTTAGCCATTTTTCCAACGCGAAACACACATTGTCTCCCCCTTCGGGGGAGACAATGTGTGTTTCGCGGGAAATACTGATTTGGGCCTGAGTAGTTACCATGATTCAAAGCGTCTTCGGACGCTCCCCAGGGTCACGCAACACAAACCACACCAGCAGCGCGCCGACGAGCAGAATGGCGGCATTGGCGACAAACGGCCCTGACGGACGGATGTCATAGAGGAAGCCCATCATCAACGGGCCGATGGCTTTGCCGGAAGTCTGCGCCAGCGTAAATAAGCCAAAGCCCGTGCCGCGCTTGTTCCCACCCATCATGTCCGCCACCAGCGCCTGTTCCGCCGGAACCGCAGCCGAGTAGCACAACGCCTCCAACGCAGCAAAAATCGTCAGCGCCAGAATCGCTATGATCGGATTCGGAAAGACAAATGCCAGCAGCGGGATGATCATTGAAAATATCCCGCTTGCCGTCAGACCAACGGACATCGGCGCCTTACGACCGAAGCGGTCGGCGAACACGCCCATGCGCGCCGGCAGCGTGCCCCAGATCAGCGCAGCTGGGATGTACGAAAGGCCGATCCACACAAGGTTGCTCGTGATGTGATCTTGAATGTAGCGCAGAATAAAAATCTTCAAGCCTTCCGAAAAATTTGTGAAGAACACGATCGCCATCAGCACATAGAGCTGCGGGTTGATGCGCAGTTCAGCTGCGGCCGACTCCGCAGATACATCGCCGTTCACAGGTACAAAAGCGATGCTGCGCGTCTCGGGCAGGTCACGATAGCTCATGAAAAACGCCACGAGCGCACCGAGGGCATAGACGGCAAACGCTGTGGACCACACCTGCGGCGTAATCGTCAGTGAGCTGTCCGGGCTAAAGCCATTGGCGAGGATGATCGGCAGGGCGATCAGCGCACCATAGATGCCCCCGCGGTACTGCGCCTGCTCGGTGGCGCCGAAGCTCGAGCCGCGCCCAGCCTCCTTCGCCAAGTCCGCCGTCATGGTGTAGGAGGACAACAACACCGTGCCCATGCCCAGTCCATGGAAAAGGCGCGCCACGAACAGCATCACCTCGGCGTAAAGCAGGCCGGTCTTCAACAGCGGCGCAGCTGGATCGCCCAGCGTAAATGGCCGCGCCAGCGCGAACAGAATCATGGAGAAAAACACTGTCAGGAAGCCGAGGCGCAGAAACGGCCGCCGCCCACGCTTGTCGATCGCACGGCCGATCATCGGCCGCACGACGGCCGTCGCCAGTTCACCAATAGCAATGTTTAAGCCAGTCTCCAGCGCACTCGCACCGAGCGTCTTGAGATAGTACGGCGCGGCGACGATATAGATCGACGTCGACAACGCCGACATGCGCACCAATTCCACCAGGCGCCCCAGATTGCGTTTTGGATCGAGGTTCTCTACCAAATCCCCACCCTCCAGCACCCCATCGATAGCGCGCAAAACAGTCTCGACAATTCGATGCATTAGTCGTGAATTGTAAACGGCGCATCCGGCGCTTTCTCATCCGTTGATCCGTCCGGATACATCCGCGGTTTGGAGCGAAATTTGACTGCGCATCGTTGCGGCGCCGTCACCCGGGGCTGGCTGCTGGCCTGCCGCGGCGGACCGCGCCTCCGGCGCTCATGTTCCGCGGGAAAAGCGCTGAAGGCGCACTACAGCCCCGTATACTTTTATCATGTCCAGCCCAGCGCGCAGCATGACCGCCGAAAAATTTATCGTCACGGCGCAACAAATCGAAAACGAAATTGCCGCCGTCATCGTCGGCCAGCGCGACGTCGTGCGTCATATGCTCATCGCGATCATCACAGGCAACCACGTGCTGCTCGAAGGCGTGCCCGGCCTCGGCAAAACGACGCTGGTGCGCACGTTCGCCGACGCACTCGATCTGCACTTTGCGCGCATCCAGTTCACCCCAGACCTGATGCCGGCGGACATCATCGGCACAGACATCCTCGAAGAAAATGAAAATGGCCGCCGCGCCTTCCGCTTTCAACCCGGCCCAGTGTTCGCCAACCTGGTGCTGGCCGACGAGATCAACCGCGCCACGCCAAAGACGCAATCGGCGCTGCTCGAAGCGATGCAGGAAAAAACCATCACCGTGCTCGGCCGCACCTATCCAGCCGCCAGCCCGTTCTTCGTGCTCGCCACACAAAACCCCATCGAAATGGAAGGCACCTACCCGCTGCCCGAAGCACAGCTGGATCGCTTCATGTTCAAATTGAACGTGCCCTTCCCACGCACAGACGAGCTGGTCGCCATTCTCGAACAGACGACCGGCGGCGAGACGCGCAAGGCGCGCAAGGCTGCCGACGGCGAAACACTACTGGCGATGAATCAGCTTGCACGCCAGATCCCGGCATCGTCACAGGTCACCCGCAGCGCAGCCACGCTCATCGCCGCCACACACCCCGACGGCGAAGGCGCTACCGATCTGGTACGGCGCTTCGTGCGCTACGGAGCCAGCCCACGCGGTGCGCAGGCACTGCTGCTCGGCGCGCGCGTGCTCGCGCTGCTCAAGGGCCGCCTGAACGTGGCGCTCGAGGACGTGCACGAGCTGGCACCCGCCGCCCTGCGCCATCGCATGCTGGTGAATTTCGAAGGACAGGCAGAAGGCATCCGCAGCGACGACATCATCCGCGAGTTGGTCGCGCGGACATAGGGGCGAGGCAAGCCTCGCCCCTATGTCCGCCCAAACTCGCGCTCCAGCTGGGCCACACCGATCTGCACCATCGTCGGGCGGCCGTGCGGACATGTGCGCGGCGAATCGCATGCCTCGAGGTCGCGCACAAGTGCCTGCATTTCCGGAAAGCTCAGCACGCGCCCAGCCTTAATCGACATGCGTTTGCATACGCGACGCAAAATTTTTCGCTCGATCTCAGCGCGCAATGGTTCGGAACCCATCTCCAGCTCAGACACGATCTCGCGCAGCGCCGCGGCGATATCGTCCTGCTGCATCATCTGCGGCACAGCGCGCACGAGAAAAGTGTTGCCTCCGAAAAAGTCGATGTCAAAGCCAACGTCGCGCAGCCACCCCATCCGCTCCTCAAGCAGCGCTGCAGCATCGAGCGGCACCTCCACCGGCAGCGGATCGAGCAGTGCCTGCGACTGCACTGCGCCAAGTTCATGCTGCGCCAGCAGCTTTTCATACATCACGCGCTCATGCGACGCATGCTGGTCGATCAGATACAGCCCCTCCGGCCCCTCAGCGATGATGTAACTTGCCGCCAGCTGCCCGATGATGCGCAGCGCCGGCAGACCAGACGCCGCACGCGCCGGCACAGCGTCGCTGCGCTGTGGCAACGTGATCGCCGGACGATCACTCCCCAGACGGCTGATCCCGATGCGCTCCCATGTTTCGCTGCCCGCGAGCGGCGGCTGCCACGCGTGCTGCGGCAGATCGCCGCCCTCACCCACAGGCGCAAACGCGGCCACAGGCGCATCAGTTAGCGGCGTCACGGATCCTGCAAATTCACCCTCCGCCGCACGACGAAAAACGCTGGGCGGCTCGGGCGGTTGCATGTGCGCCAGCAGCGCTGCCCGCACCGCCCGCTGCACCGCACTGAACACCCCGTCGGCGTCGCGAAACCGCACTTCGGCCTTCGCCGGATGCACGTTCACATCCACCTGATCCGGCGGCACATCGATCATCACCACCGCAATCGGATAGCGGCCAACCATCAACAGCGTGTGATATGCCTGCACCACCGCAAAGCTCAGCCTCGTATCCTGCACCGGCCGGCCGTTGACAAACATCATGATCTTGCTGCGGTTGCCGTGGTCCGTCCCAGGCAGCGCAGCGTAGCCGCGCACACGCGTGCCACCGCGCGCCGACCACTCCTCGCCATCGGCGATGCCGGCACCGCCGGCGCCCCCATCGACCGGCGCCATCTTTTCAGCCACACTCGCACCAAACACTTCAACGAGCACATCGCGCATTTCACCGCCACCCATCGTCTGCAGCGACATGCGGCCATCGTGCACCGCAGTGAACCGCACATGCGCATATGCCAGTGCATAGCGCATCACCATGCCATCGATATAGCCACGCTCAGTCTGGTTGGTCTTGAGAAATTTCAACCGCGCTGGGACGCGCCCAAACAGATGCTCCACCGTCATTGTGGCGCCGGCGGGGCGCCCCTGCGGCTCCTGTAACAAGATTTGGCCATTGTCGATGCGCAGCAGCGTACCCATTTTCTCGTCGATATGGCGCGTCAGGCACGCCACCTGCGCTACGGCAGCGATGCTGGCGAGCGCTTCGCCACGAAATCCGAGCGTGCGAATCTGCTGCAAGTCATCAATATCTTGCAGCTTGCTCGTAGCATGATGCACAAACGCGCGCACCACTTCCTCCGACCGGATCCCTTCACCATCATCGGTGATGCGAATCAGCCGCTTGCCACCATCGACCGTCTCAATGCGAATATCGTGCGCACCAGCATCGAGCGCGTTCTCCACCAGCTCCTTCACCACGGCCGACGGGCGCTCCACCACCTCTCCAGCGGCAATGCGCGCAACCAGCACATCGGACAACACGCGAATGGGCATGCGCAAATTTTACGCGCGCATTGCTATACAGCAGCTCGAAATTCCACAATCTCCAGCTGCAGGCGCGCCTCGCCAGCAAATTCATCCTCGATCAGGTGAAACGTCAGGTCGAGATGCGCCCCCGCACCGAACTCCGAAGCACGCTCGCCGGCGCGCCAGCAAATCGCATCCCAACTGCGACCACGTTCATCCTGCAGCCGCAGCTGCAAATGCCGCGCATTCGCCGCAGCAGCCGAACCAACCGACCGCACACGCAGTACCTGAACACCCTGCACAAGCAGCAGTGGCCGTGGATGCGCCGCGCCGTGCGGCTCCAGCAGCGCCAGCTCACGCTTCAAAGACCAGTCGAGGTCGCTCAACCTCACCACAGCATCCACGTCGAGCGCACGCCGCCAGCCTTCAGCCGGCCGCAGATCCGCCGCACACGCCACCAGTCGCTCGGCCAACGCATCAACATTGCCGCGCGGCAGCGTGAATCCGGCGGCGGCGGCGTGTCCACCGTGGCGTGTGAGCAGATCAGCACAGCGATCCAGCGCTGCCGTGATATGAAAACCGGTTACGCTGCGACACGAACCACGCGCCTCGTCACCCTGCAGCGAAACCACCACCGCCGGCCGTCGATGCCGCTCGGCCAGGCGCGCCGCCGCCAGCCCAATCACGCCGGCGTTGTACTCTTCATCCGCCGCGAACAACAACGGCACATCCATACTCGCTGCAAGCGCGCGCTGCTCAGCGTCGGCCGCCACACTCGCTGTCACAGACTGGCGCTGTGTATTCAACTGCGATAGTTCCTCCGCCAATGCCTCAGCCTGCGCATCATCCTCCGCCATCAGCAGCTCATACGCCGCACGAGCGCTGCCAAGGCGACCAGCAGCATTCAGACGCGGCGCGAGTGCAAAACCGATGCGCCCGGCATCAACCCTGCCCGGAGTCACGCCGGCGGCCCGCATCAGCGCACGCAGTCCCGGGCGTGGCTGTGCATTGATACGCTCCAGCCCGGCACGCACCAGCGCGCGATTCTCACCCGTCAGCGCTACTACGTCGGCCACTGTGCCGATAGCCACGAAATCGAGCAGATCGCCTTCGCTCACCAGCACCGTCCGCCCCCGCTGGCGTGCGCTGCGCAGCAGACATTGCGCCAGCCGAAAAGCCACACCAACGCCGGCTAAAAATTTGAACGGATACGCACATTCGGGGTGATGCGGATTAATAAAAACCAGCGCGTCCGGCGTCGATTCCCCCAGTTCATGATGATCAGTAATGATGAGGTCCAGGCCGCGCTCCTGCGCATGATGCGCTTCTGCCACAGCGCGCGCGCCACAATCAACCGTCACCACCAAACGCATGCCCTCGTCGGCCAGCGTGTCGAGCGCCGCAGCGTTGAGGCCATAGCCTTCCTCGAAGCGATCAGGGATGTACACGCGCGGCACAACGCCAAGCGCGCGCAGCGTGGTCGCCAGCAGCGCGCACGACGTTACACCATCACAGTCGTAATCGCCGTAGATAGCGACGGGTTCACCAGCGTCGATCGCCGCATTGATGCGCGCGACAGCATTGGACATGCCGCGCATCGCTTCCGGGTGAGCGCGTTCAAAAGCGCCGGCAAGCAGGCCGCGCGCGACGGTCGGGTCACGCCAGCCGCGCGCGTAGAGCGTCTGCACGGTGACGCGGCGGAATTCCGACAAAGCGGCGAAATATGCGGCGGGGGCGGGGGGAGCGAATTGCCAGTCGGCGAACATGCCTGCGTAGAATAGCGCAGACGAGCCGCACCCGGTGAAAATCACCGGGCGCGGTCAGAAAATGTCAGCTGGCGGCACATCGTTCGTTGTCTGTCGTACTCACTAAATCCACTTCTGCTGCCGGCAGAAGTCAGTCACCACTGGAATCACGACATCTTTGCCGTTATAGGCCTGAATTCCATAGTAAATCGTGATGCCGAGCCATACAAATGGAATGACGCATCCGACGACGGGAATCAGTCCAATGACGACCGACGCCACCGCCAGCACCACGCCGAGCGCGATGCTCTGCACCGCGTGCGTGCGCAGCACCGGGTCATTTTTCATCGAGTCCGTCACGAGAATAATGATGCCGACGAGCGGAATCGGATAGGTCAGCAGAGCATACAGATTCTGATTTGAGTTGGAAGAAGCATTCATATTTAGATCTCCTGTCACTGGATAATGCGTGCTTAAACAGTGTAGCGGGATTGTACAAATTTCGTAACGCTATGCAATTGTCCATGCTTAATCCATCGAGTCTTGCCTTGATTCTAGAAATTCTGGAAATTCTGGCGGTGCTCGCCGCAATCGGCGCACTGCTGTATTGGCTGCTGGTCGTCACCGAAGGCGCCTACTTCGGCCGGCGCGTGGTCGTGTTCCTCTACGATCGCTTCGCCGCCCGCTACGACGGCGTGAAACAGTACGATCCGCGCAGCGACGCCTTCCACCTGACCGCGCCACTACTCGCGCACAACCGCACAGGTCGTGTGCTCGACGTAGCCACGGGCACCGGCCGCCTGCCCGCCGCACTCATGGCAGCATCGTCATTCCGCGGCCGCGTCGACGCCGTGGACGCCTCAGCCGCCATGCTCGCCATCGCACGCAAGAAATTTCACGCGGAAATTCGCGTACGCCTGCACCGCGCCGACGCCGCCCATCTGCCCTTCCCAGACAGCACCTTCACTGCAGTCACCTGCCTGGAAGCACTTGAGTTCATGCCCCACCGAAGTGCCGCACTTGCCGAACTGCTGCGCGTGCTGCGCCCCGGCGGCCTGCTGCTGATCAGCAATCGCATCGGCCCGGACGCATGGAAATTGCCCGGACGCGCCATCACCAGCGCCCGCCTCGCCACCGAACTGACCGCACTCGGCGCACAGCACCTCGAGCGCCGCGACTGGCTGATCGACTATGACCTGCTCATGGCACAGAAACCGATGGAAACCACTTCGCACGCAGGCGACTCGGCAGGTCCTGCGCACGCAGCCGCTGCAGCGCTGCATTAACCTCACGCAGCAGCCGCGCCTCACTCATCCGCGCTGCCACCGCATACGGCATGGGCGCGATTGCCACACAATGCCAGCGACCAGCGTCGCCGCTTCTCGTGACCGGACAGCCAAAGCGCAACGCTGCGTCACCAGCCACAACAGCCGCATCCATCCGCCCCGCCTGCAGATCGTGCAGCACCGCCGTATCATCTTCAACTGCGATGCGGCGCATGCCGGCAATCCGCCGCTCCCAATGCCGCGCGCTGCGGTCCGCTGCACCACCAAGCGCCACGCCAACGCGCCGCCCAGCCAGCTGATCAACGTTCGAAATCGCAGCGACGCTCGGCGCAATCAGCCGCGGCCCCACATCAAGATAGGCAGCCGACCAGCCGATGTCCCCCACCTCTTCCGGCGTCGCCGCTGAGATATAGAGATCAATCCGCCCAGCTTGCAGCGCATCGTAGCGCGCGTCGTAGCCCACCGGAATCACGACCAGCCGCAATTCGAGATCCGCAGCGAGCGCAGCGGATAAATCCGCATCCCAGCCGTCCCAGCCGTTCGCTGCATAGAACGACATTGGCTGCATAGAAGGGTCTATGCCTATGCGAATTTCGCCTGCGTCGCGCACGCGCCACCACGCCGCTTCAGAGCGCCATATCCGCCACAGCACCGGCGCCGCGCACGCGATCAACAGCAGAACGACGGCGCTGCGCATGATTCGCACACTGCGGATCGCGCGCAATTTCAAAATCAAAATATCCCCTGCCTGGTCTTTGGTATCTTCAGTATCTTCAGTGAATCACCACCAGCGTCCCAATCGACGCCCAGTTGTACAGCCACGCCGCCTTCGACGTCGGCAGATTCACACAGCCATGGCTCATCGGCCGGCCAAAGTTGTTGTGCCAATAGGTGCCGTGCAGCGCATATCCGCCGTAGAAAAACATCGCATACGGCACATTCGGCAGGTTGTAGCCAGGGCCGCGCATACGCACACGCCGGTAGCGCCGCTGAATTCGGAAACTGCCGCGCACCGTCGGCGTTCGTGGCAGACCACTCGAGATCAACGTAGTCATCACCACGCGCCCGTTCTGCCACGCAATCAATCGCTGCGAAGCCAGCCGCACCTCAATCCATTTGCTGCTGCGCGCTGCAGATGCGTCCCGCACATCGCCACTCACCGCCAGCAGCGGCACAGATCCCAGCTCACCGTTTGGGCTGACACCCTGCGCGACCGCAAACAACGGCTCCCCAAGCATGCCCACCACAACGACGATGAGGCTGATCAGGGCAGACAACGATTTGCGAACAAACATGCCGAAATTGTAGGCCCCAGGCAGGCCCAACTGCGTCGCACGTCGCACGACGCAGCGTCGCAGCGTCGCAGCTGTCATCCACCCTCGGTCTGGGCTGGGGACGCCTTCAACACTTTTTCCTGCGAGACTTGAGCGCCACAGACGCGTCTTTCTTTTCGGCCCAGGGTTCGCACACCTTCGGGGCTGAGAAATGATCTCTCCCACGCTCAGAAGAACCCCCTGAATAGGCAGTCTCTACACCACGATCAGGGCACTTCACGATTCAAAAAACACAGCAGCCCCTCAGTAATGCCGCGCCCAACGTCAGCCGCGCGCTTCGTCAGCACGCCGCGGTCCAGGTTCATAAAACCCGTCTCGATGATCGCCGCCGGCGTCAGCGCATCAATCTTGTAAAAGCCGTGATATTCGAGCATGTTGGCCGTCACCGTATTGTGATGAAAAGACAACCCCGTTGCTTTTTTATATCGCGAAGACAGACAAGCCACGAGGCGATCTTCATCCACCGGCAGTGCACTGCCCTGCGCACGCGCAATCTTATAGCCCGTCGCCACGTCATTAATGTACGTACATGAGTCGGCGTGAATGCTCAAAAACACCAGCGCCTTGTAGCCTTGCAGCCGTGGATCGAATTCGTCCAGCACATCCACCGTGTAACCAAGCGCCCGCAGCGCCTGCGCCACACGGCTGGCATGATCGAAGTTGATCTGCGCTTCCATCAGGCCATCTTTGCACACAGACCCGGAGTCGTTGCCGCGATGCCCACTCACAATGCCAATGCGCCGCTCAGACACGCCGGCTGCCAGAACCGGCCCCGTCGGCACGATCGCCGCAATCGTCGGCGCAATCACCGCCGGGGTCGCCAACGGCGTGGGCGGCGCTGCCGAAAAGCGATGCGCCACACTGCGCACCAGCGTCGACAAAATACCCGCGATCGCCACAGTCAGCAGCAGCAGCACAAAAGTGCGCGCGGCGCGACCAGAAGGCGGTGGCGGTGGCGGTGACGACGCCGGCGTGCGAGATGGATTCGTGCGGTTCATAGCGAAGTCGTCACAGTGTCAAATTCAACACGTCGGCGCCGTCACGCAGCGGCCGAAACCCCAGCTTCCGATACAGACCGCCAGCCGGCAGCGACGCCGCCGTGTTCAACGTAATGCGCCGCATTCCTCGCGCTGCCAGCTCCACAAGCGCCTCACCAAGCAACGCACCGCCAATGCCGCGGCGCCCATGGGCCGGATCAACCGCCAGGCGCACCACGTGCGCATGTTCGTCCTGCAGCGATGCGCACAAATAACCCGCCGGCGCACCATCAACCCACGCAATTCGAAACCAGCCCAAATCCACACGCGCCGCCCGCAAAACGAAGGCGGGGTAATGCCATTGCGGCGCAAATGCGCGCACATCAAGCACAGCCAGCGCGTCGAGATGCGCCCCATCCACGTCCATCAGCGCACAGCCCGCAGGCACAGCCGGGCATACAAAACCATCACGATGCTCGAACGTCACAATTTCATCGACGCGCCGAAATCCACGTTCGCGCAGCGCATGATTCAGCCAACCGCCTTTCATATCGACGCACCAAAGCGCACGCACGTGCGCACGCCGCAGCCCATCGATTCGCGTCGCCAACAGCTCCAGAAGCACGCGCAGCGGCATACCATCCTGCAACGCAGCCCAACGCACCCACGCCACCTCCGCACCAGGTTCGACCGGCGCAGCACACACGCCGGCGCGTCCGTCTGTCGCAGTCAGCACATGCTCAGCCAGATCCTCCGGCCTGCGCCATTCCCAGTGCTCAAAGACGCGCCGCTCATCTCCAAGCGACGTAATAAGCGCTTGAAGCGCTTGAGACGCTTGAAAAGACCCCGGAGCGCAGTCATGACCCATAGAAAATTCTATGAAAAACTCCCATGCCTGGCGGCTCTCTTCGAGCAAGCGGCGGCGAAATTTCTGCCTGCTCCGCTATTTGCGATATACGCGGAACTGCAGACCCAGCTTTTCGAAATAGCCGTTCGAAACACCGCCGATCGGTGCGCAATTGAGCGCAGTCACCTCGACATCGATGCGCAGCGACGACGTGACAATGTCAATGACGCCCATGCGCACCTGCACGGCATCGCCACGATTTCGCAGCTTGTCGCGCACAGCCGTATCAGTGAATGCAAAATCCGTCAGTAGAATTTTTGTCGTGCTCTGGAAATCGCCCTTGTCGAACAGCCAGACCGCGACCGCGACGACGCGCGCAGGCGAATCAAGGCCCACGCGTTCGACAATCGAAGCGCCACACTCGCCGATCAGCTCTCCCATCGAGCCATGAATCGGAAAGCTGTCGTCATAGCGATCTTCGCCAATCACATAAACCGTGTCATATGTGCCGATGCGCTCGCTATCGACCCCGGTGTCCACCAGCGGATTGAACGCCGTCGACGCAGGTGCTGCGTCGGCCAGCGGTGCGTCGGCTGTGACATCGGGCGGTTCGGCGCTGCGTGAGCGCGGCGCAGCCGTAGATGTGGCCGGCCTGTCTGCCGAGCGACCAGCATCCGTCGCAGTAAGTGGTGTGCGTGGCGCACTGCGCGTCGGCGTACGCGCCGACGTACGCGCCGACGTACGCGTCGACGTACGCGTCGGCGTCACTTCATCGCCCACTTCATCACCGTCGGTCGGCGTGCGCGTCTGCAGCCCGCGATTGATCAGCCACAGCACAAGTGCCGCCAGCAGAATCAGCACAGCCAGCCCGATTAACCCGCCAATGCGAATCAAATCACGCCACGAGGCCGCCCCTGCGGCGCCGGTCCCGAGATCACCCTGTGTGGCATTCAACCGATCACCCAGCGCAGCCAGGTTCTGCTGATCCTGCAGCGTGAACCGCCCGGCATCGGGATTCAGCTCGGCTGTGTTCTCTTTCGCCGCAACAGACTGCGCAGCGCGCACCATCTCCACCGCCTCAGACGGCGTGACTTCACCAGTAGTGATGCCCAGCTCATCACGGGCACCACTCAGCGCCTGCTCGTTGGCAGCGCCACCCATCGCGGCAAAACGCGCCGCGGCGCGCGCCGCGTAATAGTCTCGATACTGCGGAAAGTTTCCAGCAGGGTCGTAATAAAGATCGCGCGGCGTCGCTCCGCTCGACATAGACGCCGACGGCACCACCGCGTACAACAAGTACGCCCCGAAGACTGTGCCGATGACGAATCCCGCGAGGAGTGCGGCGAGCATAAGTGGACCGCGTGTACTTCTCATAGTTGCTGAAGATTCTACCGCCCACACGCTTTTTCGGGATCCACAGGAATGCTCAAATTTTTATGCGCGAAATATCTTTACTCGTTATATTTTTTCTCATCGCATTTTTTTGCATATTTTTTACCTTTCTCTTGGTATTTCTCTTCACACACACTGCTTCCCTCTTCGCATTTTTGCGCAGGCTTCTCACAGGCTTCCCACAGGCTTCCTTTGGAAAGCGACGGCGGCCCTTCCCCTTCGAAACGCCAGCCTTCGGTCTTGACATCACCCCATCGATTCGTTATCCTTGCAACTGTTCGAACAATTGAATCGCACTCAGCGCAGCGCGCCGACACATGGCGCAAACTCTTATCCAGAGCGGTGGAGGGACCGGCCCAAAGAAACCGCGGCAACCTAGTACGTTAGGTGCCAAATCCGTCAGTGAAACTGGAAGATGAGAGGAGGCTTGTATATAAATCATGCCCTCTTGCTCACTCCGCGCAAGAGGGCTTTTCGTTTTTCGCTCGGACGATGTGCACCGGCGCACATCATCCGCAGATAAACTCGCCGGCATCAGCGGCACATTACCGCTTCGGAGCACATCAAAATGACCACAGAACGCAAGCCCGGACTCGAAACGATCGCCCTGCACGGCGGCACTCAGCCCGACCCGACCACCGGATCGCGCGCCGTTCCGCTCTTCCAGACCACTTCGTATCAGTTCAAGAATACGGAGCACGCCGCCAACCTGTTCGGCCTCAAGGAATTCGGCAACATCTACACGCGCCTGATGAACCCGACCAACGACGTCGCCGAGCAGCGCATCGCGCAGCTCGAAGGCGGCATCGGCGGCCTGGTGACCGCATCGGGGCAGGCGGCTGAAACCTTCGCCGTGCTGAACCTGGCGCAGGCCGGCGACCACATCGTGGTTTCGACGGCCATCTACGGCGGCACCTGGAACCTCTTCCGCCACACGCTGCCGCGCCTCGGCATCGAAGCCACCTTCGTCGACCCGGACGACTTCGATGGCTGGCGTGCTGCCATCCGCCCGAACACGCGCGCACTCTACGGCGAAAGCGTCGGCAACCCGCGCCTCAACCTGTTCCCCATCCGCACCATCGCCGACATCGCGCATGACAACGGTCTGCCGCTCATCATCGACAACACCTCGCCGTCGCCCTACCTGCTGCGCCCCATCGAGCACGGCGCCGACATCGTCGTGCATTCGACGACGAAATACCTCGGCGGCCACGGCCTCAGCGTCGGCGGCGTCATCGTCGACAGCGGCAAGTACGACTGGACGAACAGCCCGCGCCATAACGCTCTCTTCAACACGCCCGACCCCAGCTACCATGGGCTCGTCTACTCCGCCCTCGGCGCACCGGCCTATATTCTGAAGGCCCGCCTCACGCTGCTGCGCGACATCGGCGCCTCGCAGTCGCCGTTCAACTCTTTCCTCAACCTCATCGGCATCGAAACGCTGCATGTGCGCATGGACCGCCACATCGCCAACGCCAACGCCGTCGCCGCGCATCTGGTGCAGCACCCCAAAGTCTCGTGGGTCAACCACCCCAGCTTGCCCGACTACAAATGGAAGGCTGAAGTCGATCGCGTCGCGCCCAAGGGCCTCACCGCACTGCTCGGCTTCGGCATCAAGGGCGGCAAGGAAGCCGGCCGCAACTTCATCGACTCGCTCAAGCTCTTCTCACACGTCGCCAACATCGGCGACGCCAAGTCACTGGCGATTCACCCCGCCTCCACCACACACTCACAGCTCACCCCGGACGAACAGGCCCAGACCGGCGTGACCGACGACTTCATCCGCCTCTCCGTCGGCATCGAGGCGATTGAAGACATCCTGGCAGACCTGGATCAGGCGCTTGGGTAGTGATAGTAGATAGTGATAGCAACAGCCGATAAGCCCCTAAGCTTTCGGATGGATACACAACAGACTGGAATTCGAGACTACAAAGATCTGATCGTCTGGCAGAAGAGCATAGACCTGGTAACGCAGGTCTATGCTGTTACTGCAATCTTTCCAAATCGTGAGCAGTACGGACTGATTTCGCAGATGCAACGTGCGGCGGTATCGATTTCATCGAACATTGCCGAGGGACAGAGCAGAGCATCCGCGGCTGAGTTTCATCAGTTTTTGTCCATCTCCCTAAGTGAGTCGCCAAAAGTTCTGCCGGACAAAACTTATGGACAGGAACTTAGGGTCAGCTGGCGAACTCGAAACCCAATTGATCATTTCCGCTAGACTGAAGTTCATGGCTGAAGAAGAGTCACTCCGCCTGTGCAGGTCCGTGATTGAAATCCGCCGCATGTTGCGAGGCCTGATTTCATCGACCTATAGATAGCGCACTTACTAACCGCTCACACTATCTACTATCCACTATAACTATCCACTCTGCTTCGGATGCTCACAACTTCCCGCTTCTTCCACTCCCCCTGGGATCTCCAGCTCCAGAGCGGCGCCGCCTTCGGTCCGTTCACCCTCGCCTACGAAACCTACGGCGAACTGAACGCTGACCGCAGCAACGCCATTCTGGTCTGCCACGCCTGGAGTGGCGATGCCCACCTCGCCGGCCATTACGCGCCCGACGACGACAAGCCCGGCTGGTGGGACGACGCCGTCGGCCCCGGCAAGGCCTTCGACACCGATCGTTACTTCATCATCTGTTCCAACGTGCTCGGCGGCTGCAGCGGCAGCACCGGCCCAGCCTCGATCGATCCGAAGACCGGCAAACCCTACGGCCTCACCTTCCCCATGCTCACGATTCCAGATATGGTCGACGCTCAGCGCATGCTGCTCGATCACCTCGGCATCGACACGCTGCTGAGCGTCGCCGGCGGCTCCATGGGCGGCATGCAGGCCCTGCAATGGACGGTCTCGTATCCGAACAAGGTGCGCTCCACCATCGTCCTCGCCAGCACAGCCCGCCTCTCCCCGCAGACCATCGCGCTCAACGAGGTGCCGCGCCAGGCCATCTACGCAGATCCGAACTGGAACCACGGCGATTATTACGGCCCCGACCGCACACCGCCCAACGCCGGCCTCGCCGTCGCCCGCATGATCGGCCACATTACTTTTCTCAGCGACGAATCGATGCGCGAAAAGTTTGGCCGCCGCCTGCGCACCTCCGGCCGCTACGGTTACACCTTCGACACCGAATTCGAGGTCGAAAGCTACCTGCGCTACCGCGGCGAATCCTTCACCAAGCGCTTCGACGCAAATAGTTTTCTATATCTCAGCAAGGCCATGGACTACTTCGACATGTCCTACGGACTGCCCTCGCTCGCCCACGCCTTCCGCAATGTCACCGCGCGCTTTCTTGTCCTCAGCTACACCTCGGACTGGCTCTACCCAAGCTGGCAGTCGAAAGAACTGGTACGCGCCCTGCTCCAGAACGGCATCGACGTCACTTACGTCGATATCGACAGCAATTACGGCCACGACGCTTTTTTGTTGGAAACCGACAGACTCGCCGAACTCGCGCGCGACTTTCTGCGCCGCGCCTGATCCCTGCGCACTATCATGCTCAACCACGCCCCCGACCGCGCCGACCTGAACGCCATCATTGACCTGATCCCGCGCGACGCCAAGGTGCTCGACCTCGGCTGCGGCGATGGCGCACTGCTCTCGCTGCTCGTGCAAAAGAATCACGTGACGGCGCGCGGCGTCGAGCTGAACGAAGCCGCCGTGCGCACCTGCATCACCCGCGGCCTCTCCGTCCGCCAGGGCAACATCGAGGAAGGCCTCGCCGATTACCCCGACGGCGCTTTCGATGCCATCATCCTCAGCCAGACGCTCGCCTACCTCGGCCGCCCTGAAACCGTGCTGCGCGAAATGCTGCGCGTCGGCCGCCTCGCCGTCGTCAGCTTCGACAACGCCGGCTACTGGCGCACCCGCCTGCGCATGCTCCGCGGCGACGGCTTTGGCGCCAGCCTCGCCTCCGACGACCCTCCCTTCCGCGCCATCACCCTCGCCCAGTTCGAGTCCTTCGCACTACACCTCGGCGCCACCGTCCAACGCGCCGAATTCGTCGCCAATCACCACAGCGTCAGCCCTCTTCCAAGCCTCATGGCACAAACCGCCATTTATTTGCTGGCGCGAAGGGTCACTACCCTGCCCTAAGTGAGTCGCCAGAACTTATGGACAGGAACTTACTAGTGCGTCCAGGCAAAACTTGTGTGCGTCCGCCCTGTGCGAACCTTGCCTACAACCCACATTGCGCCCATATTGCGCCCACATTGCGACGCAGCAATTTCCCACGGGTGCGGTTGTGCATCCCAGACCGATGGTCTGGGCTAGGACTGCGTCGCGCCTTTGGTGCTTTTTCAGCCTTGAAAGGGCGTACTTCGATTCAGCCAGGGTTTGTGCTGTAGGCGCGGCCCTGGCAACGGCGCAGCGCCGATATCAGGATGTTTAGTGGGACCCGCAAGTTTTGCCTGGACGCACTACTGGATCGTTATTTCCACTACAAAATACGTGTTTTGTAGCGAAAATAAATAGGGCCGACCGACATGAGTAATCGTCTCAAATCTGCCTTAAATCGAAAATTTACCTCTTGCATTCTTCGTTGGAAGGTGATATATTCAGAGGGTAAGGAGTTAAGGATGCGTGGTGTAGAGGCCTAACACGCTGCCCTGTCAAGGCAGAGACCGCGGGTTCGAATCCCGTCGCGTCCGTAACAACAACCGCCCGAAAAATTTTCGGGCGGTTGTTGTTTTTCCACAGCACACAGCCAGCGAAACACGGCAGCGCCTTGCACATCGATCTGCAGCGCCGGTGCTAAGTGAGTCGCCAAAAGTTCTGGCGGCAGATTCGCCTCCCCCGCAAAGCGGGGGAGGCGAATCTGCCGGACAACACTTATGGACAGGAACTTAGCGCGCGATCGCATATGCCTTGCGATAGGCGCTCGGATCATCCAACACACGCAGCATCAGATGAGCAACGTCAGCACGACTAACACTGTTTCCTCCTGCAATGGCATATGCCTCGGCGGTTCGATAGCGTGTGTCGAGCACATCGTCCGTCAATTGAGGCGGCCTGATGATGGTCCAATCGCGATCGCTGGCCATGATGTGCTGCTCCATGCGGATCTGATCGTGATAAATGTTGATGAACAGGCGTTTGAAAACCTGCTCGAACACAAAAGGCAGGTTGGGGTCATGCTGTGGATTGGTGCCGCCCGAAGATACGACGACCAATCGGCGGATTGTCTCAGCCTGCATCACACGCAGGATCGCACGTGCGCTATCCTCGTGCACACTCGTGACAGCGCGACTTAACGGTGCACCAACGGCAGACAGCACCGCGTCACAGCCGTGCATGGCTGCGCGCACAGCAACCTGATCGTCGAACGCAGCAACGGCAATTTGCATCTGTGGATGCGGCTCGAACACCGCGCGCGGGCTGCGGACGACGGCCGTCACAAGGTGACCCTCCGCAAGCGCCTGACTGAGGATTTGTCGGCCGGTACGGCCGGTGGCACCAAACAGTGTAATTTTCATGTAAAAATTAATTTTCCTTAGCAAGCTAATTTAATTTTTATGCCTACGAACGGATCGAGGCAATGCGTTGAAGATTGCGACTTGGACTATTACGACGTTTCATGCTTGCCCCCGAACCGCATCGCAGATCTTCTGCAGATCTTCTGCAGATCTTCTGCAGATCTTCTGCAGATCTTCTGCAAATCTCCTGCAAATAGAGCCAGGTGGTGATTCCGGCGGGTGCTGAGGCAAGGCGGAAAGTCGGGTCATTTACAGTTGTCGTGTGTGCAAATTGTGCTCGACGCGCGCCAGCAGCTGTTGCAGGCTGCGCTTTTCATTCGCCGTCATTCCTGCGGTAACATAGAGCTCCATCTCGTTCCATACAGCACGCAGATTCTCAAAAGTTGCGCGCCCCATCGGCGTGAAGTAGATGCGCCATACACGTCCATCCGCTAGGTCCGGACGCCGTTCGATCATGCCTACTTCAGTCAGACGGTTGAGCATGTTGGTCAACGTCGCGGGCTGGACATGAAGTTCCGCAGCAAGATCCGTCTGCGTTGCACCCTCCTCCTGCCAAAGCGACATCAGAAACATTTCCTGTCCCGGATGCAGATCATGTGCGCGCAACAGCGCCTCCGAGTGCGCACGATAGAGCCTGGCCACGCGCACGAGCGTGTAACTGACCGCAGAAGTGATCGGCAATTTTGAAGACATTGTTAGTGGGCTAACTATATTTGTACACCTCGTAATGTCAACCCCAGTGTAAAAATTTGTACCTGCTCAGGCCGCTCTATTTTCCATCGCGAAACGCACTATTCCTCATCCCGAAGGGGGAGAGAATAGTGTGTTTCGCAGGAAATCTGATTTGGGCCTGAGTAGTTACAAATGCCGTAGTATGTTGTGATTTTCGACACCCGACACATCTCAGGGAATACAGCCTAATGTTGCGAAAAATATTTTCGAAAATGAACCTGACTGCACTTCTGCTGTGCATGTTGATCCTGGCGCTGATCATCGTCACAGCAGATACGTCACCGACATGGGTGTACGGAGGATTTTGATGTCGACACTGACGAGTTCACAATGGCCATGGACGCACATCGCGTGCGCGTCTTCGCACACGGCGCTGCGCAACAGCGGTCTTTTCGTCCTCAGCATCGCTGCTCTCTTCGCACTGCAGCCGAAGCTCAGCGGGAATATATCGAACTTCCTACTCCCGTGCGCCACGTTGTTCATCACGCTGGCCACTCATGCAATTCTGCGTCCACCCGCGAACGTGCCACGATGGAGCGAAGTAGGCACGATCATCGTAATCCTGCTTCTGTTCGCCGTCGTACAGCTGGCACCCGAAATACGCAATCGCTCATGGATATTTTTGATCGCCATGAGTGCGGGGGGCATACTCACATGCGCCGGCATCGGCGTCTGTGCACGAATCAGCCTGCGCAGAATTCTGGAACGCAGGAAAGTATTCATTGGCGCTTCCATCGCTCTGCTGATCACATTGCTTTTCCTGGTGAAAGATACGGCGCTGCTGCAGCGAATCTCCGCCATCCTCGGCATCGGCGCCGGCACCGTGAACAATTTCAGCTGGCTCGGATTCTCATACATTGCATTTCGCCTGATCGGCACACTGCGCGACGCCTCCGCCGGACGATTACCAGCCATGTCGTTAAGCGAGTTCGTGACGTACGTGGTTTTCGCACCCGCGCTGATCGCTGGTCCGATCGAGCGCGCAGAACGATTCGTGAGCGATCTGCGCGCGACGTGGGTCGTGAATATTCCGGACTTCGTCGCCGGCATGCAGCGCATCGCAATCGGATCGCTCAAGAAGTTCATCTTCGCCGACACGCTGGCGATGATGGCGTTGCACCCGATCAACGCCCCGCATGTGCACGCAGGGATTCCGACGTGGGTCGTGGCATACGCCTATGCTCTCCAGATTTTCTTCGACTTCGCCGGCTATTCCGACATGGCCATCGGTGCAGCGCGCTGTCTTGGAATCCGGTTGCCGGAAAATTTCGCCAATCCATACTTTGCCCCAAACCTAACGCAATTCTGGCATCGCTGGCACATGTCACTGACTCAATGGATTCGCGCGTACTACTTCAATCCGCTGGCGCGCGCGCTGCGACGACGCGAACTTTCGCCGGCGGTGATCATCGCAACGGCTCAGGTCAGCACAATGCTGCTGATCGGCCTGTGGCACGGTGTGTCAATGAATTTCGCAGTCTGGGGGTTGTGGCACGGCATCGGCCTGTTTCTTCACAATCGCTGGAATGAATTTGCACGGCGCCGCCTGGCGATTCCTGAAGAACGCCTTGGATTACAGCGCACAGCCAACATCGTGGGCGCGTTCGTTACTTTTCACTATGTCACGCTCGGCTGGGTATGGTTCGCCCTGCCGAATCCGTCGATGTCGCTCCTCGTCTTCCGCAAGCTATTCGGCATCGGCTGAGCTTCTGCCAAGTCGACTTCGACATGATCCGCACTCGCCATGACCTCACCTCTCTCGCACTGCGCACATTGATTTTTTTTATCGCTGCGAACATGATCTTCGCCGCAGTCGATCCGATGCCGCAGATCGCACAGCTGACGCTTTACAACCACATTTTTCCTGGGCGCATACGACCGCCATTTCATTTCGGATTTCGAAATCAAAAGACAGATATTACTAATCTCGATATGATTTTCGCGTCCCACAAAATAGCGCAACCCAAACACGAAGATGAATTTCGTGTCGTTCTGATCGGAGATTCTCAGGTCTACGGACTCGGACTGCCTGCAAAAGACACACTCGCCGCACAACTGAATACGGACGCCCTTCGCAGTCCAGATGGACGACGCATTATTTTCTACAGTCTCGGTTACCCTGGTCAATCTCTAAAAAAAGATCTACTCCTGATCGAAAAAAGTATGCAGTACGAACCGGACATGATTCTCTGGTTCATAACGCTGGGATCTTTTCCTGCTCATCTTGGCTTCGCCCAGAGTATCGTCAACAACAATTCCAACGCACTTCAGCGGATCCAGCAATTCTCAATCTGAAAGGTGGGCGAAGATAGAGGGTGATGAAACTCGATGCAGTCATAAAACAGTTGCAGGGGCGATGGGCCAGCTTGCCGGATCGGCGCAAGCCGAATAACAATCAGCAATACGAGATGGCGGATGCAGCGAT